>JAFXAN010000044.1 GCA_017517035.1 Clostridia bacterium
ATATCCCCAAAGGGGACGGCGAGGCCAGGAATCATTCGGGTAACGCTTGAACGTGTTCATTACAGTCTGCCATTCACCCATGCCCTGCGGCCAGAACATTCTTGTTCTGACCTCATCGCCGGTGTATGCAGGCCACACATATGCGGCAATATCATATTTTTTCATTTTCTTTTCCTTCTTTCGTAGAATTTACAACGCATATATTTTACTTTCCTTGTGATGTTTAGAAACACCTTTTAAATCAATCGTAGTCTACACCAAATTTTTTCCGACAGTTATCAGAAAGGTCCGGAGAGCCCCAGGATTTATTGAAATTCGAAAGTCCGATATCCTGCGGCATTCTGTAGTCGGGCAAGTTATCTCTAAAAGTAAGTTCTTCACGAATAGCCTGAAGATATTTGAAACCAAATTCATGGGAAGGCGCAACATAATGGCCCTCGTCCCATTCATTCCAGTTATCAATCATAAATATCTTCTTGCCCCAAGCGCCATCGGGTAATGCATCTGTCATTTTCTTCATATTACGAAGAATTATTCTATAATTTTCAGCATCAAGCTTGTAGCAGAAATTATAAGCATTCTTATAATTATATCCCATATCAATCCATCGCTGACTGCGTCTCGGTGTGGTGTCGAGGAAGCAGGAGGGAGTAGGAACAAATCCCATAGGATCCTGCGCCAGCTTTCTTCTCAGCACGTCAAGCTGACCGTCGATCACATCCTGCTGAGGAGGAAAATCGTAAGGGGGATGATATCCGCTGTGATAGCAAAAACGGAAATCATAGCCACTATCATAGTCCGTCTTCATTCCCGCATCCGAAATATCATAGTTGAAAGTTGCAAAGGTCATACCATCAAATCCCACTTTTACGGCATACTCACGGCAGGCATCAAAGGCTTTCTTCTGGGTTTCGGGGCCGCCCATAGCTTCAAGAAGTCTTGACGGCAGGTAAACGAAAAGTACGGGTTTATTATCGATAACAAGGTAATTCTCTTTTTTGAAATAGTTCTCTGTCCAGAATGGCATGAGGTTTTCGACGATATCCACAGGATCCGATGTTCCCCATCTTTTGCTGTTCTCAAACATTATGGCGAACTTCATAAAGTTTTTGTACTTGGCATTGAAAAGTGCCTCGTGTATTGCATGTCCGCAACGAAGATCGTTTTCGGTCACGGGCTTTCCGGTATTCTCAAGATTTCTATACCAGCAATGGATAAAGCAATTTATGCCGTGCTCAACCGCCCATTTGATTTCCCAATCGCAGTATTCCGGATTCTCCTCGTCATAATATCCGCAAAGCGGAGTTCTTTCCGGAAATTCGTGAAGATCATCAAAAGCATTGTGAATCCTGGCAGCCCCCTTCTTCCAAGCAGCATAGTAATGAGCCGCAATTATTCTGTCGCTGTGCGCGGGTTTAGGCTCGGGCACATAGGTTTCCAATTTGATGTTATACATTTTTTATTTCTCCTTTCATATTCCGTCGAAAAAGAACTCGAACCCCTTCTCGCTCTCGTCAAATCGGTGACCGCTTTCGTGCAGCGTGAAACGGAAGGAATCGGACGCTCCGAATTTTGCGTAATACCGTGCGGCTCTTTCCGCCTCCCCATCGACGTGTGCAAAATCAAAAACCGTATCTTTTTTGTCAACGTCTATCTGTAATCTTCTGGGAGCACACAGTGCTGCCACCTCTGCATCAAAGAAGGTATAAGCCGCATCGGTATAAAACCAATCGTAGCAGCCGTCTCGGCTTCGATCATTAAAAAATGCCACCGCATATATAGATTTTATACGGGGATCTGCCGCCGCCGTGTGAAGAGTAAAATATCCGCCGTAGGAAGCCCCCATCATGCCGGTACGATCTCCGTCAATATAATCGAGGGAATGTAGGTAATCAATAGACCGTCTTATGCAGAACACCTCAAGTCCCGTGATGCTCAGTCCGAGCATTTTCAGCCTTCTGTCTATACGTCCTCTGTCAAATTTTATATCCAGCATCTCCTGACGTTCGCAGGTATCAAAATCCAGCTTCCAAAGCAAGAGCTGGGGCACAAAAACCGCCATCCCCCTCTCGAGCGCTCGCTTAGTAAAGAAATTATAGTTGCTGTTTCCAAGAAATTCGCTACATATCTCCGGTGTACTCCAACCACCATGCTGAGCAATAACAAGAGGTGCCTTTTTAACATTAAACGGAACCATAAAAAGTCCCCAGAACCAAAAATCGGGCATAACTTCTATCTCAAGACGGTAGATATCGCAGAAATCGTCTTTTCCCAGAAATGTCTTTTTTACATTCGGTATGTCATCAGGATACGGAACGACAGGCTGACCTATCATTTCAACAAACTTTTTGCGATATTCCTCTTGCTGAAACGCAATATCCTTTGCGAAATCATCACGGATACCGACACTTTCGGCAAATTTCTTTTCAATAAAATCGTTTATGCAATCAAGATATTTTTTTCTGCTCGGATTGTTGGCAGAAAGATCACATTCGAAAATTTTCTTTCCTTTATACGTTGCCATATTACTCCTTATTTTTCCTTTGAAAAATCGATGTTATAAAATCAATTTTGAGCGTCCAATCACAAAAATCAACTATAAAGAAGCTTCTTTGTAGCCGCCTTATCAAGGAATCCGGGATTATTTGCATAGAACTCTTTTCCACGGCTCATTTCATGCATAGTAAGCTTAACTCTGCCGTTAGGAGTATCAAAGCTTGACCACGCAAGAGTATATGCAGCCTTTACGCCCTTTTCGGCAAAGTACTTGAGCATATTGCCGTAATCCTCTGCGGTAAATGTGTAATTATCTCCAACCGTGCGGTTATCACTGGCGCTAAGCTCTCCGTACACAAATATTTTTCCTGTGGGCCTCGTTATATCCTCATATGCATATACCAATTCTGTGGGGTCACTTTGTGCTGCTGCACCGGGATAAAAGTCAACACCAACAATGTCAACATACTCATCTCCCGGATAAGCGTAGGTAACGGTACATACCCAATAATCCTCGGGTTTAGCACGTTTCATTACATTGGGTGAATACAGCCAGATCATGTTGTCGATTCCTCTTTCTTTTACAAAGTAATCGTACATCATTCTCCATGTCTTTATCAAGTACTCAGGCGGGAATCTGCGGGAATTTCCGCTTGCATCCTTGTATATCATTCTGTACCATGTCCATGCTCCGTTATACTCAAAGAAGGGACGAAGAATAATAGGTGCTCCGTTATCCTTGAAGATCTGAAGAAGATCACCAAGTTGTGTTACATAACCCCAAAATCTCTTGTTAATTTCTGTTCCTTCGGTTAAAAGATCCTGCCAATCCTCATCTCCTCTGGGAAAGGGATGCTTAATTGAATTTCCAGGCTGAGGATTTTCCTCGGCGGGATTTGGAAAATGTGTCGACAAGGTTATAATACCGCCGTCGCGGATATACTCGATCATTTGGTATGCAAGCTTTACTCTGCCGCTATTTATGTTCCTTTTGTTATGAGGATAAATCATAGGGCCAACGCAGTCCCAACCGTACATAGCCGCTTCAACTCCGCAACCTTCAACAAAATCCTTTGTCTCTTTGTCAAAAAGTTCACCGATCGGCACAGTCTGATTCATATGCTGACCAACGATTATTCTGCTATCGTCATTATAAAGCTCACCAAGAACGCTCATAAGCTTTTCTTTTGAGTATATAGCAGATTTAGGAACAGTATAGCTCTTTCCCTCTGTGACATTCACCTCATTTGAGCCTGTTATTTTGCCACTTTCAAGATCATAGCCGAGAATATCTGCAAAAAATGCTTTTATGCAGTCATCAAGGGAATAATAATTGGCGAAAAGGATAATATTTCCATTCTCAACCTTTATTTTGTAGTTTGTAAAATCGGTATTTGTGTCATCGAGAAAGATGTAATTTTCATTGTGCTCGGAAAGCTTTTCATTTTCAATAACGGGAAGCTTATATGATGTCGCCTCTTCGATTTTTGACGCAAACTGCGAAAGTCTTTCAGCATCATCTCCGTTATAAAGATAACCCGAAATCACATATTCGCTTATATTTTTACCATTTACTTTAACTGTAAGAAAATTATTCATTTTTACCGTCTCCTTTTGTAGTATATCAGCAAATCAATTGTAAAGAAGCTTCCTTGTTGCCGCCTTATCAAGGAAGCCCGGATTATTTGCATAGAACTCTTTTCCCTTGCTCATCTCATACATAGTGAGCTTAACTCTGCCCGCAGGAGTATTCCAGCTGGACCAGGTAAGTGCATATGCAGACTTTACGCCCCTTGCGGCAAAATCCTTGAGCATATTGCCGTAATCCTCTGCTGTGAAGGTATAATTATCTCCAACCGTGCGAAGCCCCGGACCTGCGCTAAGCTCTCCGTAAACAAATATCTTTCCCGTGGGAGCTGTCATATCCTCATAAGCATATATCATATCAATGGGATCCTCCACCCCAGCCTTTCCGGGATACCAGTCAACACCAACTATGTCGCAGTATTCGTCACCGGGATAGCAATACATAACAGGACAAATCCAATAATCTCCCGGTTTTGGACGCTTCATAACATTGGGAGCAAATTCCCAGATCAGATTATCAATTCCTCTTTCCTTAACAAGATAATCGTACATCATATACCAAGTCTTCTTAAGATATTCGGAAGGATACATACAGGTTATGCCGTCAGCATTCTTGTATGTCATACCGTACCAAGTCCAGCCGCCGTTTTGCTCAAACAGAGGTCTGAAAATGATCGGTGCACCGTTATCCTTAAATATCTGCAAAAGATCGCCAAGCTGTGTTAAATAGCCCCAAAATCTCTTGTTTGTGTCTGTTCCCTCGGTTAAAAGATCCTGCCAATCGGCATCACGCCTTGGGAACAGATGCTTGATTGAAGATCCGGGCTGAGGCTCTGCCTCGGCTGGACTTGGAAAATGTGCAGAAAGAGTTATTATACCTCCGTCACGCATATATTCGATCATCTGATATGCAAGCTTTACTCTTCCGCTATTTATGTTTCTCAGGTTTTTTGGGTAGATCATAGTTCCAACGCAGTCCCAACCGTACATAGCCGCCTCAACTCCGCAGCCTTCCGTAAAAGCCTTTGTTTCAATGTCGAAAACCTCTCCGATCGGATAACCTTGATTCATATGCTGACCAACGATTATTCTGTTGTTGTCATTATAAAGCTCATCAAGAACTCTCATCAGCTTTTCCTTTGAATATATAGCAGACTTTTGGACAGAATAGCTCTTCCCTTCTGTGACATTCACCTCATTTGAGCCTGTTATTTTGCCACCGTCAAGGTCATATCCGAGAATATCTGCAAAAAATGAGTTTATGCAATCATCAAGGGAATAATAATTGGCAAAAAGAATGATATTTCCGTTCTCAACCTTTATCTTATAGTTTGCAAAATCGGTATTGGTATCGTCAAGAAAGATGTAATTTCCATTGTATTCGGAAAGCTTTTCATTTTCGATAACGGGAAGCTTATATGATGTCGCCTCTTCGATTTTTGACGCAAACTGCGAAAGTCTTTCAGCGTCATCTCCGTTATAAAGATACCCCGAAATCACATATTCGTTTATATTTTTTCCGTTTACTTTAACAGTGAGTAAATTTTCCTTCATTATTATATCCTTTTTCTTTTAGTAAGGCATAGGAAGCCTCCCCATAAAACACGGGAAAGCATACCTATGCCAAAGTGTTTATTTTTGAATATTATTTACGTTGATTTTCAGATCAATCATAAAGAAGCTCATATGTTTCGGACTTATCAAGATAGGTGTCATTATTATAATAGAATCTATCTCCCATACCCATTTCATATATAGTCAGCTTTACTCGACCTTCGGGTGTATCCCAGCTTGACCACGCAAGAGTGTATGCCGACTTTACACCAAGCTCGGTAAATCTCATCAACATTTCGTCATAATCCTCTGTTGTAAAGGTATAATTGTCTCCAACCGTACGGTTTGAGCCGGCGCTAAGCTCTCCATATACAAATATTTTACCTGTCTTAACCAGATCCTCATAGGATGTAAGGAGAGTGTCAGGAACCTTTTGACCGATCTCGTCCGGATACCAGTCAACACCAACGATATCAACATATTCATTACCGGGATAACAATCCATAACATCGCCTACAAAGGCTCCGCCGCCGCGAGCCATTACATTGGGAGCATAGAGCCAAATAAGATTGTTAATTTCTCTTTCATTAACAAGATAGTCGTAAATAAGTATCCAAAGATCCTTTATATATTTAGGATCAATCTTCTTTTCAACACCGGATGCATTTGTCTGACCGATGCAGTACCATGTCCAGTTTCCGTTAGACTCAAGAAGGTTACGGAAAATTACAGGTGCGCCGTTTTGCTTAAGGATTTCAAAGAAATCTCCAAGCTGCTCAAGATATCCCATAAATCTTGTATTGATTTCGGTTCCTTCAGTAAAAAGCTCCTCCCACTTGTCCTCATGGCCAAGATCACCCTTAATTGAGTTTCCGGGGACAGGTTCTTCATCCAAAGGATTTGGGTAGTGGGGAGAGAGGGTTACGATACCGCCGCTACGCATAAATTCTGTCAGCTGGTATGCAATCTTTACTCTTGCACTTTCAAGGCTCTTCAGATTCTGGGGATATATCATAGTTCCCACAACATCCCAACCAAGAAGCGCAGGCTCTACTCCGCATTCCTCAACAAAAGCATTCATATCCCAGTCAAACACTTCACCTATCGGAATTGTCTGATTCATATGCTGACCTACTATAAGCATATCATCATTGTTGTATGCCATTTCAAGAACTTCATAAAGCTTTTCCTTGCTATAGATGGCAGTTTTTTCAACATCATATTTTCTACCCTCGGTGATGCTTACCGCTTGTGAACCTGTTATTTTTTCTTCCTTAAGGTCATAGCCGAGAAAATCAGCAAAAAAGCTGTTTATACAGTCATCAAGGGAATAATAATTTGCATAAAGAATTATATTTCCGTCCTCAACCTTAATTTCATAGCTTGTGAAATCGGAATTTGTGTCATCAAGCATAATGTATTTGCCATTATGCTCGGAAAGGTTTTCACTTGCAACAATTGGAAGAGTCAAATATGTTGCCTGCTCGATCTTTGCGGAAAAATCCGCAAGTCTTTCTGCTTCCATAACAGAAGTAGAGCCTGAAGGCACCTGCTTCAGGTCCACATCATAAAGAATTCCCGAAATTACATAGTCTTTAAGATTATTGCCACCAATATCGATCTTAGAAAAGACATTTTCGTCTCTTGTTCTTACTCCTTCACCGCCGGGAACAGTAACACCTTTTTCTTTGCTTATGTAGTGCTCGATAAAATACTGAACACCCTTTTCGATAGCAAGATCCGAGCCGCCTGTAATTACTATCTTATCCCCGATCTGCTTGATAACGAACTGTGAATTTTCAAGCTTGGAAGCATCAAGACTTTTTCTTGAGGTGTTTCCTATCTGAATCTCATACTGTGTTTCTTTTTTTGTATCTACCACAGTATAAAGACGTTCTGAGGTTGCTTCTCTGATTGCAGCATCCAGAGCTTTCACAGCTTCCTTTACTCGCTCTGATGCATCTGCACTTCTTACTATGGCATAATCGGAAATATTTTTGATATTATTGACCTTAGTAGATATCACGTCCTCGGCACCACCAACATCCGATGTATTGCCAACATCATTGCCACCGCAGCCTATAAAACAGGTAAGAATAAACAGGACAGTACACAACAATGCAAATACTTTAATTTTCATTATTTTATTCCTTTCAAAAATCGAGTTTATTTGTTTCTGCACGGGAAACACACAATATAACTTATTTTATCTGACTCAGATCATACATTGTGAGATATTCCTTTGTATTCTCCAGCATTTCCTTATAAAGCTCCCTTGCCTTGTCCATTGGTATCTTAACAAGAGGATTATTGACAAATGCTCGGAATACCTTCTCAAGATCACGCTCAAGCGCTCCCTCAACGACCGTTTCCTGCTCGTCAACGATTCTGAGCACCATTGATCTTACTCCTACCGGAATCTCACCCGCAAGCAGAGGAGTGATTGAGCCGTATCTGAATGCGGCATTTGTTTCAACGATAGCACCAAGAGGCAGATTGGAGATCTGACCGTAGTTGGGAATGTTTACGTTTGTTACAAGGTCTCCTACGCCCAGAAGCGCCAGCATCTGACGAGTACTTTCCTCTCCTGTGTGTTCAACGCGGAATCTTGCCTCACGGTTGAGGTATTTCTCACGCTCACCGAACTGTCTTGCCATCTTTTCCTTTCTTGACTTAACAGTTGTCAGGAAGAAATCCCAATCCTTAACCTGTTCGGGAGAATTGAGGTACTGATAGCCGGGGATAAACTCGGAAAGGTGTCTGTCGCCTGCTGCGGCAATCACACCGAATCGCTTGAACAGATTGAACTTAACCTGCTCCATAGAAGGCTCGCCCCAGTACTTGTAAACTCCCTCGGGGTGCTTTTCGATATACTTACGGTAAACGTCAAACATATCGATATCGCCAAACTGAGCCTTTGTAAGCCATGTAAAGTGGTTTACACCAACAATGTTAATAACAAGGTCATCACGCTTTGCATCCTCAATACCGAGAACGTCCTTAAGTGCATTGCACATAAGTGTCTGAGTTGCGAACACCTCATGGCAGCAACCGAACGCCTTGATTTCGGGGAACACCTTATAAAGTGTACGCATACAAACTGTCATGGGGTTAGTATAGTTGATTACCCAAGCATTGGGACAATTCTCCTTAATTGCCTTTGCAAATCCCTCATAGATCGGGATAGTTCTCAGTGCTCTGATGATACCGCCGGGACCGGTCGTATCACCTACAGACTGATAAATACCGTATTTTTCGGGAACGTGTACGTCGCTCTCCATCTCATCAAATGTTCCCGGAAGAACCGAAATAAATACGAAGTCAACACCTGTCAGTGCTTCGGCAAGATCGTCAACCGCCTTATATGTCCAGTTATTCTTGATTCTGTCATTGTTTGGCTGCTTTTCACCGTTTTCGTAATGATCGGATATCTCGTCAAGCATATTACCGAGCGCAGCATTGTCCTCAGCTGCCTTTTTATCAATATCGTAAAGTCTCATCTCACCGCCGAGTCTTGGCTCAAGCATAAGCTCTCTGAACAAATTCATTGCCCAGAATCTTGAACCTCCGCCGATATATGCTACTTTTAAATTCATGTTGTCTTTTTTTCCGCTTTTCATTTTTGTTTCTCCATTTGATTTATAATTTTTTTGATTTACTATTTAGATTTTTCAGTTCTCGCGGTATTTCATCATATTTGCCATACCACAAAGGAATCCAAACTCATATGCTCTTGATGTGTGGCCCCATCTTGTGTCATTTGTAAGGTATGGGACGTGATCATCAAGTACAAGACCATTATATCCCTTTTCGTGGAGAGCACACATTATTTTTGAGGGGTTATAGCGTCCCTCACCCAAGTAACATTCGCTGAAATCCTCAAGTGTTCCCTGAACGTCTCTAAAGTGAACCATGTGGATCCTGTTTTTCGGCACGAATTCATTAATCATGTCAAGAACAGCTTCTTCACCGCCAAGCTGTGAGAAAGTTCCCATGCAGAAGTTGATGCCCCACGCGGAATTGTTCGCTATCTTCTCGGCTTTAAGGAAGTCTTCCTTTGAGATGAGTATTCTCGACACGCCTGCAACCTCAGGGAGCGGCGGGTCTGAGGGGTGGGTTATTAGTTTAATTCCCGCCTTTTCGGCTTCGGGAATAACCGCCTTTATGAAATACTCGAAGTTCTCCCAAAGCATCTCTCTTGTGGGAGGAACTGCATTTTCGTCCATTGTAACCATATGGTACTTACTTACAGCGTAAGCATTGGGAACACTCGCCTCATCAGCCTTGCGGTATGCAGAAACAGTAGCACCGCCGCGGTAAGGCTTTGTGATGCTTGTTCTCCAAGCCCATGTGGGACAGAAATGGTGACCTAAAATCGGAATTCCAACCTTTCCCATATTATGAATTGTTTTTATGTAGTTTTCGATCTGCTCATCACGTCCCGGAAGTCCCATTATAACCTTGTCGAGGAATCGTATCGGAACGTTCTCTATCATCTCGAGCTTGAGACCAAATTTTTCGGTATATTCCTTCAGCCATCTGAGCGAACGCTCGGTCCAATAATCCTCGTCCGCTGTTGCGATGGGCGGTGTATTGAAATGAAAGCCCTCTGAACCGAGCTGCTTTGCAAGCATCAGGGCATCGTCGTTAAACTCTTTTATTGCACCTAAAATTATCTTCACTTTTTTGTTGCCTCCTGCCTTGCAATATCCTCGGCACGGTATTTGTTGAGTATCTCCGGATATATCTGAGTGCTCATACCACCGTCTACCATAAGCTCGGTGCCGGTGACATTTTTCGACTCTTGCGAACCGAAGAACCAAGCGGCATTTGCGATATCCTCAAAATCCGAAATATCTCCGATTGGAGTCATCGTGCCGTTTGAGATCTGCTTGTCACCCATCGCAATCCAACGAGCAGTCTTGATAGTTCCCGGCATTACAACATTACTGCGGATCCCGTATTTTCCAAGGTCCACAGCAATGGACTTTGACATTGAGTTGATACCGCCCTTTGAAGTAACATAAGCTATGCGGTTGGGGTTAGGGCGAACAGCGGAATTTGAGCTAATGAAAACAAATGCTCCGCCACCGTTTTCCTTCATACGAAGAGCCGCTTCCCTCACAATAGTAAAATTACCGATAACATTAGCTTCAAGAACTTCGGCAAACTCCTCGGGCGTTATGTCAAAAAAGTCGATTCCTTTTGATGGATCCTTTGCCAGATGAAGATTTGCCGCATTGTGACAAACTGTTTCAACATAATAACCCATGGAATCTATATCCTTGAATGTTTCCACGATTGACTTTCTATCCCTGAGATCGAACGCATAGCCCTTTGAAAACACTCCGTATTTTGCAGAAATAGCTTCTGCCGCACTTATTGCCTCTTCTATCTTTCGAGCAGAAACGAAAACATCTTTTCCCTCTTTTGCAAAACGTTCTGCAATTGCAAATCCCGTGCCTGCAGCTCCTGCAGTTACAAATATTGCTTTTTTCATCTTGAATTCCTCTCAATATAAAGTTATTTCTTATAACGGTTTATATAAACTCCCGGAATATCAGAGCGATAAACAAAAGTATTTCCCGCCTGTGGCTGTTCATCAAGGGATGTTCTAACCGATGCTGTAGTGATAATGAGATCTCTCATATCATCCCCTGCAAAGCAACAGGAGCTGACCTTTTCTACGGGAAGCTCTATTTTTTTGAGAATTCTGCCCGTTGCCGCCTCTACATTCAAAACACACCAGCCACCCCAGATCGCTACCCAGAGGTTTCCTACGGCATCGATGCTCATTCCATCCGCACTGCCGTCTTTTTCGGGAATATCCAATATGCTTTTACGGTTTGATAGACCGTGATCCTCAAGTGAAAAATCAAAAACTTCGATTTTTTGCTTTCGGGAATCACAGTAGTAAAGCTTTTTTGTGTCTGTGCTCCAATCAAGTCCATTTGAGCAGCCGCAACCGTCAAAAAGCTCTGTGAGCGTGCCATTCGACAAGCGGTAAAAAGCACCCTTGCCATTATCATCTGCAGTTCCCACATAATAAGAGCCATCGGGGCCGACCTTGCCGTCATTAAATCTCAGTCCCTTGATTTCACAAGATCTGTGAGCAAGAGTAAGAGTGCCCTCTGGATTTCGGAAGTAAATTCCGTCCTCCATTGACATTATCAGATCGCCGTCTTCACATAAAGCCATGCAACCCAGCAACTGCGGAACATCAAATTTCTCCGATACACCGCTCTCATAATCGGTTGCATAAAAGCACTTGCCCCTGATATCCACATTATAGAAAACCCTATTTTTCTCATCCCATGTGGGGCATTCGCCCACGATCATATGCCGACTGTCGAATACTTCAAGTTTTTCAAACATTTTATCTCTGAACTCTGCCCGAGCCGTCTCCTCCAACAAGTGCCAGAATATCCTTTGGCTTTGAAAGGTTAACATCAAGCTCTATGGTCTGCTTGAGACAGGATGCGGCAGCCGCATATTCGATAGTCTTTTGTGCATCAAAACCCGCATTCAGCGAATATATAAGTCCTGCTCCGAAGGAGTCTCCTCCGCCGATTCTGTCAACGATGTGAATGCGGTATTTCTTTGAGAAATAAGCCTCTCCGTTTTGGTAAAGAAGTGCTGACCAGTCATTATCCGACGCACTGATGCTCTCTCTGAGCGTAATTGCAACAGTTCCGATATTATACTTCTTACTGATCTTATCGGCAACCTCAATATATCCTTCTCTGCTGAGCTTTCCCGAGATAATATCGGTATTTGATGCATGGATATCCAGCACATCTGCGGAATCCTCCTCGTTGGCAATAAGTACGTCAACATATGTAAGCAGCTCCTCCATAGTCTTCTTTGCCTCTGCTCTCGACCAAAGATTCTTGCGGTAATTCAGGTCGCAGCTGACTGTAAGTCCCATTTCCTTTGCCTTTTTGCATGCTTCAAGACATATCTGTGCAAGATTTCCGCCAAGAGCAGGGGTGATACCCGTAAAATGGAAATATCCTGCATCACGGAATATCTCCTCCCAATTATAATCCTCGGGATTCGACTCGCAAAAAGCTGAATGCTTTCTGTCATAAACAATCTTGGAGGGGCGCTGAGACGCGCCCTTTTCCGCAAAGAAGATACCAAGTCTTTCACCGCCGTATGCAATGTGATCAGTTCCAACTCTGTATTTGCTCAAGGTTGCCAAAGCACACTCAGCAATATCGTTTTCGGGAAGCTTTGTTACAAACTGTGTGGGAACTCCCATATATGAAAGAGATGTGCAAACATTTCCCTCTGCTCCCGTGAAAAACGGAACAAATCTGTCTGCCTGCATAAATTTGAGATATCCCTCGGGGCTGAGTCTCAAAATATAATCTCCAAATCCTACTACCTTTTTCATTTTGTTATACCTCGGTTATCTTTTTACTATATGTACTGCAAATCCGCCAATTTCATCCTTTAAATATGCGGAAACAAGCTTTCCGCCGTCATCACGACGAATACTTTCTTCTATCACTTCAATACCGTTTGCCTTGAAATACTCAAGAGCTCTTGCCATAGAGTTGGTTTTGAAGCCTATATGCCCCTTTGTGCCATAAAACATCGTCTTCATAAACTCAACCGCAGTTCCCGAGAATATGGAAGAATTACCAACCTTTGTGGGAAGACGGAAGGTCTCTGACATTTTTTCGGCACCCGCAAGTGCAGTCTCGCCATTCTCATTATTTATGCCCACATGAGCAAGCTCGAATCCGAGAGAAATATCAAGTGCTTTTTTACAAGCAGCGGTGATCCCCTCAAAATCGCCGTTCTTTATCTGATCGGCAGTTGCCATATAGCTCCCGCCGCAAGCGAGGATCTTATCATTCTGAAGATAACTGCCCAAATTTCCAAAGTTGATACCGCCCGTGGGTACAAATCTGACCGACGGGAAAGGGCCGGACAAGAGTTTGATTGCCTCAATACCGCCATTTAACTCTGCAGGGAAGAATTTCAGTATCTTAAGTCCCTTTTTAACCGCATTCTGTATCTCACTGCCCGAGGAAATTCCGGGGACAACAAGAATATCCTTTGAAATGCAGTAATCAACTATCTCCTCATCATAACCGGGGCAAACTATATAGTCAGCACCCGCACTGAGTGCTTTATCCACCGTCTCGGTACTGAGAACAGTACCTGCAGCCACAACCATGTCGGGATATTCAGCCTTGATCGCCTTGATAGATTCAAGAGAATCTGCACTTCGCAAGGTGACCTCGATTGTATTTATTCCACCGTTTCTTACTGCATTCGCAACCGTTGTGGCAACGGAAACGGAGGGAATGTTGATAACGGGAAGTATTCCCGTTTGCTCTAAAGATTCAAGCAAATTTTTCACGTTTTTGACCTCTCATTATTTATATATTTCCAAATTTATCAACCGATTTAACAGTATAAATTGCATTTGGCTTTGTACATCTTTCAAGATATTCGGCAACGGTAGAGCCAATTTGCTTACCATCCTCGAAAACACGGTAGTAGCAATGCTCAGCATCTCGTGAGGCGGCCCAGGTTATTCTGTCCTCACTGACCGAAGTGACGCTTACAGCTGAAGGTGTTCTATTTTTATAATCGGTGGTAAGAATGACCATGGAAGATGGCGGAAGCATTATGTGAACATCACCGTTTTCATTAGGCTTTACATTTTCAAAGTCCTGAAAATCTCCGAAATCGTTATAGGGAACATTTGCGGAATCGTAGGTGAACATTCTGAAAGGCTTATCGGTAGTGTACTCTGTAGAAAAATCTATCTCGCGAGCCTCACCTGCACAATTCATAATGCAGTATGAATAGCTGCCGTCAAGATTCACCGTACCGCCGCAAATAACACTTTCATCCGACGAATCAAACTCAAGCACACAGGAATTTTTTCTGAAATACCTCGCCATAAGACCCATAGAATACATATACGCATTGGCGTTGTAATCACCGTCATTTGTCCAATGGATCATGCCGTTTTTGTTGTAACGAATTGCAGTATTCCAACCTGTAAAGCGTCCGACCTCGTGTCTTGCCTTCGCCTCGGGGGTATGACCGTCATCAATAATATACGGATCGGGATAATCCACCATCGTCCAATAAACGGTAGCATATGCGCCCGCATTCATTGAAGCGAGTGCCTTTACACAGCAAGTGAATGCGGTTTTTGCCTCCTCGGCAGGATCAAGGAATCCGTCGGGAACATCGGGCATCATAATAGATGACTGTCCCCAAGTGGTATGCATACCGAATTCACCCAAAATAAAGCGCTTTTGTCTACCCTTGCACTTTTGAACCATATCCGAGATCAGATCACGGAAATAATAGTAAAATTCGGTATTGGTCTTGCGACCGTCATTACCGTAATGGTGAGTACAGTATATATCGGTTATTGAGTCCATATTTTTGATGGCCCAATCAATATGCTTGAAATTGCCTGTTCCCGAGCTGTCGGTTGAGACAAGTCCAACATTTTCAAGCTCATATTTATGAAAAGCATCAAAGAGCATCTTCGAATGACGCTTAAAGCGATCAAGATCATCACCGTATTTTGCCCATGTAATATCAGTTGCCAGCTCGTTTGTAAGGCAATAGTAGCGGATAAGAGGACAATTTTTATCTCTTATAACATGATGAAGCTTTCTTGCCACATTTTCTGCCCATTCTGCCATTTCTTCATCGCTTTCATATATGCGGTGAGGCAGACGCCAAGGCACCATATATATCGAACAGTCATTTTGTGCAAAGGTCTTGTGATAATATGCGGCAAAATGCTCCATTGCCTCCTCTGTCCAATCTCCAAAGCCGGCAAAAAGTCTTGAAAATGTAGGAGAAATTTCTCTATATGCCTTGATAACTCTCTCATTCAGAAATTTATCGCTCATCATTGGAGTCATCGAGACTTCGCTGTTATGGAACCCCATTCCACCGAATAGCCAGCGATAATATGATTTTTTGAAATTGACTTTAACGCTCATAACTGTTATATTCCTTATCATTATGAAAAACTAAGCTTTTAAACACACTCTCTCATCCGAGCGAGCACATTTAAAAACATAGTTTTATTTTTAAACCGCCGTTGGACGTCGAAGGAGAAAATCCCTCGACGTCCCTTAACGGTCTGTATCAAAATGTCACAAAATTCAAAAGTGACTAAAATATTTTAAGATTCTGAAGGAGCGGAAGCCTTGGGTGCAAAATTCAATGCAATAACTTTTTCTGCATTTTCAGCAAGCACAGCCTTTGCAGCTGCAATATCTTCAACAGTTGCAACACCGCCGTTATTATTGCGAACTACAAGAACCTTGCCCTCAGAGCCTGTTACGTCATTTATAAGCATAGCTGTAACGTTATCATTAACAGCTGTCTCTTCACCTACGATACCTGTTTTGAGAACATTCCAAACAGCAACATCCTCGCAAACAAAGTCTTTAAGCAAGCCTGCCTGACATACATTTACCATAGCATCGTAGAAGTTGATAGCAGAAGAGATATCCTCATAAGCAACAAATCTGTTACCTGAAGCGTCCTCATATACCGCATAAACGCGAGAGTAAACATCGTCAGTCCAGCCAGCTTTGAAGTTAACGAGCGTGATAGCAAACTGGGAAACACCGTTCTCATCATATTCGATAAGCTTACCTACAAGCTCACCGTTCATCACAACAGGTTTCTTAATTGAACCAAGAACAGTGGTGGCACAAGTAGAAGGATCAATTGTAAGTACATTTTCACCCAAATTATAAACTGAAACAATCATTGCGCCGTATTCAACGAGAGTATATTCATCCATCTTGGCATTAACAGTGTTGTCAAAATTATAAATATGTCTCAAACCGTTTTTCTTATCGTATCTTACAGAATATCCTTCGCCCTCGAAAACAGAATAAACATTAGCCTCGGGAGCATCAGCCTTAATTGTAGCTTCAACACCGTCATTTGCGCAGAAAATTGTCATATTTGCAACATTGGAAATATTGTAATTTGCTGTAACAGCTGCATCGGGATTCCAAATGTAAAGAGTCTCAATGCTTGAACCTGCAAATGTGTTCACATCAAACAAATTAACTGTATATGCTGCAACTGTAAGATTTGACTTCTGGAATGTTACAGATGCGGGAGCAGTTGCGGGAATTGTAAGAGATGTAAGAGCTGTGCATCCGTCAAATGCGTTTGCACCGATCATACAAGTTCCTCTGTAATAAGCACCGTAATTCTCTTGTACTGTACCGTTATTTATGTTTTCAGTGCTGCCGTTAAGAACTACCTCACAAAGTCCTTCCATTCCTGCAAAATGATTTGCGGGAATATTTGACCATGTACTGTACTTATTAACATTATCAAAGGGAAGACCGTAGATATTACCTACAGGAATTGTAACCTTCTTAATGCCATCCTGACCGGAGAAAGCACCGTCTGCCGCACCGCCGTCAATAAAATATTTAGCAAGGTCAACAGTTCCTTCTTCTGTATCGGATTTTCCGAAGGTTGTCAGCTTATTAAGGCCCTTGAACATATTTGTTATTCTTCTGAGAATATTTCCGTCGAAGTAAATTTTCTCAATTTCTGTAAGTCCAAGATCAGCAACCAGATCAAAACCGCTATTGTTACCGTCTATTGAGTTAACAACAACCGAGCCATCTTCATTGCTGAGCTTTACTGTAGTTACATACTTAGAATAATCACCCTCGGCAAAAGCTTTGAAGGAGGATTCATTATCGGAGAGATTTTTCAAATACAAAGGCTTTGAAGTGTTATTACTCCAAATATACAGAATACCTGTACTGATGTCGAATTTCCAAGCGCCGTCCTCTTCTGTTCCATTTTCGGTAGCAATGAATGTACCCTCATCCTCAAAAGAAGGATAAGAAACAGGGTAACCATACCATGTGTCCTCAAATCCTGTTGCATCGAGAGCTATGGTAACAGTAAGATCTGCTATTCCACCGAAAGGATTGCCTTCGGTTGCGGGTGCATTACCCTCAAATGTAACATTCTTAAGTGCTGTAAGTCCTGCAAAAACATCTGTAGAGAGCGCTGTGATGCCTTCGCCGATAACAATTTTCTCTGCATCTGTTCCTATAGGCAAGCTGATTGATGATACTGCTCCTGTGCCGCAAATTGAAAGAGTCTTTGCATCCTCATTGTACATCCATATGAATGTCTTTGAAGCATCCTCGCCGTAATAATTGAAGTTATAACCGTTTGCATCGCAGAATGCTTTTTGAGCTTCAGCGGTAACAGTGTCACCATATTTTACAATTACATTCTCAAGGTTCTTGGGGAGGCTTTCTTTGACAAGGGTGAGATTAAAGCCTGTAGGCAGAATAATTCCTTTGATTGCCGTATCCGTAAATGTTTGATTTCCGTTAGCTGTGTTAATCTGGATACCGTTCCAATCACCGCCTGCAGAAACCTGTCCATGAAGAAGGTTTGCAACACCGGGAACAATTGCTTCGCCTGTTACTGAAATAGTATCCAAGCTTGTACAATCGTCAAATGCATTGGTAATAATCTGGAGAACCGATTTAGGCATTGTAAATGTCTTAAGCGCTGTATGACCTGCGAAAGCAGCCTTTGTGATTCTCTGGAAGCGACCGGAAAGGACAATATGCTCAATTTCTGTTTTATAAGCATCCCATCCGCCGGTTGCTGCAGTGCCGGTATGGAAAGATCCGGTCGTAGCAGTGTTGGAAATAGTAAGAGTCTTTGTTCTTACATCATATTTCCATGTGTTGTTTTGAGCATCGCCGGTATATGTTCCCACATATTCGCCTGTATATGAATTAGCTGTCTTATCTGCCCAATATCCTGTTTCGGGAACTACAGCAGTGTGAGTTATATGGAAAGCAACAGTTATTCCACCAAAAGGATCATTCTCGGCTGTAGGTACATTACCTTCGAATATAACGTCTGTAAGATTTGTAAGACCTGCAAAAGCATCAGCAGCAATAGATTTGATATCACCGCGGACAATAAGGTATTTTGCATCCTTAAGAAGCTCAACATCAGCCGAAGGAAGCGCATCAAGTGCACTTTCTGTGCCGTTACCGTAAATTGTTACGGTCTTTGTTGCCTCGTCATATGTCCAAGCTGTGCCCTCGCCGATCTTGCCGTAGGGTACATAGTCATATCCGTTTGTTGCGGCAAAGTCTCTGAGATACTGGTCATTCATAGGACCCATAATTGTCTTAAGAGCTGTGCCTAAGCTTTTTTCATTCTTTGCCCAATGGTCAGGTTCGGGGTGAGTCTTAATCGGAGTTTCTGCGCTATATACTCCACCTTTCAAAATAAGTGTTTCAATTTTAGCTTTTTCAAATGTACGGTGATTTGCAACGCCCAAGACACCTCCAACATTGCTGAAATCAGCCGCGCCGGGGATATAAGCATTACCTTCAACCACAATCTCTTTGATTCCGCTTCCATTGAAAACCTGAGTATTTACAGTGGTCACACTTGCAGGCATAGTAACCTTTGTAAGAGCTGTCATCAACTGAAAAGTACCATAACCCAAGCTCTTTATTTCGGATGATCCGTTTGCTATAACAGCTTCCTTTACTGCTGTGTAGAATCCGCTGCCAAAGCCTGCACGAATATCTGTTGGAGTTGCGGTATCACCATTTGCTGTGAGTGTAAGAATGTTTGTTTCTTCATCATACACCCAATTTACCTTGTTTGCGACGCCTTCTGCTGCCGATATCGACATAACGAGCATCGGCATAACCATGCAAAGGGTCAAAAGCATGGTCAAAATGATTTTAACTGTCTTTTTCATACTTTTTAATTCCTTTCGTTTTGGGCATTGCCCATTATATTTTATCCTTTCTGGATATACGAAGAAAATAGGTTCATTTTTTGCTTCATTTGCCTTTTCTTTTATAAAATCGACTGCAATTTTATCAATTATAAGAGCATTTGTTATAAAGAAAGGAAACGTTTAGAAAGTTTATGAAAGGCAACACAAAAAATGAAGATTAAATAAAGGGGAACGATAAAATTGCAGTCTCGTCGTCTGAATTAATTGGTCTTTCAACCGTAAAGCAGCTCTCTGGTTGCCGCTTTATCAAGGAAACCGGGATTTTCTGCGTAAAACTCTTTTCCGTTACCCATTTCGTATACGGTAAGCTTAACTCTGCCCTCATCGGTATCCCAGCTGGACCACGCGAGTGTGTAAGCGGATTTTACTCCCTTTTCTGCAAAGCTCTTCAGCATATTGCCGTAATCTGTTGCAGTAAATGTATAATTTTCTCCAACTGTACGGTTATCACCTGCACTAAGCTCTCCGTAAACGAATATCTTTCCTGAAAGAGCTGTGAGATCCTCATATGCATTTATAAGATCTACGGGATTAGCCTGAGCATCAGCGTTCGGATACCAGTCAACCGCAACTATGTCGCAGTATTCATCGCCCGGATAAACATATGTAACGGGACATATCCAATATTCACCGGGATTTGCACGCTTTGCTACATTGGGAGAATATTCCCATATAATATTGTCAAGTCCGCGCTCATCCACAAAATATTCATACATGTCGATCCAAAGCTTCTTAAGATACTCGGCGGGATATCTCTTTGTTACTCCGTCGCTGTCCTTATAAAGCATACTGTACCAACACCATGATCCGTTCATTTCAAGGAACGGACGCAGAATTATCGGAGCACCGTTATCCTTGAATATCTGAATGAAATCTCCGAGCTGTTTCACATATCCCCAATATCTGTTATAGGTATCGGTTCCCTCGGTAAAGAGATCCTGCCAATCGGAATCTCCATTGGGGAAAAGATGCTTGATTGAGGCACCGGGAGTGGGATTTTCCTCTGTGGGATTGGGAAAATGTGTAGAGAGAGTTATTATACCGCCATCACGCATATATTCGATCATCTGATATGCGATCTTAACTCTTCCGCTCTCAATGTTTCTCTCATTTTTAGGATAGATCATTGTTCCAACAGCGTCCCAGCCGTAAAGTGCAGCTTCAACGCCGCATCCTTCGATAAAGGCATTTACCTCTTTATCGAAAACCTCTCCTATCGCAACTGTCTGATTCATCTGTTGACCGATAATAATTCTGCTGTCGTCATTGTAGAGCTCTTCAAGGACGCTCATCAGCTTATCCCTTGAATATATTTCTGTCTTTTCAACATTATAATTCTTGATGACCGCAGGGATAAATGCTTTTACTTCTGTAATTTTTTCGTTTTTAATGTCATATCCCAAAAATTCAGAAAAAAATGAATTTATGCAAGCATCAAGCGTATAATAATTTGCGGAAAGAATGATATTTCCGTTCTTTACCTTTATATTATAATTGGTAAAATCGGTATTTGTGTCTTCGAGGAAAATATAATGTCCCTCGTATTCTGAAAGTTCTTCATTAGCGACCACAGGAAGGTTATATGATGTTGCTTTTTCAAAATTTGTTGCAAATTTTGAAAGTCTCCACACATCATTTTCGTTATACAGATATCCGGAAATCACATAATCCTTCAATTCACTGATCGCTATTTGGGTAAAAAAATCTTCGACTTCAACCTCGTTATCCTCGCCTGTTGCGGAATTTTGTTCCGGATCGGGATCAGGATCAGGATCGGGATCAATAGTTGGGGGCGTATTACCACCAAGGGTCACATCCCATTTTGCGAGATACTGAGCCAAAAGTACGGCATCCTTCACATTTATTTCGCCGTCTCCGTTACAATCTGCAGAATAATCATCCACTGTAACATCCCATTTAGCAAGGTACTGTGCAAGTAACACCGCATCTTTAATATCAATTTTTTCGTCACAGTTCACATCACCGGGAATATACATTATGGTACTGACCTTATAGCCGCACCAAGTTTTGCCAAAACCTGTTGCATTCTTATATACATTTATTACAACATTATTTTCTCCAAAAGGTTTAGCACCAGAGGGTACAAAGGGGGCATTTCCCTTAATTATTACATTCTTCAATCCCGTAAGATTTGTGAATGCGTTTGCTCCCAGCTCTGTAATTGATGCACTCAGAACGAGAGTTTCTGCAGTAGAAAGGTAGCTTACATCTGCGGCATTGATTCCCTCTATCGCGCCCTGACCGATAAATGTAACAGTCTTTGTTTCTTCATCATAAGTCCATGCGGCATTAGGGGTACTTGCCTTACCGAAAGGAACAAACTCATATCCGTTTTTCTCGCAGAAGGCTCTGAGATATTCGGAACCAACAGGTCCCATAATAGTCTTAAGATTTACGGGAAGAGTTTCCTTCTTCAAGCGGTACCATTCCTCATCCTTGTAGAAATTATTAAGGATAATGGCCTTGATGGAGGTAGAACCGCTGAAAGCATTTTTATCTGCCAAAGTGTTTACGGGATGACCGTCTGTTTCGGAATTGGTCTGTCTTGAGAGATCCACAGCACCAGGAATATAAGCGTCCCCCTCAATTTTGATCTCGGTGAGCTTGGGACATTTTGCAAAGGAATTGTTATCAAACTGCACATTCATACGTGGCAGTGTTATTGTCTCAAGGAGCGGATAACCGCTAAATGCATCGGGGTCAATTTTACTGAAATGACCTTTTATAACAACGTGCTTAACCTGATCTCTGATAGTCGCGCCCCAAGCACCGGCTGCTGTACAAGGTGTAACTCTTACCCATCCGCTTTTAAGCTCATTGCTGATGGTGAGAATCCCCGTTGCGGGGTCAAATACCCAATCAGACGGACCGCTAGCTGTAACAGTACCGGAAAGTATTATGTTTCCCTTACTCTGAGAAGAATCAGAAGATCCAACGACATCGGCATAGCTTGCATTATGTCCCTTACCCTGTATAAAGTTAAGAGTTGCATTTCCATTTAAGTTGTTATATATAGCCTGAACACCCGACATAGGACACTTACCGTCTCCTGTGCCCGCTGCAATAAGCACATCATCTACTTCGATTCTCTTTGCGAGAAGTGCGGGATCGTAATATGCAAGACCGTCCTTGTACTCGGGATGGAAATCGGACTTGATATTACCTACAGCAGTGCTGTCTGCTATATCTGCAAACCACGGAACACTTACTCTCAAATTGGTTATACCAACAGAGTTATCACCCGAAAGGGAATTAAGTGCAGCTGCTGCAATCGAACGGAAGCCACCCTGGCTACCGCCGCTCACCTGCAGCTTTTTGCCGTTCCAAAGACCCTTCCATGCGCTCGTATCAATATCGTTTACTGTGTTAATTACGCCCTCTTCGCTAAATGCTTTGAACATAAAACGGATAGCCTGAAGGTCGCGCAGGAACATATCTCTGAAATATACTGTTTCGGGATTGTTATTGTCCTCAATATCATTTTCGTAATCCCAACCGTATCCCTTGGTCTTTGAACCGTTATGGTCATATGTGTGGTAGGTTTCCTGGAAATGATTCACATACCAGCCTTTTTCATTATCAAGAGGTAAGCTGTGAGCATAAACCATCATAACTGCATTATATCCACTGCTCCAAGGGCTTGGAACAACAGGATCATAAACACCGTATCCCTCAAACTGAACATCAAGCTGGAGAGAACCGGTTTTAGCGTTCTCGGGAAGTGACAGTAAAACAGAAACATAGGAGGTTTCCGAAAGAGTTTTAACATTTGACTCCACGCACTTGATGCGTATCTCATAGCACTTGAATCCGGGTTTATTAAGTTTATCCGAAATATCGGCTATGTACTCTATCTCGGGAGCAACAGCATCAAGCTGTGCCAGCTGTCCCTTCCAGAATGTATCGAAATTTTCAGGTTCTACGGTCGTTACATTTATATCAGAAGCACCTGCAATAGCACCGCCGAGATATTGTGATTCGATTTTCGAATGTTTAATACGGTCTCGCTTTTCATCGCTCACATAAAGTCCAACTCTGATAGCACCGGGCTTTGTAAGCTTTGTCTTCAGGGTTAAAACACCGTTTTCCGGCTTTGCATATTCGTTCTTCTTTGCAGTACCGTCATCAAACTCCATTGTATATTGGAAATACGGAGAGGTAATCTGAATGTCGTTCTCCTTATTACCGTCTCCGTCACAATCGGCCCAAAGAGTTGCGGTAAAAATAATTTCCTCATTTACTTCATACGAGGTAAGTTTCTTGTTTGTCTCAAGCTTGAAATATACCTTTTTGATCGAACTGTCATCCAAATTGATGGCTGTCAGATCTGTCATTTTTTCAAGTGAAAAAACAGACACAGCAAGCATAGACAAGATCGCAAGCACGGTCAGAACAGTTGCTAAAATTTTAATTTTATTTTTTGACATACTTTTCTCCATAATCTGTTACTTTTTCGGGGACTTCTTTGCCTTTATCACGAAAACAACAACCAAAACAACAACAACCAAAGCAACAGCGCCTATGATCGCAATGATCATAACAAATGAGCCGCCATCCTGCTCGGTGTTACCGGTGTTACCGGTGTTATCGGTGTTATCGGTGTTACCGGTGTTCTCGTTTTCTTCGGTGTCAGCAGCTGTGCTGTCTATTTCATCGGAAACATAGTCCTCAGTATCGGAAATGCTTGTTTCAACATCGCTTTCGGGAGCGGCTGTGGTTTCAAGTGGTTCTGTATCAGTGCTTTCCTCGGATACAGGAGGTGTGCAGGTTACAGGAGCGGGCATTCCCTTTGAAGCATCGTAGAATGTAAGTCCGTTATTTGTTGCATATGTCTCTGCAAAAGAACCGGGAACACCGTAAATACCTGTCAGATTCACGCCGAGATTCTCTTCGAAGGTTGTTTTACCTATCTTGGCTACCGATTCATCCAGAATTACGTTTGCAACAAGATAGTTATACGCAAAAGTCCAAGCGTAAAGCTCATCCTTTACAAGTCTCAGGTCAAAGGTTCCCTCAACAGGCTCAGATCCTTCCACATAAATGGACTTCAAATTATAACACTTCTCAAATGCAGCATTCATTATTTCAATTTTATCAACATTGGGAAGCTGAACAGTTTCAAGATTAATGAACTCGGTAAAAGCATATTTTCCGATTTTATTTACATACTGTGTAATAACAATATGCTTTACGTTGTCTCTGATGCTGAACCAAGGCTGGTTCTTGGAGCCACCGCCGTAGTAGTTGGTAATATCATCGATTTCGCCTATACCGTGAACGGTCAAAACTCCCGTAGCCTCATCAAACTCAAATGCTGTTCTCGGACCGCACTTAGGCCAGCTGGGATCCATATCAACACGAATACAGTAGCTCTTTACATTGTTCGGATTGCCTGCATCCTGAAGATCAAGCAAATTCTCCTTACAGAAGCTGTCAAAGTACTCACTGTTGTAATAAGGAGTAATGATTTTTTCGAGCGAAGCAGGTAAAACGATTTTTTCAAGGTCTTGGTTTTGAGGACTAAGCTTCAATACTTTAATTTGCGTATCTTTGATAGAATTGGTAAGCTTCATTCCGGAGAAGTCTGCAAGACCCTCTATTTTTTCCTGACCTCTGTAATAAACAGTTGTCAGATTCGTGCATCTTGTAAATACTTCAGTATTCATCTGAGAAAGCTTAGGCGACAGCTCAACACTTCTGAGATTTGTCATTCCGGTACAGAAATCACCTGAAAGCTTGGAAATATAATCTCCAACAATGACGTGCTCGATTTCAGTAAGATAGCTTGCCCATCCCATCTTATCGTCGGCAAAGCTGATACGTCCGGTTTCATTATAGTTTTTTGAATTGGAAACGATCTTAAGTGTCTTTGTATCCCCATAGTATGCCCAGTATGTATCAACAACGCGGCTTCCGTTATATTCGCCTGTCATATGTCCGTGAGCAGTTGCACCGGTGGGATCAAAAGTCTCAAATACAGGAACATAAGCACTGCTTCCGCCCTGGGACGCTCCGGAATCTCCCCCCTGAGAAGTTCCGCCCTGAGAAGTTCCGTCCTGGGAAGCTCCGCCCTGCGAGCCTCCGGCTTGAGGAGGATCAGCAAGAGGCTTTGTTCCCTCATGTACAACTTCATCGTTTTCAATGTTTATGAAGGTATATCCGTTGGCTTTTGCAAAGCTCTCAGCCGCAGAACCTATTTGTCCGACGATTCTCGGATACTTTGACATACCCTCAAAGGTCTTTTCGGTCAAAACAGTTTCCTTGCCGAGAATTTTCAAATATGCCAACGTGTTTGTACCTGTAAAGATTTTATCACCAAGAGCGGTTACGCCTGCGGGGATCTCTATCTCAGAAAGAAAATTATTTTTCGAGAAAGTCTCATTACCGAATTTACCTGTATAGTCAGGGTTGAATGCATATTTTGCAATGCGGTTTTCTCCGCCGAAAATGTTATTGGGAATGTCGGTAATATACTTCAAATTGACAACGCCCGGATTTTCTTCCTCACCTGTAACATTCACCGTATCAAGTGAAAGAGCACGGTTGAATGCGTATGTAGTAAGTTTAACAAGAGTCTTAGGCACCTCAACGGTCTTGATTGAAGAATAAGCAATAAATGCTCCGTTGATCTCTGTAATGCCTTCACCTATAACAGCCTTTGTGAGCTTGGAATTGCCTACCATGTATTCTCCCCAAGGGAACACGATGCTGCAGTTTGATGTCCAAGGAGCCGCATCCGCACCTGTATCGCGGTTCTTTGCGTGCAAAACAGTATTTTTACTTCCCTTCGACTCGTCAATTGTGAAATAAATTGTCTGTGCACCGTTTTCTTCAAATATCTCCCATTTGATATTTGTCTGTGCAACTGCACCATTATCGGGAGCCACACAATAGCCCTCAAACACAAGGGTCTTTTCGGCATAACAAGCCACCACCAATGCTGCTAAAAGCAATATTGATGACAAAGCTATGCACACACCACGGAAAAGCTTCTTTTTCATTTTTACCTCTTTCTGTTATTCGAGCTTGTCAGAATAACCTTTAAATTTTTCTCCCTTATACTATAGGAAACAATTATTCGTCAATCATCCTCAAATTGAAGCATTGTCCAAAACTGCAAGTCAAGATATCATAGCAGAAACTCTTGCTCACACGCTGAAATACACTTCAATAAAGCAAAGATCGAAAATAATCGTTGTGCAAGATAAGTTTAACATATTTTATTTCTAATTTCCTTAATTTTTCAA
The DNA here is from genome assembly GCA_017517035.1 of Clostridia bacterium. GTDB lineage: Bacteria > Bacillota > Clostridia > Oscillospirales > CAG-272 > SIG710. Next base: position 26,740 of record JAFXAN010000044.1, read on the forward strand.
TTAAGTTTTTATAAAAAATAGCAAAAAACCATTGACTTTTTTTAAAAACGTGGTAAAATATACCCAAAACCATAATACCCCATCAAAAGTCGGAGGCAAATATGCAAGAAAAATTCAATGAAATATTTTTTGACCGTGCTTTCAGATGCAAATCATTTTGCTCAATGGACAGTGCTCATTTTCACCCTCATCACGAGCTTTATTACATCGTCAACGGTAAAGCAAAATATTTTATAGGCAGTGAGCTTTTCATTCTGAATCCAGGTGATTTCATATTTATCCCGCAGAATGATTATCACAAAACCCAGTATATTTCAAATACAGAAACAGAAAGAATTCTGATTTTTTTTGACGAAGAATTTATCGGAAAGGATTTCTTACATTACCTGGAAATGCCAAAGAAGGAAAAGCTCATTCAAATTGCAAATGAAAATATGCACGCGATACGCAGCCTTTTGAGAAAAATTGAGGATGAATCCACCATGAAGCTTGAAGGATATGTCGAAATGCAGAAAATGTATTTAAGACAGCTCCTTATTTTGTTCGACCGCCACGGTCAAAAAGCAAAGCAGCAGCTCAATGCAACCCATACCATGATGCAGGATGCCGCAAAATATATCAGCGCAAATTTTGCAGAAGATCTGAACCTCACCGATATTTCTCATATGTTTTCACTCAGCCCCGTTCACTTCGGTACACAATTCAAAAAGGTGACCGGTGTCGGCTTTAAAAACTATATTACCATCACAAGAATAAGTGCCGCAAAAGCAATGTTTGACGCGGGAGAAAAAAACATCACAAAGGTTGCATATGCTTGCGGATTTAATGACAGCAACTATTTCATCAAAGTATTCAAAGAAATAATGGGAGTAACTCCAAAAAAGTACTCTACTACTGTGTAAATATCATGCACATAAAAGTGTTCCGTATCTTAGTCTGCGCTTTACTATTGTATCATCAATAAACCAAAAAAGCAACAGAACGGAAAAACTACCATAAATTACTAATTGCGATTTAACAAAATATCACAAGACTGTTCCTCTGATAGTGGTTATATGAATCTATACGACAGAGTGTAAGAACGTAAAAAGCAAGTAAGCACAAGGCTTTCCTTCGGATTGCCTTGTGCTTCTTTTTGATTTGTTTCTATTTTATTTGATTTTTTTACTGTTATCTACTTGCGGTATTTCAGCTTTTTCGACAGTCTGAATCCGCTGAAATATCAGCGAATTTTTTATTTCTTTTAAAAGCATACCTTTCCGGGATTGAGAATGTTCTTTTCGTCAAAAACTCTCTTTATTCCCTGCATAAGAGCAATGGGTGTCTGACCATACTGCTCCTTCAGGTAATTTTTCTTTGCATAGCCTATGCCATGCTCTCCCGAAACAAGTCCGCCAAGCTCCTCTGCCTTGCGATACATACGCTCAAAGCAGATCTCAAGCTTCTCATGCCAGGTCTTATCATCAAGCTCGTCACGGCAGATATAAATGTGAAGATTTCCGTCTCCTGCATGACCAAAGCTTGGAATTCTTATTCCCATTTCATCAGAAAGTACATGGGTAAACTTGATAAACTCGGCGATCATATCCTTGGGTACAACAACATCGCATTCGTCCATCTCGGTGGTTGAAGCCTTGATCGCCTCAAGAAATGCTCCTCTTGCGGACCACACCGATTTCTTTCTCTCCTCGGTATCAACTATATATGCATCAAGTGCTCCGATATCGAGACATAGATTTGCAACCGTATTCATATCAGCCTCAACCTGCTCGTCGGTATTACCGTCAAATGTGAGGAGAATATACGCATCGTTCTTTGTATCGGGGAATTTCTTTCCAAGATAGCTCTCGGAGAAAAGAATGGTATCTCTTGACATATATTCGATGGCGGTGGGAGTCACCTTTGAGCGGATTATCTGAGGAACTGCCTCAATTGCGCTCTTCATATCCTTAAAGGGCACAAGAAGGCTCACGGAAACCTTGGGAAGCGGCACGAGCTTAAGCACAGCCTCGGTTATGATGCAAAGCGTTCCCTCGGAGCCAACGACCAGATCCTTCAAGCTATATCCCGAGCTGTTTTTCGCAACCTTTGCGCCAAGCTCAAGTATTTCTCCGTTAGGCATAACAACCTTCAAGGCTCTTACGTAGTCTCTTGTAACACCGTATTTAACCGCTCTCATTCCGCCTGCATTTGTTGAGATATTTCCGCCGATAGTTGCAGATTTTTCACCCGGATCCGGAGGATAAAGGAAATCGTTTTCCTCGGCAAATGCCGCAAGCTCCATCAGAAGAACACCGGGTTGAACAGTTACAGTAAGATTATTTTTATCAAGCTCAAGTATCTTGTTCATTTTAACAGTCTCAAGAAGGATTCCGCCTTCAAGAGCAACAGCAGCGCCCACAAGGCCTGTTCCGCTTCCTCTGACGGTTACGGGAAGGCATCTTTCATATGCAAGCTTCATGATCTCGCTTATCTGCTCTGTTGAATATGCTCTCACAAGGGCATCGGGCATTCTTTCAATACCGCCAAGCTCATCATGAGCATAATCAGGGCTTATTTCATTGCCGGTCAGCACATTGCTCTCTCCCACGATCGCACGCAGGGCAATAACATCCTTTTCGTTTATCTTATTATACATCAGCGCGTGCCTCCTTTATCTTTGCAATAAGTGACGGAACTATCTCTGCGGCATCGCCCACAACACAATAATGCGCCACATCAAATATCGGTGCATTTTTATCGGTATTTATGGCTACGATGCAATCTGAGGACTTCATTCCCGCCGCAAACTGAACTGCTCCCGATATGCCGATACAAATTATGAATTTTGGCTTTACGGTTCTTCCCGAAAGACCGATCTGTCTCTTTGCATCGAATATATTGCTCTCGGCAAGAGGTCTTGTGCAGGCAACAACACCGCCAAGAAGCTCTGCAAGCTCTGCCGCCTGCGCTCTCATTGCCTCGCTCTGCGCTCCTCTGCCCACCGCAACGATAACATCAGCCTCTGCAATGTCGATATCTCTCGGCTTTTCATGAATCTCAAGAACTTCAACCTTTGATGCAAGCTTGTCCTTTGCGGCCTCCATATTAACAATTTCTCCCGATGCCGCTTCTGTTGGCTTCGGCTCGGTGAACACCTTATATCTTGCTGTGCAGAACTGAGGACGTGTATTTGGCGAGATGATCTGCGCCATGATATTTCCTCCAAATGCAGGACGTATCTGCACAAGGTCGGTATTTTCCTTCATTTCAAGAACGGTACAGTCTGCGGTAAGTCCCGCCTTACAACGTGCCGCAACTCTCGGTGCAAGCTGTCTGCCAAGGTCGGTTGCACCCACAAGTATTGAGGAAGGCTTGACCTTTTCGATAAAATCACAGAATGCTGCGGTATATGGCTCGATTCTGAAGCTATGGTAAGCCTCATCATCATAAACAAACACCTTATCTACGCCGTAATGGAGCAGCTTTTTCGCACAATCTCCGATATTATGCCCGATAAGAAGAACATAAATCGGGTGGTTTGTAACCGAAGCAAGCTCACGTGCTTTTCCGCAAAGCTCATATGTAACACGGTGGATATTTCCGCCCTGACAGTCGGCATAAACACATATGCCTTTCCAGAGCGACTTATCAAGGGCAACAATTTTCTCCTCAACAAAATCCACGGCGCCCTCTCCGTTGCGAACACAAAGCTTGCACATTTTACAAGCAGAGGATATGGAAAGCTTTTCACCCTCTTTTGAGATTGCTCCGAAAGGGCATACCTTAAGAAGCTTTTCGGCAATTTCTGGTGTAACCTTATTCTGATTTATCACAAGTTTTCCCATTTTTCATACCTCCTTATATCATTTTGAGCTTGCTGACAAGCTCATAAAGAGATTGTGCCTGCTCGGAAGAGCTTCCCGTAACACTGTGCTTTTCGGTATTCTTTTCCGGCGGGAAAATTCTCTCAACCTGTGTTGCAGATCCGGAGAGACCGTAATGATCGGGATTTTTATCATCAAAATCGTCAAAGGTTAAGATCTTCACCACATCGTCTGTTATGCTTTGCTTTACTTTGTATGAAGGAAGTCTTGGAGTATTTATATCATTTTCCATGGAAATAAGGCACGGAAGCTCGACACTCATTTTTATGGTGTTGTTATCAAGAGACGCGGTAACAGTTGCCTTTCCATCGATGATCTCATCAATGGAAATCACGTTTGAAACATTGGGAATATTCAGATTTTCGGCAACCTCTGCACCAACCTGGGCGGTATCGCCGTCGGTTGTCTGCTTTCCGCAGATGATAATGTCAAAATCTCCGCACTTGCGTATACCCTGGGAGATGGTATATGCAGTTGCAAGAACGTCTGCTCCCGCAAACTTACGATCTGAAAGCACCGTTCCGTTCTTTGCTCCCATGCAGACAGCCTCTTCGATAATAGACTTTGCCTGGGGAGGTCCCATTGTGATGCATTCAACGCTTCCCCCGTATTTTTCTGTCAGTGAAAGCGCAGCTTCAATTCCGTATAGATCATATGGATTCATTTTGCTCTGTATTCCACTTCTTTTAAGAACTCCCGTTACAGGATCGACCTCAACATTGTTTGAGCCGGGAACCTGCTTTATACAAACCAGAATTTTCATATTTCCTCCAAAATAATATTTGCAAAATTAAGAATTAAAATAGATTATATCATATTTTTTTGCGGTTGTAAATACTTAAAACAAAATAATAAACAAAAAGCAATATAGACTTTTGGAAAACTACCATAAATCCTACCTTTCAACGTCACAAAAATAATTCTCATATATAAACCCACATCTGCTTTATATATAAATATATACCCTCCGCAAAATCAAGCAAATCCATTAAAGACGTATTCGACTAAAAACAAAACTGACACCGCTGCTCGAAAAGTGATGTCAGTTCATTGCACAATTATTGAACTCCCTCTCCTACGTTGACATACTATTACAAAAGAAGTTTAAGAAACTCTCTCATAAAGAACGGAAGGTCCTCAGGACGACGAGACGTTATCAGATTATCGCAGACAACAACGCACTTATCCTCATAAATTGCGCCGGAGTTGACCAGATCGTCCTTGATCCCGGGGTAACAGGTTGCATTTTTATTTTTCAATATTCCGGCTGATATCAAAATCTGCTGACCGTGGCATATTGCGGCAATCGGCTTCTTGTCAACCTCAAAGGACTTGACCGCCTCTATGACAAAACGGTTCTGGCGCAGCTTTTCAGGCGCCAGTCCTCCAGGCAGAATCAATCCGTCATATTCAGACGTATCGATTTCTTCGACGGAAATGTCCGCCATGATAGAAAAATGATATTTGGCATTGACGGTATTCTTCTCAAAAGATGCGATAGTGGGGACGAATCCGGCCTCAATTACTCTGTAATATGGGTACAGAATCTCCGAATCATCGCATTTGTCCGCAGTTATGATCAGTATCTTTTTCATTGATTTTCACCCTCCATATAAATAGCGTTCAAGCCTTTTTCAGCACAGTATTTGATGCCAAAAAGAGGACATTTGGCAGGATCTTCAACAAGATCATACGGAATTGAACAGGTTGATTCAAAGCCACACTTCATCAGATCCCATGCCCCTGAGGCCTGTCCTCCGATAATAAGCTTTTCAAATCCGTCCTCTTCTCTTTTGAGGCTCACAAGCTCACCCATCTGCATTCCCGTTTCAAAAAAGATATCGGTAAGCTCTGAGTTGCCGCGACGTGCCTCCTCGGCCATTTCTTTAACACCGTCGAAGGAATATCCTGCAGCCTTCGCTTTGTTAACAATTGCCGTCGCACAGACGTAATTTTCCGCCACGCCTTCCTTATACGGCTTGCTCCACAATGACTTAAGGGGAGTTTTTCTTGGGTTCACTTCCACTCTGCCATCAACAAAATGGACATATCCGAGTCCCGTGCCAAGCATTACGCCTGACACGTTTGTGTGCTCGGATGAGGGGATTTCACTCATTGCTCCGAAAATAAAGGAGGTTGCATCGTGTATAAAGAAGATTTTTCTTTGCGGGAACTGCTTTTGTATCATTTCCTTAAGATTGATCTTATAAAGCGATTTCAATTTGTGCTCCATAAGACTTATTCCCAGGTCATAGTCGAACGGGCCAGGGACAGAAATGCCTATACATTCCGCATCAAACTTGGAAATCAGCTCAAGCAGCTTCTCCGGCAATCTCTCGTTTCCGTCGGCATCTTTAACGGGGAATACTCCAAATACGGTATCTTCTCCGAAATATCCGTATTTTACAGCCGTTCCGCCTATATCAAGTGCTAATATTTTCATGATCACGCCTTAAGATGGGTCTTGTGGATCGTTACCGTTCCAACGCCAAGATTCTTTATTCTGTACTCACCGAAGTTTGCGGGAATTACAGCCATATCAAGATAATTCATATCGTAATAAAGCGAAGGATCGTTTACGGACTCTACTCTGACGCGCTCTCCGTTTACAAGAGCAAGCACGTGGAACAAACCGTTTGTAACGTCTGTAATCTCTCTGTCGAAAATAAGATTTCTCAGCGAGAAGTAAAGCAGATCATGCTCACCCACAACGATTTCCTTGAATCCGTCGCCTTCTCTTACAACACCGCCGTGGTTTACGAGATTCGCTTCTACCCAGTTTTTATCGCGCTCGCCGCGAATGACGTCCTTACCCATCTTGAGGTGGATCGGACGAGGCAAGCCTGTGGTAATGTCAAGTCTCTGGTAGTCGTACAGCTTGTAAGTATAAGAGCCAACAGTAAGGCTGCCGATCTCAAGAATAACCTGGTTTCTACCGGAAGCGTGGATAGTTCCCGCAGGGATCATCACCTGAGTTCCGGGTACGGAAGGCACGTAATTGATATACTTTTCATAGTCCATTATCTCGTGCGACTTTTCAACCTTTTCAGCCTCAGCAAAGAACTTTTCACAGCTATCGGGCTCGTTGAAGCCAAGGAATGTCTTTGCTCCCTGATCCGCAATAACTACGTAGTAGCTTTCGTCCTGTCTGCCGAATTCTCCGTGGTTAGAAACAACGTACTCCTCGCCGGGATGGCACTGAATAGACATGTTTCCGGAGGAATGGAAGGTATCGTCATAGTTGAATCTGATGGGGAAATATCCGCCAAACTCGGTAAACGCCTTGTGTCCGAGAAGCTCTTCTCCCATTACCTGAACGAATGTAAAGAAAGGAACCTCAAATTCGCTATTGCCAAGATCCGCAACAAGCGAAACCTCAAGGGGAATCATATCAAATACCCAAGCGCAGTTCTTCATTTCCTTGGGAAGATTTCTGAGTCTGTGCACGTAATATCCGCCCCAAACGCCCTCAAGGTATACGGGACGGCAACGGAAGGGTCTGCGATTCAACTCGTGGAACAGATCGAGAAGCACAGAGAACGGAAGCATCTGCATCTTTTCGGGAACGTCAGCAGATATGTAATAATCGATCTTGCGCGCCTTCATCATCTTCCAGCGTTGCTCCATCGCGGTCTCGAAGTCAACGTAATAATTTCTGCGCATCATAAGAGCGTAAGGAAGCTCTTCGGTGAGACCAATGTTTCTGTTCTTACCGTTTTTGCAATTCAAAACGGCTGTACGGGGGGTAACGTCCATCCAAATCTTGATATCAAAACAATCCTGAATTGCTTCGGAAAGCGCGCCCTTGCCGTAAACGATAATTCGATCTGCCTTGCCGATCTTCTCAACCAGCGCAGCGACCTTAGCCTGATCCTGAAGACCAAAATAGCCCTCTGTGTAACGTCTTCCGTACAGAAGAACGGGGTCGACCTCGCGATCTTCGGGAAGATAGGGCTTTACCTTTGCGGTAATAACCTCAGAGGGAAGCAAAATGTCGCATGCGTCAACAAACTCTACATTTTTGTTTGCCAACTGCTGCTTGAGAACGTTTACCAGCGTCTCGTATTCCGCACCGGGATATGCATCGATACCTATCGATTTCACACCGCCATCAAAAAGCGCGGATATCTTTTTTGCAACATTCAGGATTCCGGCAGTGAGTTCTTCTTTTACCGAATTGGGGACGTTGATTTTGTTTACCGCAGCAGGATCTGCATACGGATAAGGGTGAAACATAAAACTCATAATTTAAATCTCCTTTGCCTAATTGCTTTTATATTTATGTTCTCGCCTGTTTGAAACGACTATTTTCTTTTGCGTTTCAAACTGCTAACATTTTTGTCTCTCCGAGAATAACACCTTAATATATTTTGTTGGTCTTGCCGTTTTCTTATCACCTTATATCATGCACTCTAAATTTAATTATATTGTTTTTTGTCTTTATGTCAATGCATTATTTTAGGAATTTATATGATTATATTGACTTTTTAACAAAATTGTGATAAAATAACTCCGAGGTGATAAAATGAAATACATCTACACGCCGTATGTTCTCCAATTTATGCGTTTCAAGCATGAATTCAACATTGAATCGAGTGTACGAAAAGTTATGGACTACGAATTTGATTTTTGTGTAAATTGTGATCGCGAAATGTGGATCGACGGCAAGAATTATCAGCTGGAGCAGGGGTGTTTCGTCATACGCAAACCCGGACAGTTAGCCCACTCTAACGGTATTTTTGATTGCTATATGCTTACTCTTGACTTTTCCAACAGGCCAGTCTCCGAAAGCTATTCAAGAAATACCGCCGCTCAAATGCAAGAACCCTTTGACTCTTTGATATGGGACGTTCTGCCATCAGTTTTTAAACCGCTACACTATGACAGCTACATAAAAATTTTTGAGCAATTGCTCTCTGTAAATGAAATGAACATAAATGAAAATGCAAAGACAGGGTTGCTTATTAACGAGTTGCTTCACCTTGTTATTGCAGATGCATATTCGTATTATTTACCGTCGGATACAAAGTCCGAAACCCCGATCAATGAGGTATGTTCTTATATAAAAAACCACTTTGCGGAGAAAATTACACTTGAAGATCTTGCCGGAATAGCGCATCTCAACAAAAACCATCTTGTTCGACAATTCAAAAAAGTATACGGCATTTCCCCGATTTCATATCTAATAAAATTCCGTTTGGACTATGCTAAAAAACTTTTGGCCGAGTCAAATCTACCTATAAAAACGGTTGCGGCACACTGTGGTTATAGCGATCCGTCATTTTTTACTTCATATTTCAAAACAATCTTTCATATATCGCCTGCAGAATACAGACGTTCACAGCAAACAAATACACAGTAAAAACAAACTGCATTTGTTCGCTTGCCATAATTTTTTAAATTTCTGTTTTACTATTGATTTTGCAATTCGTTCGTGTTATAATATATTTATAGATAATGATGAAACGAACTAAAGGATGGTAAAAATGGATATTTTAAGCATTCGCACGCAGCTGCGGACAAAATCTATTTATGATATTCCATTGAGAGTTACATTTTATGCCCGTGTTTCTTCCGAAAGTGACGAGCAGTTAAATTCTCTTGACAATCAGATATCATATTATGAGGAGCTTATAAAGAAAAACAAGAAATGGACCTATGTTCCCGGATATGTGGATGAGGGTATAACCGCAATTTCGACCAAGAGAAGAAAGCATTTCAACGAAATGATAAGTGACGCAAGAGAGGGACTTTTTGATTTGGTCATCACAAAGGAAATCTCTCGATTTGCAAGAAATACCCTTGACTCAATCAAATACACAAGAGAGCTTTTGGGCTTTGGCATAGGTGTTTTCTTTCAAAATGACAACATCAACACTCTTGACGAGGATGCGGAGCTTCGACTCACTATTATGTCCTCAATCGCGCAGGACGAGGTCAGAAAGCTTTCGAGCCGAGTAAAATTCGGACATCAGCAGGCTATCAAAAGCGGCGTTGTTCTCGGAAACAGCAGAATTTTCGGTTACAAAAAAGAAGACAAAAGGCTTGTTATCGACGAAAGCCAAGCACCAATGGTTCGTGATCTTTTCCGTCTTTATGCAACGGGAGAATACAGCATGAAGCAGCTTGAAAAAATCTTTTATGAGCAAGGATACCGAAATTATAACGGTAACAAGATCGCACACACAACAATGTCGGGAATAATCTCTAACCCCAAATATAAGGGATATTACGTCGGCAACAAGGTGCGCATTGTTGATATGTTCACCAAAAAGCAAAAATTCTTGCCACCCGAGGAATGGGTGATGTTCAAGGATGAAACGGGCGATACAGTACCTGCCATTGTATCCGAAGAAATTTGGGACAAGGCAAATGAAGTCCTTCAGAGAAGAAGTGAGGATGTTAAAAACAGACAAGGGGTTTGCAACCATGCAAATCTGCTGACGGGAAAGCTTTTCTGCACCCACTGCGGCGCCGCTTATTACAGAAGAGAATCAAAAAGCAAGGACGGCACGGTCAATTCAAAATGGGTCTGCTCAAACAAGATAAATAACGGAGCTGATTCCTGTCCATCCTTCCCTATTTACGAATCCGAGATCAAGCCGATCCTTTTTGAAGTCTTCAGCGAAACAAGAGTTGACGTTGAAGCCTTGATCGAAAGTTATACCGAAATGTTCAAAGCTCTTGAAGGCGATAATGAAGCAAGGACACAAATCGAAGAGCAGAAAAAGATTATATCTCTTGCAGAGCAAAAGAAAAACAAGCTACTTGAGCTTGTAACGATGGATGCCATCACCGCCGCAAATTTCAAGGCTATGACAGACACCTGTGACAGAGAGATAGAGGAAGCAAAAAGCATCATTTTGGAGCTTGAAGAGGAGATTTTCAGCCGTGACGAGCACCTCAAGCACCTTGCCGCCATCAAATCAAGCCTTGAATCGGCGATAAAGGATGCAAGCAGCGGTCTTATAACAAACGAATTTGTTTCACAGTATATCGACAAGATATTTGTTAGCATAACCGATGACAACACCGCAAGGCTTGAGATCAAGATATTAACAGGCAAAAGCAGTGAGAAATTCTTCAAAAAGCTAAGTGCAAAAATCGCAGGTCGTACGGGTCACACTTTTAAGGTACTGCGGAAGCCGTCCGAGCGTCGCCTTTGGGATAGAATATCCGTTCATCTGCCACCTCCCTGATTTCTTCGTTAATATTTTAACATACTTTTGAGCTTTTGGGAATAATTAAAATGTTATATCAGTATTATGCGTATCGATATAACCATAATCGATAAGAGGCGCATCAATAAAAATAAGGGGCTGAGTCATTAAAGATTCAGCTCCTTGCTTTTTGGTATAGTGCGTTAAATTAATGTTTGAAAGGAAGAGCAAGGCGGCGCACACACCCTGTAGGGACCGACGTCCTCGGCGGTCCGTGTACGTGTGAAATGTTTGAGCAAACCAAGGGGCGACAATGTTTTTCACGTCCCAAATGTGTTCTTTCATTCCTCTCGCTCTCGGACCGCCGAGGACGTCGGTCCCTACAGGATGAGTGCGAACATGGTGCGCTAAACATTAATTTATCTACCTTTCCAAACAAGAAAAAGTAAATTGTTATTTTTAAATTTGTTTCTGATTTCTCTCGCATTTCCAATTCAAAAAAAGAAGGATGCCTCTTCCTAAAGCATCCTTCCCCGTATATCCCGCCACATATGAGCACCTTTAATAAAAGGATCAGGAAAGCTCATCGTTATGGACGAGGACAACTGTATGGTTGACATCATAATTATATCACTGTATTGTTGATTTGTAAAATACCAATTTGTTATAGCCGTATTGACTATATTGATATATCTTACTTTGAGAGCGCCTCGTCAATCGCCTTCGCGGCGGTCTTACCCGCGCCCATAGCGGAAATAACGGTAGCTGCTCCTGTAACTGCATCACCGCCTGCATATACTGCGTTTCTCGATGTCAGACCGTCCTCGTTCACGATAATGCCGCCGTGGCGGTTGACTTCAAGCCCCTCTGTTGTGGATTTGATCAGAGGATTGGGAGAAGTACCGATAGACATAATGACGGTATCAACATCAATGGTAAATTCGCTGTCGGGGATCACTACGGGACGGCGTCTGCCGCGCTCATCGGGCTCGCCAAGCTCCATTCTGACGCAGGTCATACCCGTAACAAAGCCGTTTTTGGGGTCTCTCACGTCATCAGGGTTGTTATATCCGAGAATTTCGGTAGGATTGCAGAGCAGACGGAACTCGATTCCTTCCTCCTCCGCGTGCTCGACCTCCTCGCGACGTGCGGGAAGCTCCTCCATCGAACGACGGTAAACGATATATACCTTCTCCGCGCCGAGTCGGAGCGCAGTTCTTGCTGCATCCATAGCAACGTTTCCGCCGCCTACGACCGCAACCTTGCCACCCTTCATAATAGGCGTTTCGGGGCTCTGAAGATAGGATTTCATCAAATTACTTCTCGTCAAAAACTCGTTTGCCGAGTAAACACCCTTGAGTGACTCGCCGGGGATACCCATAAAGTTAGGAAGTCCAGCACCGGAGCCGATAAAGACCGCCTCGTATCCCATCTCGAAAAGCTCGTCAATTGTCAAGGTCTTGCCGATAACAACATTAGTCTCGATCTTAACTCCAAGCTTCTTTAAAGTATCAACCTCTTTTGCAACTATCTTCTTGGGCAGACGGAACTCGGGAATACCGTACACAAGTACACCGCCTGCGGTGTGAAGCGCCTCGAAAACCGTTACGTCGTAACCTTTTTTCGCAAGATCTCATGCGCAGGTAAGACCCGAAGGACCCGAGCCGACAATTGCTACTCTATGCCCATTGCTTGTAGGTTTTACGGGTTCTTCGGTACAGAAGGTGTTGTGCCAATCGGCAACGAAACGCTCAAGGCGACCGATACCAACGGACTCACCCTTGATGCCTCTGACACATTTTGACTCACACTGCGTTTCCTGGGGGCAAACTCTGCCGCAGACCGCAGGGAGCGAGGACGATTTTGTAATTATCTGATAAGCTCCCTCGAAGTCGCCTTCCTTGATCTTGGAAATGAACTCGGGGATGTGGATTTTAACGGGGCAACCGTCAACGCAGGGCATATTTTTGCAGTTGAGGCATCTGTTTGCCTCGTCGATAGCTTGCTCCTCGGTATATCCGAGAGCAACCTCGTCAAAGTTATGCGCACGTACCTTTGCATCCTGCACGGGCATTGCATTTCTTGTCAGACTCATATTTGCCTTTGCCATTTTACTGTACCTCCTTTTTGAAGAGATTGCAAGAGTTTTCATATGCGTGTCTCTCGAAATCGGAGTACATTCTGCCTCTCGACATAGCCTCGTCAAAGTCGATCTCGTATCCGTTGAAGTCGGGACCGTCAACGCAGGCAAACTTTGTGACCTTCTTACCGTCAACGTTGAGTGTAAGTCGGCAACCGCCGCACATACCCGTTCCGTCGATCATAATGGGGTTCATAGAAGCGGTCACAGGTGTTCCAAAGGGCTTTGCCGTAGCCACAACGAACTTCATCATAATGAGAGGACCGATGGTGATGATCATATCAAACTTTTCGCCCGCCTCAAGCATTTCCTTGAGCGGAACAGTTACATTTCCGTGCTCACCGTAAGAGCCGTCGTCGGTCATCACGCGAAGCACATCCGAGCAAGCCTTGAACTCGTCCTCAAGAATAAGAAGATCCTTATTTCTGAAACCGATAATGCTTGTAACGTGTGCACCCATAGCATGGAGTGCCTCGGCAATCGGCATAGCGATAGCGCAACCTACACCGCCGCCAACGATGCAAACCTTGCGGAGTCCGTCGAGATGTGTTGCCACTCCGAGAGGACCGACGAAATCCTGAATGTATTCGCCCGCTTCCTTGTAGGAGAGCTTTTTGGTAGTGCCGCCAACCACCTGGAAAATGATCTTGACGGTTCCCTTTTCCTTATTGACACCCGCAACGGTAAGAGGAATTCTCTCTCCGTCCTCGTCCACACGAAGAATAATAAACTGTCCGGGCTTTGCCTTATTTGCAACCAACGGTGCTTCGATCCAAAGCTGGATGACCGTGGGATTCAGCACCTTCTTTTCAACTATCTTGTACATATTTTCCCTCCATTTTGAAAATGACGGTTACCGAAAGGCTCGGCAACCGTCATTTCAGATATCTACGGTTTACCCGTTATCAGAAATCAACTTCGGTGTCGTAGTAGCAGCACTTAAGAAGCTTTTCCATTTCCTCGACAGAAATCTTTCTGGGGTTGGAGCCTGTGCAAGCGTCTGCAACAGCATTCTTTGCGATCTCGGGAAGTCTCTCAAGGAATACGTTCTCGGGAACAAAGCCCTGCTCACAAGGAAGAGCGTCTGCACCATAGTTCTTGATGCACTGAGGAATGTTAAGAGCATCGTTCATGCCACGGAGGTAAGCGATGAGGTTTGCAACCTTCTCGTCGTCGTTTGCTCCGCCAAGTCCCATGTAGTCAGCGATTACGCCGTAACGCTTCTTTGCGGTCTCATCCTTTGCATTGAAGGCGATAACCTTGGGAAGGTACATAGCGTTAGCAGCGCCGTGAATGATATGTGCTCCGAGATCCTCAAATACAGCACCGGTTTTGTGTGCCATAGAGTGAACAATACCGAGAAGCGCGTTAGAGAATGCCATACCTGCAAGGCACTGAGCGTTGTGCATAGAAGCACGCTTCTGCATATCGCCGTTGTAGGAAGCAACGAGATCTTCCTGAATCATCTTGATAGCGAAGATTGCGAGAGGATCAGTGAACTCGCAGTTTGCGGTAGAAACGTATGCCTCAATCGCGTGAGTCATAGCGTCCATACCGGTGTGAGCAGTAAGCTTCTTAGGCATGGTCTCTGCAAGCTCGGGATCAACGATTGCAACGTCGGGAGTGATCTCAAAGTCAGCAAGAGGATACTTAATACCCTTATCATAGTCGGTGATAACAGAGAAAGCAGTAACCTCTGTAGCAGTACCGGAGGTGGAAGGAATTGCGCAGAAGCGAGCCTTCTTACGAAGCTCGGGAATACCGAATACTACGCACATCTGCTCGAAGGTGATCTCGGGATACTCGTACTTGATCCACATAGCCTTTGCAGCGTCGATAGGCGAACCGCCGCCGATTGCAACGATCCAGTCAGGCTGGAACTTTGCCATAGCCTCAGCGCCATTCATAACAGTGGTAACGGAAGGATCGGGCTCGATGCCTTCAAAGAGCTCAACCTCCATGCCAGCTTCCTTAAGGTAGGAAACAACCTTGTCAAGGAAACCGAAGCGCTTCATAGAACCGCCACCAACGCAAACCATTGCGCGCTCTCCCTTAAGATTCTTCA
>JAFXAN010000045.1 GCA_017517035.1 Clostridia bacterium
AGCGGTAGGTCTTATTGATATCCCCGGTGAAAAGGAACTTATTGAAATGATGCGAGAAATCCAAAGTGCCAAAAGCGCTTAAACAAAAACAAGAATACGGCATACCTCTTTCGAGATATACCGTATTCTTGCAAAACTGTCCTTTAGGGCACGACCCTAATGACTCAGTCCTTTTTGAACAAAATTATCCAAGATAACCAAGCTTATAGAGAAGCTCAGCATTAAGCACGCTTCCGCCTGCCGCACCACGAAGAGTGTTATGAGAAAGTCCGACGAATTTATAGTCATAAACAGTATCCTCACGAAGTCTGCCGGCTGTAACTCCCATTCCGCCGTAAATATCACGGTCAAGAGCAGCCTGAGGACGGTTATCCTCCTCAAAATATGTGATGAACTGTTCGGGAGCATGAGGAAGCTTAAGCTCCTGGGGCTTTCCGGAAAATTCCTTCCAGCACTGAAGTATCTCTTCCTTTGTAGGCTTATTCTCAAATCTTACGAATACAGCCGCTGTATGACCGTCTGTAACGGGAACACGGATGCACTGAGATGTGATAACAGTATCTGTATCGTCAACAACCTTGCCGTCAACAACCTTACCCCAGATCTTGAGAGGTTCTTTTTCGCTCTTCTCTTCCTCACCACCGATATATGGGATCACATTGTCGATCATTTCGGGCCATTCGTTAAAGGTCTTGCCTGCACCGGAAATTGCCTGATATGTAGTTACGACAACTTCCTTGATGCCGAACTTGCGAAGGGGTGTGAGCATTGGAACATAGCTCTGGATCGAGCAGTTAGGCTTAACGGCAATAAAGCCCTTCTTTGTTCCGAGTCTCTTCTTCTGTTCTTCAATAACTGCAAGATGCGCATCGTTTACCTCAGGCATAAGCATGGGAACATCAGGCATTTTTCTGTTTGCACTGTTATTTGAAACAACGGGGATCTCTGCCTTTGCATAAGCCTCTTCAAGAGCCATGACCTCGTCCTTCTTCATATCAACTGCGCAGAAAACGAAATCAACGAGCTTTGCAACCTCATCGATCTTTGATGCATCAATGACGGGCATATTCTTATATGCTTCGGGAATGGGAGTTTTCATCTTCCATCTACCCTCAACCGCCTCAGCATAGGACTTTCCCGAGCTTCTTGCAGATGCAGCAAGTGCTGTAACCTCAAAATAAGGATGATTTTCAAGCAACGTCAGAAATCTCTGACCTACCATACCTGTTGCGCCGATTACGCCGGCTCTAAGTTTACTCATGATAAACACCTCTTCTTATAAATATGAATTATTATACCATTTTACGAATAAAAAATCAATAGTGAATTTTATGGTTTTTTTACAATATTATCGGTCATCTTTTGTGACATATTCCTTATAAATGGCATTTTTATTAACCCCTCGGTCCTTTGCTGCCTTTTTTATAGCATCCATTCTGTCAAATCCTGCATCTATATAATATTCAACATGCTCGCAAATTGACATATTCTCCCAGAACAGATCCGAATTTTTCGTCAAGCCGCCCTCGACAATCAGAACATATTCACCTCTCGGCTCATTTTCACTGTAAAAATCAACAGATGCGCCAAGAGTTGTTCGCATCACATCCTCATTGAGCTTAGTCAGCTCACGGCAAAGGGAGATTTTTCGATCCTCACCGAATATTTCAGCCATATCGGAAAGAGTTGCCTTCAGCTTATGGGGGGCTTCATGGAAGATCATTGTTCTGTTCTCTCCCGAAAGCTCCATAAGCCTTTCCCTTCTCTCCTTTTTTTGCGCCGAAAGGAAGCCCTCAAAGGTGAATCTTCCTGTTGGAAGAGCCGATAGGGTAAGTGCGGTAATTGCAGCACAGCAGCCGGGAATTGAAGTCACAGGAATATTTTCTTCCGCACAAAGCCTGACAAGATCCTCACCGGGATCGCTGATAGCGGGCGTTCCAGCATCTGTTATAAGTGCGCAGGATTCACCCATAAGCAATCTTTTGCAGATCTCCTCGCCCTTTTCTCGCTTATTATGCTCATGATACGCCACAAGTGGCTTTTTGATTCCAAAATGTGTGAGCAGACGCACAGAATTTCTCGTGTCCTCTGCAGCGATAAAATCCACCTCGGAGAGCACCTTCAGCGCTCGCTCGGAAATATCGGAAAGATTGCCGATTGGAGTTGCAACAAGATAAAGCTTGCCGCCATCCACTTTATTTTTTTCTCTTATTTCTGTCATAATAACAAATCCTTATTTGTCAAGAATTTCAAAAAATTCTTCTTCGTTTACCGCCGGAATATCAATCATCCTCAAAAATTCTTCTTCGCTTATTATCGGGATGTCAAGTTCTTTGGCTTTGGTAAGCTTTGAGCCTGCTTCTTCGCCTGCGAGGACATAGGTGGTTTTCTTTGAAACCGAGCCGCTGACCTTTCCGCCACGCTCCTTTATAAGCTCGGATGCCTCATCTCTCGTCATTGTGGGCAGAGTTCCCGTCAGAACGAATGTCATTCCGCTGAAATTGTCTGCAAGCTGCTTTTTGACCGCCTCAGTCTTAAGTCCTGCATCTATAAGCCGCCTGCACAGATCTCTGTTCTGCGGATGAGAGAAATAATCAACAACGCATTCTGCCGTTATCGCTCCAAAATCCTCGATCTCGCATATGTCATCGACCGTTGCATCAAAGCAGTTTTCAAGAGTTCCGTATTTTTTTGCAAGAGCTGCCGCCGCAACCTCACCAATATTACGGATACCAAGAGCATATATTAGCCTTTCAAGACCTGCATTCTTTGAATTTTCGATGGCTTTTATAAGATTCTCTGCGGATTTTTTGCCCATTCGTTCAAGTCCGCTGATCTGTTCTTCTTTAAGTGAATAAAGATCGGCAGAATCGCTAATCAGCTTATTTGCGAGGAAAAGCTCAACGATCTGCGGACCGAGGCCGTCAATATTCATTGCATCCTTTGATGCAAAATGCTCGATTCCTCTTGCAAGCTGGGCGGGACAAAGGCTGTTTGTACAGCGAGTTGCCGCACCTTCTTCGCTATCATAGAAAACAGGCTCTCCGCAAGAGGGACAGTGAGTAGGCATATTGAATTCAACCTCGCTTCCGTCACGCTCTGCCGGATAAGCACAAACGATCTCCGGGATTATATCACCCGCTTTTTGAACCGTTACCTTATCCCCTATCATTATTCCCTTTTCACGGATAAATTCGAGATTATGAAGTGTTGCTCTCGATACGGTCGTTCCTGCAAGACGCACAGGCTCAAGAACCGCGGTGGGTGTAAGAACGCCCGTTCTTCCAACGGCAATATCAACCGAGATCAGCTTTGTTTTCTTCTGCTCTGGTGGAAATTTATATGCAACAGCCCATTTTGGTGTGCTTGTTCCCTCGCCGATCTTTCTTCTTTCGGCAACAGAATCCACCTTGATGACAACTCCATCGATATCATACGGAAGATCCTCACGCATTTCTCCGATTTTTTCGATATGGGAAATTATTTCATCGTGATTTGAGGTTTTAAGACGGTTCATTATCGTCTTAAAGCCGAGGTCATTCAGCTTGTCAAGCATCTCTGTATGGGAATCTATATTAAGATCGCCCTCTTGGTAATTGAAAACAAAAATGTCAAGTCCTCTCGATGCCACAATGCTTGGGTCAAGCTGACGAAGAGATCCTGCCGCCGCATTTCTGGGATTGGCAAAAAGCGACTGTCCCTGCGCTTCCCTTTTGGCGTTTACTCTCTCAAAATTCTCTCTGGGCATATAAACCTCACCTCTAACGCAGAGATAAGGAATATTTTCGGGCAGCTTCATTGGAACATTGAAAA
This sequence comes from Clostridia bacterium, assembly GCA_017517035.1. Lineage (GTDB taxonomy): Bacteria > Bacillota > Clostridia > Oscillospirales > CAG-272 > SIG710. The sequence continues at coordinate 3,814 of JAFXAN010000045.1, forward strand.
TTGTCTTTATATTCTGGGTTACATCCTCACCCACAAGACCGTCACCTCGTGTTGCTCCTCTGACAAAAACGCCGTTTTCATAAGTCAAAGCAACCGAAAGTCCGTCGATTTTCGGCTCTACAGAATAGACGAGAGAGGGGGTAATTTCCTCCATTCTCATAAGGAAATCACGAAGCTCGTCAAAGGAAAAAACATCAGAAAGTGAATTCATCTGAACTGTGTGATTCACCTTCTCAAATTTATCAAGAGCCTTTCCTCCGACTCTCTGAGTAGGAGAAACGGGGTCGAAGAACTCGGGATTCTCCTCCTCAAGCTTTTTAAGCTCCGCAAACATCATGTCATATTCATAGTCCGAGATCTCGGGGGCATCATAAACATAATATAATTTAGAATGGTAAAGCAGCTTCTCCCGAAGCTCTTTTATTCTTTCTGAAATCTTTTCCTTCATATCTAATCTCCAAAAAATTACTCTATTATATATTGTACCATTTTTCAGAAAAAAGTCAAGATTTATTAAAAAAATCAGCTCACGGAAAATCCGAGAGCTGAAATAGAATTATCCGAGAGTAACCTTCCAACCGGCAAGGTACTGCGCAAGAAGGACGGCATCCTTTGTGTCGACTTCACCGTCGCCGTTGCAGTCAGCCCCATCGAGATCCACATCAACCTTCCACCCTGCCAAATGCTGCGCAAGAAGCACTGCGTCCTTTGTGTCGATTTCTATATCTCCGTTTGCGTCACCGAGTTTGAAACCGCCGACCAATTCCCAAACGGCATAAAGAGTTACGCTTGCATCTGTTTTATACACAGCACCTCTGCCGTATGCAACACCACCGCTTGCACTCGTTGCCCAGCCCTTGAAGGTGTAACCGCTTCTGGTGGGCTTTGCTATGCTTAACATGAGGTTTACCCCATTTGTTTTCGTTTGTGCCGCAGGCGCACCCGTGCCGCCGTTTGCGTTGTAGGTGACAGTGTAAGTTCTTGCTTTTATAGTAATTATGCAGGTCGCAGTTTTGCTTCCGTCAACGGTTTTTACCATAATTGTCGCAGTTCCCTCTGACTTTCCTGTCACAACACCGTTTGAAGTAACTGAGGCAACATTAGAATTTGAAGAAGTCCACACAAAATCATACTTAATATTAATATTTGAGGTAACATAGATTGCTGTAAGTGTTAAATTTTCGCCTACGACAATGGTCGCAGAAGTCTTGTTAAGAGCTACGCCTGTAATGGGATAACATTCAGCGCAATCAGAGACCTTTGTTGTGCCTCCCGTAAAATAAACAGTTCCACAAACACAGCGTCTATACTCTTTGTGTGGGTGATTATTCTCATATCGAAGATCATCTGAAGCTACAGAATGGCGTTCGGCATCCCTTGCACCACAGGCGCAATATCTATAATGATAATTATCATCCATTTCGCACCAACTTCCATACGAATGCGCTTCTGCCGGAATTTGTTCTGTCTTTGTAACTGTACATCCGACAGTTCCGCACATATTTATACATCTGTAAGTTCTGACACCGGTTGATGTGCATGTTGCAACTTTTGTTACCGTTCCATAATCCCATTTGTGAGCATCCGGATTTATTACAATATTAAAATCCTTGGCTGTTCCACATGTTTTACAGGTTTTTGTTAAATTTCCCGTCTGAATACATGTGGGTTTTCTCGAAACATAGCCCTCATTCCATGAATGACCTATAACGGCAATCGTTTCTGTTTTGGTTGCACCACATCCGCTCGTAGTACAAGTATAAGTTTTTGTACCGGTTGCAGTGCAAGTTGCCGCCTTTGTTATGACCCCAGAATTCCATGTGTGCGCTGATTTTTGAATATCACCGCAAGAACACTTTTTTGCATGATATGAGCTATCATATTTATACCAGCTACCATAAGAATGAGTATGCGACGTAACAACATTCACCGTTAATATTGCCGTTGCAACTGTGTTTTTGTTGCCGGTATATGGCTCTTTCATATAAAATTTAAATGTTCCGGTTCCGGGCTTTAATCCTTTTACAGTCATAGAAATGACACTATCACTTTCCCATGCAAATTCTGTGATGCCGAATATACTATCATCATATTGAATAGTTGAAACATCAAGCCAGCCTCCCGGATAACCACCAATAATCTTGAGTTTGACATTCGCTGTATTATTTCCATCTAAATTCAAAGTGACATTCCCGGGTGAAGCGGTAAATGAAACTGTATATTTAATATCAATCGATTTCTCAAAAAATCCAATCCATTGGTCGCCTATAGTCAAATCTACTCGAATTGTATATGTATCAGCTTTTTGAGGGATAAATCTTATCCAATTCACATCAGAATTTTTATATGTAATTGGTTCAAAAATCTTTTCCCCATTTGAATATGTACCACTAATTTTTACTGTATAATCTTTTCCTCCAAAAGAATAAAACCAATCGTTCGAATCATAGTCCCAAAATCTATACCAAAAATAATATAATTTTTGAGTTGTGCCATTTGAAATACTTTCTGACCTTGCTAAATCAAAATCAGAATCATATTCTGAAAAAAATGCAACAGCACCAATATTTATGTCATCTTCTATTTTCTCCAAATATTCCATGGAAGCAAGACCGCTTATACCATTGTATGTTACATGTGCCCACGTTCCATTACCTTTTGTAACAGTTACGGTTGCACCGGAAGGTATATAACCTACTACTGTTCCTCCGGTACTATGTGTCGACCTTATTCTTAAATCAGATGAACTCGTCGTACATCTATATTGACCGGCATAAGAGGTTGAACAAGTGCAAATATCGGGTCCTGTATAACGATAATAACCATCGGAATCTTCTTTATAATAACTATTCAACCAATTGATAAAATTAACCGATTTCGAATCATAATTATTATAATTAAGTTGTGAATTATTTCTATAGCACCACCATATATATTCAATTTTATCTTTATATTGTTCTTTCCAATATGTATCCCAAACATCAACATTCCAACATTCAAAATGCAAATGAGTTCCTGTACTAGCAGCACCAGTCGACCCCATATAACCAATAACTTCACCTCTTTTAACGGTTTGACCTTTCGAAACTCTAATAGATGAAAGATGAGCATATTTAGTAGTATAAGTAGTATCTCCAATTTTATGTTCAATGTGCAAATAATTCCCAAAGCCGGCACTATCCCAACCTACATAACTAACCGTACCCGATTCTACAGCATATATGTTACTCCCACTACTACCTCCAATATCTATAGCCTTGTCATAATATTTACCATTCGTAGTTGCATGTCGATTCGTTGGTGTTGTTTCTTTCTCATGGAAATAATAATAAATACAATTCACTTTAAACGAATCGCTTGGCCACGCAGGATCAAACGAAGTGGCAGAAGCAACAACAGCGGAACATACAGCGAAAATCGAAAATAATGATATTGATAAAAAAAATATAAAGAATTTTTTCATATCATTCTCCTAAAATGCATTAAAATTTTAGTGGTTGCGACAAAAATGTTTACGCCTCCTTTTTTCATCGTCATGCGCAGTAAGAAGCAATGTCCTGAAAACAAAAAACGTGCCGCTCAACGAGCGACACGAAAAATACATTGCTCGTTACTGCGACATAACTGTTTTTTCACTACCTATTCAAACACACAAAAAAGAGCCTGTATTTTTATCAATATAAAAATACGGTCTAAATAGGTTTTTATTCAGTTATGTCGCAAGTAAATTCTACCACACATAACTTTATTTGTCAATACTTCAAAGAAAAATTGTATATATTTAGTGAATTGTCAATAGAAGTGCAACACTTTTAAGAAAGATTTTGCAATTCCAAGTTCCAAGAATCCTGAGCAGAAATATAATTTAAGCATTTGCGGGGTCTGGCATTGATCAATGCCAGATTCCGCAAAAGTGTTTTAGGG
>JAFXAN010000046.1 GCA_017517035.1 Clostridia bacterium
ATAGAAAAAATTAAATTCAAAAAGAAGCACAAGGCAATCACGAGGAAAGCCTTGTGCTTACTTGCTTTTTCCGTTCTTACACTCTGTCGTACCGAGTACGCCGACGAATGTAAGAACGGAAAATATTCCTACCTTTTTCGAAGTCTCCCAGCGTGTCGAGAGTTTCTCGACACGCTGAAATGGCTGTTTCACAGAAACAGCCATTTATTTATTTTTTCAAACTCAAAATATCGCTTGCATATTGGCTAAAAATGTATTATAATATTATACATCAGAAAAGAAAGGTAAAAATACGGAATGGCATTTGATGCAGGTATGCTCGCCTCGGTGATCTCCGAGATAAAGAAGGAATCCCTCGGCGCAAAAATAGAAAAAATACATCAGCCCGAAAAGGATCAGATCGTCCTTATTATGCGAAGCATTTCAGGTGGCAAAAAACTTCTTATAGATGCCGGGGCAAATAACCCAAGGATCGGTTTTTCATATACCTCAAAGGAAAACCCATTGTCACCCCCAATGTTTTGTATGCTTCTTCGCAAGCATCTGACGGGCGCAAGACTGACAGATATCGTCCAACCCGAATTTGAGAGAGTTGCGCTCCTCATCTTCGACACATATGATGAGATGGGATTCCCTTGCAAAAGAAAGCTCATTTGTGAGATAATGGGCAAATACAGCAATTTGATTTTCACAGATGAAGAAGGAAAAATAATCGCACTTCTGAAAACCGTGGACTTCACAACAAGCTCTCGCCGTCAGCTTCTTCCCGGCATGAGATACGAAATGCCGCCAAAGCAGGAAAAGGCAAATCCTCTTGATGCAACTTTTGAAAGCTTTACGGAAGAATATGAAAAAATGCCAAAAGAAAAAAGCGCAGATAAATTCATAACCTCCGTTTATCTCGGAATCGCATCCTCACTTGCCCGTGAGATCGCTTTCAGAGCCACAAGACACACCGATACACCGCTCATATATTGCACGGCAGAAGATCTCTGGAGTAGCTTTTCGGCTGTTATGGATATGGTACGAAGCGGTGAATATTCTCCAACCATGATAAGCGATGAGGGTGGGAAACCGATTGAATACAGCTTTTTCGAGCTTACCCATTACGGAAGCCCGATGCAAAAAAAGAGCTTTGATTCCCTCGGTGAGCTTCTTGATGCCTTTTATGACGGCAGAGACCGTGAAATGCGAATCCGTCAGAGAGCAGCAGACATTCTGCATCTGCTGACGAATGCAGAAACCCGTCTCATTAAAAAGCTGGGCGCACAGGAGGAGGAGCTGGCAGACTGCGAGCTTGGAGAGGAATATAAGGCGGCAGGCGATCTTATTACCTCAAATCTCTATATGCTGAAGCGTGGAATGAAAAAGGTAAAGCTGACCGATTATTCCAAAATGAAGGATGATGGCAGCTTTGAAGAGGTTGAGATCGAGCTTGACGAGCGTCTTTCTCCCGCCGCCAACGCACAAAGGTTCTATAAAAAATATAATAAGGCAAAAAATGCTAAGATTGAGCTTGCAAAGCAGATAGCTATTGCCAAAACCGAGCTTGAATATATTTATACCGTTTTTGACTCGCTTACAAAGGCAGAAAGTGCCTCTGACCTTACGGAAATAAGAGAAGAGCTTTATTCCTCGGGATACGCCTCGAGAATGAAAGGCTACAGCTCACCTAAAAAAATTGCCCCCTCTTATCTGAAATTCAAAACAAGCGAGGGCTATACGGTACTCTGCGGCAAAAACAATATTCAAAACGAATATATCACCCACCGACTTGCGGAAAAGACCGACTATTGGTTCCATGCAAAGGGCGTTCCCGGATCTCATGTTCTTCTTGTTTGCGGTGGAGAAGAACCGGAGGGCATCAGCTTTACAGAGGCTGCCGAGATCGCCGCTCATTATTCAAAGCACAGCGGCGGACAGAATGTTGAGGTCGATTATACCTTTGCAAGAAATGTAAAGAAAGCCGGAAACGGAAAGCCGGGGCTTGTGATCTACCATACTAATTGGTCTGCTGTCGTAACTCCTGACGCAGAAAAAATAGCTAAAATGAAGATAAAATGACATCAAAGCTTTGTTTTCATATTATCTTCTGCCTTGGCAATAAACAGAAGGTGCTATCTCTTTGTGAGACAGCACCTTTTCATTATCCTTTTTTATAGACAAACGGCGTTACACCAACATATTTTTTAAAGATCTTGATAAAATACGAGCAATCGTTAAAGCCGCATTCATAGCAGGCAGAGGTAACATCCGAACCTCTGTCAAGCAGATCCTTTGCATATGCGATCTTTTTTGCCTGAATATAGTTTTTCAGCGGTGTTCCCACATTTTTGCTGAAATAGCTCGAAAGATATTGGGGGGAAAGTCCAAGCGCTGTAGATATCTCCGCAGTCGTTTCAATTTCCGATGTATGCTCGGCAACATAGGAAAGTATTTTTTTGAGAAGAGCGGGAGCGTGAGTTATATTTCCCTTTATTTCACCCTCAACCCCAAAGCCCTTGTTTATTTCGGAAAGTATCTGCATAAAGCATCCGAGAGCATTCAACTGATCGTCGTTTCCGCCACAAAAGCTGTCGCTGATCTCATAAAGCTTCATGAGAACTCTCTCTCTCGTTTTCTCATCAAACGAGATAAGATTTTCAGCTCCATGTGACTTATAGATCAGACTTTTAAGAGGACTCGGATTCATAAAGTCGAATGTGTTCTCATAAACGAGGAAATAAAATCTCTCATACATCCCCTCACCCAACGGCAGCGCCTTGTGTACCTGATGGGGATTGATTATAACAATATCTCCCCGTTTCAGATCATAAAGCGAATTTTCCACAATATATCGGTGATTTCCCGAAACAAAAACATATATCTCCAAATAATTGTTTATGTGAAGAATATGCTTTTCGGGACTGTCAATGGTTTTGTGATGCGAAAAACGGATCGGAAGTGAATTGCCAAGAACATTAATATTCCCATTGATCCTGAATTCATTTTCCATGGCATTCTCCAAATATTAAAAAATTCCTATTTTTAGTTAAATTAGTGCTATTATTACGATTTGTTTTATGTTATTATAATACCATACAATGAAGGATCTGTCAAGAGATCTCTTTATTTTTCAAAAATCTTCTTGGAGTGTGAAAATATGTATATTTCAATTTTCTCGGATGAATTTTATCAGGACATCTATAAGGTGCTTCCCACCATCAAGGAATGGGGCATGACTCATGTTGATTTCCGAAGCATGATAAACGGAAAAAACATCGAGGATCAGACAGAGGAAGAGCTTTATGAGCTGAAGGCTGCGCTTGACAGCTATGGACTTAAGGCAGGCGTTATTCAGTCCTCGCTCTGCAAGGTTCATCTTCCGGACAAGGAGCGCCGGGAGCTTGAAATGCAAAAGCTTGAGGGCATCATCAGAGCCTCAAGGATACTCGGAACAAAGCTTGTCCGTTGCTTCTTCTATTGGCAGCATGACCAGCTTGACCCAAAATGCGGTGAGCTTGCAATGCGTCCCGATGCTCTTGCCGAGGTTCTCAAAATGTTCTCCCCAATTGCAAAAAGAGCAAAGGAAGAGGGTCTTATTTTCGGCTTTGAAAACTGCGGCGTTACTCCGGATGAAGTAATTTGCGTGCTTGAAGCACTGAATGTTCCCGAATGGGGACTTGCTTGGGATGTTTCCAATATGTTTGAATATCTCCCCGAGGCACAGGGCGATTGCGTTGATTATTTTACGAAGGCTCTTAAATATGCAAATATGGTTCATGTCAAAGCGCGCGGCGTTTCAGCAATTCCCGAGCTTGAATATAAAAAAGTTCCCTGGGACAGAGTTCTCGCAGGCGTTGCGGTTACGGGAAAGAATATGGCAGTCTCGGTTGAAACTCATGTTCCGATGGATTCGGGACTTGATAAGATCGAAGCATCAAAGAGAGTTTACGATTATATAAGGAAGGTCATGCCCACTGCAGCGCCCGGTGACATGAAAACAGCTCTCACTCCCAAGCTCAGCTTTGAAAGACCTTATGCCGCAGATCCTGTGCGAATGGTCGTTGTTGGACTCGGAATGGGCAAAACACGCTGCGCACAGATCGCAGAAACCGGCGGCATCAAGCTTTACGGTGTTTGCGATATAAATGAGGAAAAGGCAAAGGCTGTTGCAAAAATGTATGATGTTCCATACAGCACAGATATAAATTATTTTCTTGACGATCCCGCAGTTGAGGCAATGTACATAGTCACTCCCACAGGCACTCATTGCGATCTTGCCATGGAATGCTTCAAAAAAGGAAAGCATGTTCTCACAACAAAGCCAATGGACGCAACATATGAAAAATGCGATGAGGCTATTGCCATGGCAAAGGAAAAGGGACTTCTTTTCGGAGTTGACTTCGATCTTCATTTCAGAGGTCCTCTCACAGAGCTTCAAAATGCGGTAAGAAACGGATTTTTCGGTGACAGGATCATAAGCGCAAATATCACCCTCAACATAAGAAGAGATCAGGAATATTATGACGAAAACGGCAAATGGAGAGGAACTTGGGCACTTGACGGCGGCGGAGCCTTCAGTAATCAGGGAATCCACGAGATCAACCGTCTCATGTCTATTCTCGGCACTCCCGATGAGGTAAGAACCAATACCGCCACAAAAATGTTCGATATTGAAGCCGAGGACTATGGTGTTACCGAGTGGAGATACAAAAACGGCACCTCCGCAAACTTTACCGTCACCACCTCCTATATCGGTTCGGCTTGGTATGCAAGAGTTGAAGTCTACGGTCCCGAGGGTGCATATTTAAATGTCAGCGGCGGTCCCGAGGGCAACCATATTTATTGGTATAAGAACTCAAAATGGAGCGAGGAGACTCCCTTCCCCTATGAGCGTGAATGGCAGCAAGGAAGCGACAATTTCGCTTACTGTCTCCGCATGGGAACACCTCTTCTTGTTGGTGCAGAGGAAGGCAGAAATGCCCGTTATGTTCTTGATAAAATGTATGAAAGTGCGAAGAGAGGCGGAGAATGGGTTTCCGTTGATCTTCACTGAAGGATGATATGAAGCATTTAATAACCGATATTCAGAGATTTTCGCTGAGTGACGGCCCGGGAATACGAACGACAGTATTCTTCAAGGGCTGCAATATGCACTGCACCTGGTGTCATAACCCGGAAACGCTCTCGATGGATAGAGATCTTATGTTCTATCCTGCAAAATGCATCGGCTGCGGAAGATGTTTTTCAACTTGCGAAAACGGTGCTCACAAAATAGAAAACGGAATACACATCATCGACCGCTCTCTCTGCACAAAATGCGGAAAATGCGCCGAAAAATGCTATGCCGAGGCACTGACAATGAGCGGAAAAGAGATGTCTGTGGAGCAGATAATGTTTGAGATACGCCAGGATAAGGCGTATTATGATGCCTCGGGCGGCGGAGTTACCCTTTCGGGCGGTGAGGTTCTCTGTCACACGGATTTTGCCCTTGAAATCGCAAAAGCCTGTCATGCAGAGGGAATTTCCGTTGCCATCGAAACAAATCTTTCCCTGCCCTATGAAAAAATCGAACCTTTTATCAAAGAAGTCGATCTCATAATGGCAGATCTTAAGATTTTTGATGAGGAGACACACAAAAAATATACGGGAATTTCAAACAAAACCATCATCGAAAATATAAAAAGGATCTCACATCCCAAAATGGTAATAAGAACGCCTCTCATAGAAGGCGTTACAGCAAAAGAAGAAAATCTGCGCTCTATTGCAAAGCTCCTTTCGGGCAAAGAAAATCTTCTTTATTATCAGCTTCTGAATTTCAATCCCTTGGGAGATTCAAAATATCAAAGCCTTAACAAGACAAACGATTTTTCTTCTCTTCGTCCGTATACAGATGAGCAAATGAAGGCATTCGGAGAAATGCTCTCGAACACAGGCATAAAAATAAAGGTGAGTGAATGATATGTCAAAAATAAAATTTATAAACGCATACCCTGCCGATAAGTACTATTCTTATGATGAGCGAATTGCTTTGCTTCGTGCAAGAAAAATTTCTCAAACGGAGGAAAAAGCAAAGCTCGGCGGTGCTGACGAGGACGATTACGGAGTTATAGTTCAGGATGAATTTAAATTTGAGCTTGAACCGAACCATGAAAACGGCTCGATCTACGGCTACCGTGCTTGGAGCGAAAACTATTCAAGGCTTCTTGCATCTCATCCCCTTTATTGCGACCCTCTCGACGCTTTTGTCGGAAAAGGCTTCTTATTCATGGAGCGTCTGCGCCCAAAGCAGTACAAATGGAACCCCGATTATCCATTTGATGACCTGAAAAAAATATTCGATAAATATAATATCATTTCGGGAATTGATAATTGCCACCATTTCACACCCGATCTTGAGATCGGATTTGCTCTTGGATGGGGTGGAATACTCAAACTTTTAAAGACCGAGAGAACAAAGCACGATGAGAGCCATTTTGAATTTTACGATGCGGAGATCACCGTTGTTGAAGCTATAATAGAATTTCTTTACCGAATCTCGGATGAGCTTCTCGAGCTTTCAAAAATCGAAAAAAATCCAATGCTTTCGGAAAATCTGTTTGAGATGTCCCGTGTAAACCGCAATGTTGCAGAAGGAAAGCCCGAAACCTTCCGTGAGGCAGTTCAATGGCTCTGCTGGTTCAGTATGCTTTCCCGCACCTATAACAGAGGAAGCGCAGGCGGTCAGCTTGACGAAATGCTTCGCCCCTATTATGAGCGTGATACGGAAAAGGGTATTCTCAAAGATGATGAGGCAGTCTTCTATCTTGCTTGTCTCTTCCTTCAGGACAGCCGATATTTCCAGCTTGGCGGTCCCGATATAAACGGCAAGGACATGACCTCCCGTCTTTCCTATCTTGCCCTTGAGGCGGCAGACAAGATCAATATTGCCTGCAATCTGACCATTCGTGTTCATGACAAAATGAACGAGGACTTTTTCATAAAATCCATCGAATATCTTTTCAAAAACAAGCAGGGGTGGCCTCGATATTCCTCTGACAATGCACTTGTGGAAGGCTTTATGCGTTGCGGATATTCAAAGGAGCTTGCTCGTCGCAGAGTTGCGGCAGGCTGCCACTGGATGTGCATTCCGGGTATGGAATATACCATGAACGATACTGTCAAGGTCAATCTGCTCCGCACATTTGAGATCGCTTATGAGGAAATGATGCTGGAAGATGAGCCTTCGACATCAAAGCTCTGGGAGCTTTACAGAAAGCATCTGAAAATTGCGGTGGATGCCACGGGTAACGGAATCATCCATCATCTGAGATATCAAACAAAGAGCCAGCCCGAGCTGATCCTCAACCTTTTCCAGCACGGTCTTATCGAAAAAGGCATAAATATCACAGACGGCGGCGCAAATTATTACAATATGTGCGTTGACGGAAGCGGAATTGCAATGGTTGCAGACAGCTTTGCTGCTCTTGAGCAGCGAATCGAGCAGGAACACAAAATAACTTATGCCGAGCTTGACAAGCACATAAAGGCAAATTATGAGGACGAGGATGGCGAATATATCCGTCAGCTTATGCTTCACAGCGCCCGTTACGGCGGAGGAAACACCCTCGGTGACAGTTGGGCGGTGAGGATCAAGGATCTTTATACCGAGCTTGTGCGCGATCTCTGCAATCAGCATAAGGGAATAAATTTCATCCCCGGATTTTTCTCATGGTCGAATACCATTCTTCTTGGAAAGAGCGTCGGTGCAACACCGAACGGAAGAAAGAGTGGCGAGCCGATAAATCACGGCGCAAATCCTTGCAGCAATTTCAGAGCAGACGGTGCTGTCACTTCAATGTGCAACAGCATAGCAAGCATTCAGCCGTCTTACGGAAATACCGCACCTGTTCAGCTTGAGGTCGATCCCGGAATTGCGGGCGACAAGGAAGGCATCCTTAAAATGGCGGCAATGGTAAAGACGATCCTCTCTACGGGAAATACACTTCTCAATATAAATATAATTGACACAGATAAAATTCTCGAAGCGCATAAGGATCCCATGAAATATCCGGATCTTGTTGTCAGAGTGACGGGATTCACAGCATATTTTGCAATGCTTTCTCCCAACTTCAGACAGCTTGTGGTTAACAGAATAACTTCTGTCAATCCTAAATCCATAAAAGATAAATAAGGAGTAATGATTATGATAACAAAAGGCGGACAGTATCTTGCAATGGAAAAGATCGACACCTCGGTAAATGAGCTGAGATCACTTCCTATGTGTGTTGGCGAAATTCCCGGCACACAGACATTTCATGTGACAGTTCCCGCAAATGAGACTTATGTTCTCACGGCAGACGAAGCACATTTTAATATTTTCATCCTCATAGAGGGCGATTGTATTATGACAACTGATGGAAAAAGTACCAATTTTTCCGAGAGAGTTACCTTTGTTCCCGCACCTGAAGCTGAAATGACATTAAAAGCAAAAACAAATGTTCAGCTTGTGCGCATAGCATGGGATATCACGGAGGAGGATATCAAGCTTCGGACAGATTACGGCACGGAATTTCCTCTTATAAAGCCCTATGCCACAGCAATACAGTATGTTGACCCAAACAAGAGCCCCAAGACCATAAGCAGAATGATGATCCCCCATAAGATCGTTCCCCGCTTTGCCATCGGCTCTGTAGAATCCTATGGATATGATTATGTTAAGCCGCATTCTCACCCCATGCTCGACCAATTTTTCTTCTCCTTCCCCGAGAACAATATGAGCCTTATTATCAACGGTGAAAAAATTGATATGGACGGAAATGTTATGGTGCATATTCCGCTGGGTGCGGATCACGGAGTTGAGGTTACGGGAGAAGACCATCTCCATTATATGTGGATAGATTTTCTTCCCGATAACGAAGCGGGGCTTAAGCGCCTTGACGAGCGCCATAAGCCCACGGGAACAATGCGTGATCTTGAAAAGGAAGACAAATTCAGAAATAATGATAGATAATTATAAACAGTAATTTATCGAACTGTCAGATAGTGATGAAATCCTCCTTTAGCGTTTCCAGATCCTTCACTTCGTTCAGGATGACAAGTGGAAGAGGGCATACCTTCACCCTAACTCGTCATTCTGAGCGTAGCGAAGAATCTATTAGCATTAACGGAGGATAAACCCACAACTACCATTTATAACTCACCGACAAATTACTGTTTGAATGTGACAAAAGCAAGCTTACATACAACTTTCATATGAATATGACAAAAAACATGCGTTCGGTCAAAACACAGCAGAAACCGAACGCACATTTTGTGATTGTGAATGATAAAATTTATATAGGGGTTAATACTGTACATCACCATAGCAATCGATACTTTCAACCGTACCATTGCGATGTACATCTGCTGTGACTATAAGTCGGTAAACATACCCGGTAAGAACATTGTTGAATGTTCCCGAATACTCAAATGTTTGACCTGTTTGGGAAAGATCGAAAACCCAACCTTCAAGCACCATAAGATCATCGTCAACTATTCTGTAAAGCTTTAAATCCACGTTGTCGATAAGAGTTGTTCCGCTATATCCGTAAATATCGACTTGGTAATTTGATTTGCCGTTAACATATTCATGAGCGATCCAAACCTGTCTGGTATTTGACCAGTATGGAGTTATCATTGAATCATTGGCCGAAATCGGGAACACAAGCGTTGTAAACAACATGATGAAGCAAACGACTAAAGACAAAATTTTTTTCATAGACACACTCTCCTTTAATAAATTTTCTTATATAACGATTCACAACCCCAATTTACTACAATTATTTACAAATTTTTATTTCTTTACAAATTCTTAACATTTTGTCCATATCTATATCTCCCGAAACATTGATCACATTGCTTCCATCGCTCCAAACAAATTCTGTAGTACCGTCTATATTGTTTATAACATATGCGTTATTGCCATTTATTCGTGTTTGCGTCACCTCCGCATTCTCATTGTCTTGCAACATGTTCACATTAGTATCAGAGCAATATATTATATTGACATACTTTCCGTCAAAAGGGTTTTTATATAAAAACTTTCTACAAACGCCTTTTTCATATTTCACAAGCTCAAAATCTTCGGGGATATATCCAAAGGAATATTCCGCATCTTCAAAAATCGAGTCGGTAGCAGCTCCGAATGAAGTATATTTTTCAAAGGGTCTGGCAATAAGCTTCATAACATCTGCTCTGATGCTTGGAATCGAAAAAACCATTGTCATACCGATCGCAACACAAATAATGACACTTGCAACGATTTTATTTATTATGCAATGCTGAGCAGGGCTGTTTTTTACTTTTTCAATTCGCCTATAAAGTCTTTTTTCTTCTCTCTTGTGCCTCGCAGAAAGCTCAACCTCGGGAACATCAGCCTTTTGAAGCTCCTCAATATCCTCCATCGCCGCATCTGCAAAAGCCCTCGATATTATCGCATCAAAAATTGCTTCATCTCTTCCCTTCTTAACCATTATAACCCATCTCCTTCAATTTGTTTATTATCTCCCGTCTTCCTCTTGTAATTCTGACACTGACATTTTTCTGCGTTATATTGAGTAAGTCAGCAATTTCTTTTTCGTTCATTCCCAAAACAAATCTCAGCTCGCAAGCATCTCTGTTTGTTTCACTGATATCTTTTATGCACTGCACTATCTGCTCATATCTTTCTTCGTTCATTATCAGTACATTCGGCGGCAAAATATATTCATCTTCAATATCAACCGGTATATCTTCAAGCGATGTTTGATCATATGCTTTCGGAAATTCATGCTTTAGCCAATCAAGAGCGCAGCTGTTTGTTATGACCTTTACAAGTATCATTGATTTGGAATCATCAATATCAATTCTGTCAAGATACTTTATCAGCTTCAAAATCGCATTATGAACCACATCCTCCTCCGCATGATATTTTCCAACCTTCCTGGATGCTATCACAGACATGATCTTTTTATAATTTATATAAATATGTTCCAGCTTGTCTCTTTCTTCATCAGTCACAAGCATTCCCATATATAACGATAGGGATATCATTTTTACTACCTCTTTCTTAAAATGTTTATAATATTATAAAATAAATGTCACGATTTGTAAATATAAAAAGCAAAAAAATGTATTTTTTTGTTGTTTTTAAGCAGAAAACAAACTGACGCAAGCCCTTTTGATAAAGAACTTGCGTCAGTTTATTTATTTAAAAGCAAATTCAGGATCACCCTAAATTATATGTCTTCTGAAGCCATCCGCTATTTGCACCGATTCTTGTTGCCACAAGGGTGTTATCCTCGGTGATGGTATAGATGGTGAAGCTTTGCTCGGTGATAGTTCCGAGAACAGTTGCCTGTGTACCCATATCGTTATCGCTTGTGTTATTCTCTTCGATATTATCCTGATTGAGCATCAAGCAGAGAACCGAATTTGAAGTCAAAGCCGCATCGTCGGAATATTCGGCGTTCACCGCAGACGTTGTGGAAATTGTTGCAAGGTCAAAATGGCAATGACCTGAAACGCATATGATCTCCCCCTGATAATCCGTTTCCGAATAATCATATGTCTTCGAAGAAACATTACCAAAGAGGCACTTTGAAAGATCATTGTTTCCGATATAACCTACAGTAACAGCCTCGCCGCCCTCAAATGCCGAGAACATCTTGAGCAGATCGCTGCTTTTATTTGTTCCGATTATGGGAGTGCCGCTATAGAACATATGCCCAGATACAACTATATCATATGTGGGATAGTTTTCAGCAACATCAAGGAAAATGCTGTTGATGAAATCATACTGTACGGCGTTTGTCTCCCAAAGCTCATAATTCAGTGTATAAAAATCCGTAATTGTAAGAGCACCCGTGTTTATCACAATATTAACTATCTCATTTTCATGATCATAATAAGCATAGTGCAGCTTAGCCCAATCAAGAAGGAATTTGTGCATCTGCTCTGCGCTGTAATCAACATTACCGAACAGAACAGGCACTGTTGCATCTGCTACATCCTCTGCAGTTGTGTTAAGAGAAAGTGCTTTAACCTGATTTTTTATCTCATCGGAATTTATAAGGTCTATAAGCGCCTGATTGAACACCACATTCTCGTTTCCTTCGAGATTCTTTACGGTTCTCTCATATATTTCGGTATCTGTAAGCAAAAGATCTGCCTTAAAGGTATTATTATTGCTGTCATCTGCTCCTCGAGCACTTGTAATATTGGAATCATGATTACCAACGGCAAAGAGACCTGTATCACCGAAATATTTATAGAACTTTTCATTCATTGCAAGCTCAAGAGCCTCGAGAGCCTCGGCGTGCGTTGCTTCACCGGTATAGGAATCGCCAAGATTTATCACTGTATCAATGCCGGCAAGCTCGCTGACATATTTCATAAGATCTGCGCTCTTTCCCGCGTTTCTTGTGCTGTCCAGCTCATAATGGCAATCTGTTACGGCGATGAAGGATTTTCCGGCAGGAAGAATTGCGAGCTGAGAGTCGATATGCTCCTGCCAATAGTCATCAATTAAAGGCAGATCAAAACGCACATTTTTGCCGAAGACCATAGAACTGATGCCGTGCTTTTCGGAAAGCTCAAAGCCGATGTCGGTAAGCTCGATCTCGGTTGCGCTGTCTGTCAAATAAAGCGCGATCTTCTTTGAAGGATCAAGTGGATCTGCAAAGAAATATCCCTTGATGTTCTCCTGTGGAATAAATTCTTCCTTTTCACATTCCATAAGAGTGTTATAAACGGGATTGTTACCGCTCTTTATCTCAATGGCTCTCTCTGAGAGCATTCCGAGAGTTGTTTTATAGAGAGAGTTAGTTCTATAAGATTCATCCTCTTCTCTTGTATAGTAAACGAAATATTCGTCTCCCTGCTTCCAGATCTCATATCCGCAGCAAATGACCTCTGCCTTATACTGTGCTTCATTTTTAAATCTGACAACTGTTACCGAGAAGGCAGCACCTGTGTCGGTCGCCCTGTAATTTCCAACATATTCACCGCCACTGTAGATGGGGGTTTTTACGATCATTTCATCTGCCGTTACATATTTTTCTCCGTCATAGAGGAGAATCGAATCATTTTCACCAAAGGTTTCGGAATACTCGCTCCATTTTTCGGCAACAGCGGTAAGAGTTCCGCATTCAACAAGCTCATATCCGTTAAAGGCGTTTATATTAAGGCTGAAAACCGTGCGCAAACCGTTATCGCCCGTCTCTCTCACCTGATAGCCATCGATGCTGATTCCGTTTTTATAAAATGCACGGACAGATCCTTGAGAAATGCCTGCATCGATAAGTGTGCCATTGATGGTGTTTGCCGCATCATAGCTCTGAACCTTAAGAACAAGACCGTTGTTTGTTCCCGTAAAGGTTGAAGCATTCACAAGAGATGCGGGGGCGAAGAAGTCAATATGCTCAAGTGCCGTGCAATCCGCAAATGCACCGTTTTCTATTGTACCGATACCCAGAGGGATATTAAAGCTTTTAAGAGAAGTACATCCAACAAAAGTGCTTGACCAGATCTTTGGTTTTATGAGATTTCCGTTTTTATAATAAGAAGTAAGCTCGGGAATGATCACCTTTTCGATGGAAGAACAGCCGCTAAACATATAATAAAGCAGATTTCCGCTGTTATCCTGATCGGGGGAGGCAATATTTATTCTGCTCAGATCAATAACATTGTCCTTTTTAAGGGAAGCATCTCCGAGCCAAACGGTTTTAAGAGCGGAACAGCCCTTAAAGAGACCATGCTGATTTGCTTCCTTATTATCAAGACTTCCTGCAGATGCAAATCTCTGATTTGCGGCAAACTGAACCTCTGTGAGGTTTATCATATCCTCAAAAATACTCTTTGCGCCCGCCTGTGTCACCACCTTGCCGAATTTTGCCACAGAAGCGGTAAGAACCCCTGATCTGTAAGGCTCAAGGAAAGCGAGAAGCTCAGCCTCATCCTCATCATACTGACGCCATGTGGTTGAGGGACTATAGCCCGTATCAGTAATAGAAAAATGATGGGTCTCGGGGTCAATTATGTATCTTCCAAAATGGTTGACCGATGAAACATACATATGCTCGGAGCTGAAGCCGTGCTCATAAGCAAAATTCCAAGCATCAGAGCCATAAGGAGCCATGATAGTGTGAAGTGCAGGACAGTTATTAAATGCGTTCTTGTTAAGCGCAGCTGTTGCACCGGGCTTGCCTGTTGCGGCAGTTGCTGTGGAATCTACAGCAATAGTAATGTTTTCACCGAGAATAGTCACCTTTTGGAGTGCGGTGCAATTAGTGAAGGAATTTGCAGCAATGGTAGTGCAGGTTGCGGGAATTGTAACCTCCTTTAGAGAATAGCAGTTAGCAAAACAAGAAGCCGGTATATTTTTGAGACCTGCTGAGTTGTTTCGTGTTCCCGCAGGAAGAGTGATAGAGGTAAGGCTCTCGTTATCATAGAAACAGCATTCATTCAAGGTTTTTGTGAAGGCCATGTTGGAATGAAATACATACTGCTTCACAGATTTAAGGCCGGCAAAAGCATAATATGTATTTGCATAATTGACACCTATCGGTATAGCTGAGAAATTGCTGAGATTAACAGTTCCGATAACAGGGGTTTGCCCTCTTGTATAGAAGGTTGTAAGGTTAAAGCATCCATTGAGATCCGCACCCTGCATCTGGGTAAGTGATTTTGGGCATTCAATAACCTCAACGCCCTTCATTCCCTGGAAGGTTGAGCGGTTGTATGTCAGCTTTTGAATTCCGTCACCGATGATTATGGTCGAAATAGATGTTGCGGGGATCTCTTCGCTATGCCATCTGTGATATATTGCACCTTCGTACTGTCCGGCATAACCCGTTGTTACCATATTGTTAGATGAAATATACTTCTTATCGGATGCCTCTGTATAAAGAACTGTTGAAAGGGATGTGAGCGTAACAGTGTTTGCATCCAGAGGAGTGTGTCCGCATTCGGTATCCCGATAGAAATAAATGGTATATACCGGTACTTCTGCTGTACCCACATTATAAATCTCCCATTTGATATCAGTATCCCATATTCTATCATAAGCTCCGCCTGCCACGCTTTGAGAGCTTGCGCCGCAGTAGCCCTCGTTTACAGGCTCGTTGTTTGCTTTATAAGCTTCGATCCTTTCAAGAAGCGAAGGAAGCTCAACATTTGCCGCTGCCGAGCCTTCGGGAGCGTTTATTCTGAGAACACCTGTATTCATAAACGCATCATCTGCAATCGTGGTAATATTTGAACCGATCGTAACCTCTTTCAGGCTTGCACAGCCCGAAAAAGTTGTCGAATCAATGTTGATTATATTTGGGTTTTCATAAAAAATAACCGATTCTACAGATGCACAATTTTTCAGAAGATTTATCGGGAAAAAGGAAGCTGCATCGTTGTTTTTAATATCCGCATCGGTGAAATTGACGCATCCTTCAATTTTGTTTGTTTCATCTCCAAACCAAACGGTTGTAAGAAGCGGACAGTTCGCAAAAACTCCGCCAAGATTTTCTGCGGTTTTCTGGCTTATTGCAATTCTTTGATTTTTTGCAAAATGAACGCTTTTGAGCTTTGCCATGTCCTGGAAAAGCCTTGCAATGCCGATCTCACTGCCTGTTCCAGTTTCTCTCGCTTTTACATATTGAATTTTTCCGAAATATCCAATCTCAATATGCTCGACCTCTGTACGGTACTTATCAATAAAGTTCTGCACAGAATAGTCATATTCAAAGGTAAGGGTCTCCCAATTTGCAGATATCAGCGAAACGGGCTGAAGCTCTCCATAACCGCTTGCCA
Organism: Clostridia bacterium; assembly: GCA_017517035.1. Classification (GTDB taxonomy): domain Bacteria; phylum Bacillota; class Clostridia; order Oscillospirales; family CAG-272; genus SIG710. The sequence goes on from JAFXAN010000046.1 coordinate 15,787, forward strand.
CATAAGTAAAGGTCATGGTTTTGGTTTCTGTATCATAGTCAATTTTTGTTCCGGGGTTACCGCTGTTCACAATCGTAACCGTGTCGGTCTCCGCCATTGCCATCATTCCGAAAATGAAAAGCGATAAAATGATGAGAATAATCGCAAGACCGAATTTAAATGTCTTTTTCATGTTTTTATCCTTTCTTTTTTGGGCAACGCCCTTATTTTTTGTTGAATAAACAGGAATTTGTCGGTATGTTGAAAAAGAAAACAAACGGTGATGAGGATATATGTTTGCCTTCCCTTGCAGGGAAGGTGGCTGCGAAGCAGACGGATGAGTAGTCACCACTGATGAGAACTTTAAATGATAAAATACACTTGATTTTATTAGCAAAAGTAAATTTTATCAACGCTATTTTTCTATGGATTATTTACAAAAACGGTGACTACTCATCCACCGCAAGCGGTCCCCCTTCCCTGCAAGGGAAGGCTAACGACAAATTACTGTTTGTAATATACTTACTGCTTTTTCTTTTTCTTTAAAATCAGCAGCACAGCAAGAACGATAATCACAACCGCTACAGCAGCGATCACAACGGGAATCACGGGGAATGAGCTTTCCTCCGTCACCTCTTCCGTAATGCTGTCGCTCTTTACGAATTTTACCCCATATTTATTGGGCTTAGGCTCTTCTGTTTCTGTTACAGGCTCTGTGTCCGTTGTTATGGGTGCCTCTGTAACACTTTCCGAAACTGCCTCGGTGGTCTCTGCCGTGGTTTCGGGAGGAGTACATTTTATGGGCTTTGGTGTCTCACTTGAAATATCGAAGAAGCTATATCCGTTTTTGCTTGCAAATTCCTCGGCAAATGAGCCGGGAACACCGTAAATATTAGCAAGATTTGTATTGTCCGAGAAAACCGAATTTCCGATTTTCGCAACATTTTCATTTATGACCGCATTTGCAATGAGATAATTATATGCAAATGTCCAGCTTTCAAGAGCGTGCACATTTCTGACATCAATGGTACCTTCGATTGGCTCGCTTCCGCTCTGATATACGCTCTTCATGTTCTCGCAGCTCTCAAATGCCGCCGCTCCGATAACGAATCCATCAAATGCGGGGAGACACACCGTTTCAACATTTTTGCAGCCTGCAAAGGCATATTTACCGATAGAAGTTATCTTTTCACCGATAATAATATGCTTGATCTTCTGCTTGATGGAGAACCAAGGCTGATTTTTTGAGCCTCCGCCATGATAATTTACGATATCGTCGATAGCTCCTGCCCCTAAAACATTGAGTGTTCCCGTTGCCTCGTCAAAGCTGAATACCGCTCTCCTTCCGCAAAGCGGCAGTGTCGGGTCAATATAAACATAGTATTCATATTTTTCGTTTGGATCATTTATATTAACAAGGTTATAGAGATTTTCCTCCGCATGAGCCTTCAGCTCGTCGGTGAGCGTATGGAAATATGCGGTTTTCAGCGTCATTGGCATATTAAGGTCAAGGGTGCTGAGCTTTTCGGGAAGGACTATTTCGCTTACATTCGTTCCAACAAGTGCATCGCAAAATCTGCTGAAACCGCTGAAATCTGCCCTGCCCTCAATTCTTTCCTTGCCGTTTCTCCAGATGGTTGTCAGATTTGCGCAGTCCTTGAATGCGTCGTTATCAAGCTGAGCCACCTGCGCACCGAGTCTGACATCCTTAAGTGCAGGATATCCGATAAATGATTTTCCCGAGACCTTTGCAATATTATCTCCAACTATGATATGCTCGATAACATCCTTATACTCGCTCCAGTTTGCATCATCGCAGTTAGAAAGTGCACCGGTTTCATTATAATTTTTTGTGAGAGAGGTAAATTCAAGAGTTTTTGTGCTGTCATAGTAAGCCCAATAGGTGTCGATGATTATTCTTTTTTCATATTCACCCGTTGAATGTCCCCAGACCGTTGCTCCCTCCGGATTGAACTCCACCGTGGGCACTGCGGGAGTTGTTCCCGAGTTACCACCTGATGTTTTTTCTCCCGAAGAAGGTCTTTCGGTTATGGCTTCGCCGCTCTTTATGTTGACAAAGGAATATTTTTCAAATGCTTGTGCATCAACATCCTTTATGTTATCACCGATTTTTACAGTTTTAAGTGCGGAGCATCCTTCAAATGTTGACGAAAAAATCACCGTTTCATATGGATTCTCGGTATAAATGACGCTTTCAAGAGATGTGCAATCCTTAAAAAGATTCCTTGGAAAATAGTTTCTTTCCCTATTGTTGTCATTTTCCTTTAAGTTGCAGGATGTGAAGTTTGCACAGCCTTCGATCTTATTTGCATCATCACCAAACCAAATGGTTTTGAGAGAGGTACAGCCCTCAAAAACACCTTTGCCCGCATTTCCTATGGTGATTCGCTGCCCTGCGGCAAAGTGAACGCTTTTAAGTGCCGTCATTCCGGCAAACAGACTTGCACCACCTGTAACATTTCCGTCCTTATCCCTGATATCGACTATCTGAATTTTGCCGAATTTTCCGATCTCCATATGCTCGATCTCGGTGCGGTATTTATCGAGGAATTTTTCTATATCATAGTTATATTCCCCTGCTCCATCCTTGTTTGTAACGGGCATAAACTCATGCCAGCCGCCGCTTCCCACATATGTTACAGTCATGGTCTTCGTACTTTCGTCATAAACAAGCTTTGTGGGATAATGATAATCCACTGTCAGTTCCTCTGCTCCTATTGTGAAGCAAAAGATCAATGCACTCATCAGCAGAGTCAGAGTTAAAAGAAGCTTTTTCATTTTGTTTCTCCTTTGTTTTTATTTGTATGTAAAAATTGTCATTGCATTTTTTTTGATAATAGTATATAATTAAATCAAATGATACAAAATATATCTTATTTTTTGAGAGGTAACATGAAAAACGCAATACTGAAAAAATATGTTAATGTGTATGCAGGCGATATGTGCGGCATCAAGGTCAGCACAAGACAGCTTGCATTTGGAGATATCCACATAAGCTCATATCCTCTCCATCGCCATGATTATTTTGAAATTGAATGGGTTATCGAAGGAAAAATAATAAATGAGCTTAACGGTGAGCAAAGCATTATGGAGATCGGTGATCTTTGCGGTCTGTCAAATGTTGATCTTCATAGGCTCGAGGAGCTTGAACTAACTACCTTCAATAATATCAGCATCGACTATAAAAATGCTCCAAAGGCTATCCAGCATATTCTCGGAAAGGTGAGCTTTCCCATAAAATGCCGCCTCTCGGAGAATGATTTAAGTGAGGTGAATTATTATTTTTCAAAGCTTTGTGAGCTTGAAAGACAAAGCGATATGCGCTTTACAAGTGACAGAATAATTGCCTATACTCTTTTGCTTCTCGGTAAAATTTTTGAAAATGCCGAGGAAGCAAAGCCAATTTCGACCAACAGCGGATATTGGCATATTTCAAAGGCGATGGAGTATATTTCTCTGAACTATTCAGAGCCTATTACTCTCGGAGATGTTGCAAAAGCAGTCTCTCTTTCTCAAAGCCACCTCAGCCAGCTTTTCACTAAAATCAGCGGCACATCGCTGCTTGAATATCTGACCGAACACAGAATCCATAAGGCACAGTCCGCTCTTCTTGAAAGCGAAAAGGGCGTTACCGAGATTGCATATGAATGCGGATTTGGATCATTCCCCTCATTTTCAAGGGCGTTCAAGAAAATCTGCGGCTGTTCTCCCAGCGAATATCGCAAAAATTCAAGAGCTTGATGCTTTTATCGGGCTGTCACATAGCGTGACAGCCTTTTGTTTTGCAAATAGTAATTTATCGAACTGTCAGATAGTGATGAAATCATCCTTTAGCGTTTCCAGATCCTTCACTTCGTTCAGGATGACAAGTGGAAGAGAGAAGCTCCTTCACCCTAACTCGTCATTCTGAGCGTAGCGAAGAATCTATTAGCATTAACGGAGGATAAACCCACAACTGCCATTTATAACTCACCGACAAATTCCTGTTTAAAGTGTTATCTCATATCCGATTTTATCCGTAAAATATGCGGTTTTGCATTCCTTAATACTGCCGCTGCAGGCACGGAATTCCTTTTTCTCCGAAACATCGGTTATCTCCTCTGAAACAGCTCCGATGAAGCGGACATGGTCTGTTTTCGCGCCCGAAAAGAGCATTCTTGCACTTTTATAAGGCTTATGAATATTAAATCCAACCTTGATTTTATCACCGTAAAAAATATATGTACCGTCAAAGCCTATATCTGTGGCTACCGTGTCTGTTCCAACAAGATATCCACTGACTTTGATTGTCACCTTATCGTCCTCATATTTTTCCTCAATACTCCTGAAACCCTCCATCAAAACCGCAACATTTCCGTCCTCGGTTGTGATCTCGGGAACAAGGAATGGATGGTATCTCCAGACCGGCTCTTCGATAAATTCCTGTTCATGAGGAAAAGCAAAATAAGCATCGTTGACCGTATTCGGGGTCTTTGCCATTCCTATAAAAGGCAAAGAAAATGTATGCTTACCTCGGCGGAGAACATAGAGTGCGCGTGCCTTCTGCGGCTCATCAATAAATACCGTCTTGCGAGCTTCCCATTTTTCAGGCTCACTTACATTCTTTTCGGGGATATAATTGTCAAGACCCACCGATGTAAAATATTCAAGAACGGAAATGAGGCTAATTGTCATTTCAAGGTTAAGATTCAGAACCACCTCGGGGCCTCTATAACAGTCTGTTGCCCTCGAGTCTGTCCAGATATCAAAGAAATTCTTATCCTTTCTGTACCAGAAGTTTATAAGTCTGTCGCAAAGTGCAATGCAATAAGCAATCGCCTCATCCTTGTCCTTTTCTTCGATAAAACCGTTTTTAAGACCGAAAATTATCTGAGAAAGAGTACCCGAATCACCGTAAACGGAAAGGCTTCTTCCGTACATAAAGCCATATCCATGGCGATTTCTCATCGAAAAATTGATAAGCGAAGCTTCCTTTGCTTTTTCATAGATAAAGTCGGGAACATTCTTTCCCGCTGCAAGAAGAGGCAAAGAGGTGCTTCTATATGAATTGAGGCTATAGGAATCGAAGCGTCCTCTCGGTGGAACCTCATCCATCCAGCCCTCGCAGGAATTGGCATTCATTATCGAAAGAAATTTCTCCGCAATCTTGTCTGCCATGCCGTCATTCTCAAAGCCAAGCTGTTCACGACAGAGGGCGCAGGTCAGAGCAACATGATAATAATTTGTCGGGAGAGATGAATCCTTTGGGATCTCAACCTTTTCTTTATCGAAAAACTCACCGTAATCTGTCTTTTTTGCAATAAGGTCAAGCTTTTCCTTTGAGAGAAGATCATCCTTCCCTGCATCTTTCAGCGAAACAAGAGCCTGAAGCAAAAATTGCTTTCCCCATGTGCCGATATGTCTATCCTCGTCTATCATATCAAAGAAACGAAGAAGTCTTTCACGAAGAAGCACAGCTTTTTTCGGGTCTTTTTCGTTCAGATAAAGTGTGACGCTGCATTTTATAAGTGTTCCGAGGGCAAATCCTCCCTCATCTATCGTACACTTGTAATCTCCGAGAATTGCATTTTCTCCCTCTCTGTCAATCAAATCCAAAACATATTCAAGGAATGGGTATGCAAACCCCTCTATATGATCTCTTATAGTTTTCATTTTTAGCCTTTCTTATTTTAACCCGTCAAAGAGTGCTTTGACTTCAGCCTGTCCCCAGGTCATCTCATCTGCCATAAATTCTTCACCAAATCCCATCATATAGAAGCTCCAAGAGCCTCCCCAAGTCATAAGATATGAGAAGGAATATCCCTCACTCCTTAGCTCATTAAGGTCTCTCAAAACATTCATGGAGCTATATTTTTCGGGATCTGCCTTTCCGTCCTCACCAAGAGCCTCTCCGGCGGCGCCAAATTCTGTCAGCGCACCGGGCTTTCTTGCATGATCCACAAGGTGAAGATAGCTGTCATTCATTATTTCAAGGTCACCCGCCGTATACCAGTCAACTCCCACGATGTCGCAGTATTCATCTCCGGGATAGAGATATAGAGCACTCATAGTTGAAGCCCCGGGAGTATTTTCAAAATTATCCGAAGGGCTCATGGAATATGTCCAAAGCAGATTATCTATGCCCTTTTCAGCAAAATAATCATATACATAGTACCAAATGTTCTTGATATAAGAAGCATCAAGAGTTATGCCTGCCATGGTGGTGCAGAACCAGAACCAGTTTCCGTTGGTCTCATGGAGCGGACGCCAAAGTGCGGGAACTCCGTTTTCTTGAAGTGCGAGGAAAAACTCTGCCTCCTCATCAAGAAGTGCCTTAAAGAAATCGTTATATTCTGTTCCGTCCGTCAGAAGATCTGTAAAAGCCTTTTCGAAGGCTTCCTTTGTATAATCATAGCCGAGAACTCCTCGGTAAAGATTCTCCTCATCAGGGTAGTTGCCCGAGGGGTTTGCCCAATGTGCGCTGAAGGTTATGATTCCGCCTCCCGCAACATATTCAAGCATTTCACACATCATAAGGCTCTTTTTAGCCTGCATATCGCCGCCGTATTGCTCCGACCAGATTCCACCGCCGGTGGTGCTGAAATCAAAGCCGATGATTCCGGGTTTTTCTCCCGTCGCCTTTTCAAAGGCAGTGATAGCATTGCTGACACAGTTCGGCTGACCTCTGCCCTGCTCGCCTATGATGATATGATCCTTATCGTTATATACCTCGTTCATAACAGCAAGAAGCTGATCCTTTGTATAAAGCTCGGGCTTTTCAATTTTGTCCTCCTTGTTATCCGCCTTTGTCAGATCATATTCCTTTTTCCCGAGGGGGCGCAAAAATTCCTCGCCAAAGCTGCCAAATACCTTCGCTACCGAGCTTGCGCTTCCGTAAATTATAATATTTCCGTTCTCGATCTTTATACTGTAATCCTCATATTTCATGCTTGTGGCATCGAGAATGATATAATGACCGCCCTCTGTCATCTCATCCGCTATCTCCATTTCAAAATCAAAGGTGCGGCGAAGTGTTTCCGTGATAAATTCATTCTCAATAAAGCTTTTTCCGCTGTAGATCTTAAATTCGGAAATGGGAGTTCCCTCAACGGTAAGATTTTCTATCGGATATTCATAACTATAGCTGAACTCATCGGGCAGATAGAGTGCCTTTGCCTTTGAATCAATAAATTCGTCCTTGAAAAGCTCTATCGCCTCTGTCATTGCCTCATCCGATCCTGCAGTAATAACGATTTTGTTATTTATATGCTTGATGGTAAAATCGAAATAGCCAAGATCCTTTGCAGCTTCGATCGACTCCTCTCGATTGGTTGTGCCTATAAGAATTTCACATTTGTTCTTTTTATAGGCAGGCTCACTTTTGAGCATTATATCCGTACCATCCGAGATCGCAGCCTTAAGATCATCGATCAATTCCGAGATCTCTCTTTTATTCTGCATATCTACAAAAACATAGTCGGAAAGGTTTTCAACCTTATTTATAATGATTGTGTTTTCCTCTGTCTCGCCGCCCTCATTTACATCCTTACCGCAAGACGCAATGAAGATGACAAGAATGACGGCAAAAAGCATTGCAAGTTGTTTTTTCATATAAAAATCCTCCTGTTTTTTGTTTGATTTTATCATCAAATATTTGCTTTGTCAACAAAAGAAAACAAAAAGGAAAAAATGTGAAATGTATTAAGAAAATTTGAAATTCTTCATGACTTTTTCTCTGTATTACTAAAAAAATCAATATAATCTCATTGGCTTTCAAACAGGAATTTATCGAACTGCTTACGAACAAGGCACCGCCTCTTAATGAGACGGCGCCTTTCGCTTTTTTATCTGTTCGGGAACGCAGGATTGTACTGATAGTAATTCTTTGAATTAAGCTTATCTCTCACCATTCCCATGGCTTCACCAAACTTATCATTTCAAACAAACGCCCGCGAAGCCTTGATTTGCAAGGCCTCGCGGAATTTTTTGCTTTTTGTGCTTATTTCATAAATATTAAATTTCATATTCTTTTTTCAAAATTCCGAATCCCCAATGGAGCTTTTCACCGCGAAGGGCTCTTGCAAGGATTCGTTTTTGAAAATCGTTTTCGGGAACAAGATTTTCAAGAGGCTGCTTTTTTGCTCTGAAAATATGCTCGAATATCGAAAAATTGTCGCTGTCTGTGCCGCTGATAACATCATAAAGATCTGCAAAAGCCGCCATGTTGCTTCCGTCTTTTACAACCTCTCCCCGAAGTCCGGGTGAGATGAACCATGTCTGGCAAACAACAGCTTTGAAGGGCGGAAAATATTTACGGAAAAGGACTTGTGCATCCTTTATTGATTTTATAACTATATCACTTGTAAGCTTGCCCCCCTCAGGAATATGGACCATGATAACTCTGTCACCGGGAACGAGCTTTTTTTCATATACCGAGAGGTCTATTCTCCGAGGCTCAAGGTTGAGCTTACCTTTGTTTTCAAAATCGAAAACATGGGCCGTAACATAATTGTCGTCTGCACTGTAGGACGGAACAAAGCCATCTTTTGCATTTAGACCGTTATTATCATAGGTATAATTGGGAAGCGCAGCAAAAATGCGGTTGCCGTTCTTATCCTCATAGAGTTCACCGTAATCCCGAAATTCAGCAAGCTGAAAATTGAGTCTTCCGACTCTTAAAATAAATGGCTTTGCATATCCGTAAAGAAAAGGAGCAAGTCGAAAAAGACCGTATATCTCATGGGATACATAATTTAATGATACCATATATCTGTACCTGTCATAATAGGATTCTACAAGCGCCTGAAGGTCAATATCCTTCCCTGCTCCCCATTCCTTAAGATTTTCCACCGCCAAAAGAAAGATAACCGCCTTCGCACCGCCAAGGAATCTTTTTTCCGACTCCTCGGGAACTGCAATTCTCTCAATCACCCCGATATCGCTCGAAAAATCCTCGTCTGTTTTGAAAAGCAAGTAATAGTACTGCCACATAAAATGCTTTATAGCCTCGTTTTCGTCGGCATATTTCATAAAATCGCAAAGAAATGAAATATTTTCATCCGAAAGCTGTGCAGCATTGGCAAGCTCAGCCACCTTTTCCACACTAAAAAATCCCGCATCATATGTTTTCTCTGCAACGCTTTTATATTCCTCAAAGCATTGAATTATGTCCTTCAAAATTTTTCTCCTTATTTAAATTCATTTTTTTACATTTTTTCTGTTTTGAGCTCTTGCCTTTTTTACTCGGTAAAAGGTTGCAAGCGATGAAAAACCGCATTCATATGCAAGCTCCGTCATACTCTTGTCGCTTGATGATGCAAGTAGCTCTTCAAACTTATCGAGACGCAGAAAATTCAGATAATTGTTAAATGATGTTCCTACGCACTGATTAAAAAGTCTTGAAAAATATGATTTGTTGTAGCCCAGTGCCACTGCAGTCTCCTCAAGGGTAAGAGGTCTTGTGTAGTTAGCATCGATATATGTAAGAATACTTGCAACAAGTGAAACATTTTTACTCTTCGGCTTTATATCAACAGGGGCATAATGTTCGAAAAGCAATCCGAAAATAATGTTTATATATCCCTTAAGCACGATAGACGACATTTTTTCCGAATCCTCCACCAGTTTTTCAATAAAGGGCAAAAGTGTTTTATTGAATTCCTTATCTTTCATACAAGAAGGAAGCGTTTTTTCTCTTAGCAAGGAATAAAGTCCACCCGAAAAATTCTCAGGAACTATAACAACATATTTTTCGTGCTCCGGCAGAGGTCTTGCCATATGTGCATAATAACAGTGTGCAAATATTATGTCATTTGGCTCTGCAGGCAATATGTCATTCTCAACAATAAAGTCCATCTGTCCCTTAAGCATATATGCAATTTCAAAGGCTCTGTGAAAATGTAAGACCCCGAATTCATATTCTTTTTGCCATTGAGCGTAAACGCCGCAGTTTACATCCTTTTCAGACTCATAAAACAGTTCTTTCATATCTCACCTCGAAAATGTAATTTTTTGAGACTAATATATGCCAAAAATGGAGTTGTAAATCTATCTGTCAACATCATTATAATATATAGTTAAAGCACTGTCAAGCATTTTTTTGAAAAAGTAATTTTATGAGATATATATATTACAAAAACGTGTTGAATGAGGAAGAAATAAATGTTATCATTTATATAAACGAAAGCGTTTTTACTAACATTTTTTTAGAAAGGATAACATACCAATATGAAATTTATGCTTGGAGCAAATTATTGGGGTGCCGATTACGGCACTGAAATGTGGCTTCACTATAATGGCGAAAGAATACGCGAGGAAATGATGCAACTCAGTGAATACGGAATCAAATATTTGAGAGTTTTCCCAAATTGGCGCGATTTTCAGCCACTTGAAAAAGCAATGGGACATATGGGAAGATCTATGCAATATATCCACTCGGTTACAAAAAAGCCTTTACCTCCGACTTCCGACGGAGTCGATATGGACAGAATCGCTGATTTCAGAGATTTTTGCCATGCAGCCGAAGAGAACGGAATAAAGCTTGTTGTTTCCATTATGACAGGATGGATGAGCGGAAGACTTTTTGTTCCTCCCGCACTTGTAAACAAGAATGTTATAACAGACTGTGAAGCACTTACGCTTACAAAGAAGTATGTTCACCGCTTCGTTCGAGAGCTTAAGGACGAAAATGCCATCGTTATGTGGGATCTTGGAAATGAAAGTAACGATATGAGTCCCGTAGATGACATTTTTGAGGCATATAATTGGACAAGTACCGTTGTGGATGCGATTCGTTCAGAGGACAAGAGCCGTCCCGTTTCAAGCGGTATGCATTGTCTCAGTTCCAATAATAATAGATATGAAAACGGCTGGCTCCTCGAACATCAGGGCGAAATTTGCGATGTGCTCTGCACTCATCCCTACCCTTCTCCCACAATTTATTCCGATAAGGAGCCTTACAACCGTCTCCGCACAACGCTTACCCCCACCGCACAGACCCTTTATTACAGCGGTGTTGGCAGACGCCCTGCATATATTCAGGAAAACGGAACATTTGCACAGGCTGTGGGTAGCCCGAAAATGTCCGCACAGTTTATGAACATTCAGATCCTTTCCTCTCTTGTAAACGGTTTTGAAGGATATCATTGGTGGTGCGCTTGGGATCAGATGCATCTTGATTTTGCCCCCTACACATGGTCTCTTATGGAAAGACAGCTCGGTCTTTTCGATAAAGACAGAAAGCCGAAGCCTGTTGCACTCACAATGAAAAAGCTCTCGGAAGCAATCGAAAAAATGCCCGACCGCTTTCCAAAGAGGAAATCAGACGGCGTTTGTGTCCTTTCTCTTGAGCAGGAAAGAGAAAAAATAGCAATGGCTTCCGTTCTTCTCGGAAAACAGGCAGGAATCGACCTTGATATTGCCTATGACCTTGACGGCAACATACCGGATTCCGATTTCTATATTCTTCCAAGCGTTATGGGATGGGCGGTTATGTATAAGCCTACATGGGATAAGCTGGTCGATAGCGTGAAAAATGGCAGAACTCTTTGTGTTACATATAATGGTGGACATCTTGTTGATATGACCACCTTCTTCGGTGTTGAATCAAGAGGTCTTATGACAAATGTAAGCCACACAGTCGAAATAAATGGAGAAACAGTTCATTACAGCGGCAAGGAATTGCTCATTGATACAGTTACCGCAGAGGTTATTCTCCGAAACGAGGAAGGAAATCCTGTTCTCTTCCGCAATAAATTCGGCAAGGGATATGTTTACTTCATAAATTTCGATGTTGAGGGTATGGCATTCGGTCAGACAGACGGATTCAATAAGGATCCCTACTACCTCTTTTACCGTGAAGTCGCAAAGGATATTATAAATGCCAAGCCTATCATTGCAGAGGACAGAAATCTCGGAATTACAATCAATCCTGAAGATGATGACACTCTTTTGGCTTCTGTTCTTAACTATTCGGATAAGGATATCGTTCCCGATATTAAAATAAACGAAGACTTTGAGATATCAGATGTGCTATACGGAAGCATCAATAATATTCCAGCCTGCGACGGCATTATCATGAGACTCAAAAAAATAAAATAAAAAATATTTAAAAGGAGAAAACACATGAAAAACACAACCAAAATTCTGAAGCTTGTTATTCTTGCTTTTGCTGTGGCAGTTCTTTCGTCACTTCTCGTGACCGCAGCATTTGCAGAGACTGTTGCAAGCGGAAATTTCGCAACTGCGGTTTCAACTGCAACATGGACCTACACGCTTGATTCCGACGGTACGCTTACCATCGGCGGCAAGGCGTCTGACGGAAGCACCACATTTACATATGGTGCAGATATGGCCCGAGGTAACTGTCCTTGGCAGAGAACCGGTATAATTAACGGTATTCAGATAAAAAAGGTAATTCTTCTTGAGGAAACAGGAATAACAGCTCTCGGAGCAACTGCACTTTCTTACCTTCCTTACTGTGAAGAAATAGTTCTTCCCGCTACCGTAACGTCAATTACAAATTACGAGGCTATGTGCGGCAACCCCAGA
>JAFXAN010000047.1 GCA_017517035.1 Clostridia bacterium
GCTACACCCTTCAGTCACGGCGAATAGTATCTATTTTTCTACGGCAAGTTATTTCGCCGTGCCAGCTCCCCTATTAAAACAGGGGAGCCTTATTTTACCGTTCAATTTCACTTGTATTTTAATTCAAACAGTAATTTGTCGATGAGGCGGGAACGGTGAAATTATACCCCAATGCTGTCGCATTGCCCTATGGGTTCGACTCCACTGCGTTCCGCTCGTTTTTGACTGCTTTGAGATTATCATCCTTTAGCACTCGTAGATTCTTCGCTACGCTCAGAATGACTCGAGAGTAAATTGATGCTAAGTTTTTCTACATGAAATTTCTGTAAAATTTCCGTAGAAACACAGATAAACAGCAATAAGAATAACCTTTTTCGAAGTTTTGATCGACCTTTTTAAAAGGTCGCGCGAGCCGACGGCGGCGTCGGTCGCCTCCGCAGAGGCGAAACTCCCTTACCGACAAATTCCTGTTTGAAGCAGAATGAATCAATGTTATGTGATTTTCAGTGTTATTTCTTTTCACAAAAATGTTAATTTAATCAGAAAAAAGCCCTTATTTTATGGGCTTTTTATTTTTATTTGTTATTTTGGCGTGGTAAAATAACAACTTTTTTACCAACTTTCTGCGAAAATATTGACAAAGAAAAAACTTTGGTGTAGAATGTATAATGATCTATGATGTAAAAAATTTTATTAATGGAGAAAAAAATGAAAAAGAAGATTTTAACCATAATTTTTGCTTTTGTCCTTAGCTTTGCCGTGCTTTCCGTTGCCGCATTTGCAAGCGAGACAGAGGCTGATGCGGTCCTTTCGGGAACGCAGTATGAAGCCGACGGTGTGACCAAACGCTACACCTGGTCTTTTGATACATCAAGCAACACCTTGACTTTTACAAGTTTTATGACAGGTAACTACCCAACGCTTGATTCTTCCAATGACTTTCCTGCGTATAATACTTGGAGAAATGCCAATAGCGAGACGGTCGCCAAGATTGAAAAGATCGTTCTTGTGGGCTTTGATACCGTTCAGTATCAGCATAAGCAGTCTCCTCTTGCAGGATATCCTTCTCTTACGACAATTGATCTTGGAGGAGTTACCAAGATCCAGAACAGCTGGGCATATAATAACGGTGTTTTTGAAAACAACCCGAAGCTTAAAACAATTTATGCAAACGGCGGTAATGATGCAAGAGATGCCGAAAATGTAATAAACCTTTATAAGCTTTATTTCAATAATTCCTTTGTATACAACCAGACACCGGCAAATGCCTTTGCCTTTTCCGGCTGCTCTGAGATAACAAAGGTCATCATGCCTGCCAGTGCCGGCAAATGCTCATATGTCAGCACAGGCATGTTCAAGAACTGTACAAGTCTCAGTGAAATAACAATACCCTCATATGTGACCTCGATCAAGGGCAATGCTTTTCTGAATTGCACCTCACTTGAGAGCATCACCATCCCTTCAAAGGTTGACACTATCACGGGAACGGCAATCACAGGCTGCACAGCTCTTAAAACCCTCAACATCGAAAGTGCAACACTTGATATTTCCGAACTTACCATCCCGGATAACGAGGGACTTATCATAAACTGCGCAACAAAGGCGCAGAGAGACGCAATAAATGCCATGGGTCTTACAAATGTAAAGCCACATTTTGAGCTTCCGCTCTATAATCTTATGGCTGACGGCTCGGGATATCAGTATTCCTATGATGGGGGAGTTCTTGAAATATCAAAGGCGACCTCAACCGCTTCAACTGTACTCGACTATGATATAGACCTTGATTTCACCTCGGATGTCACAACGGTTATCATCGCAGAGGATACGGGAATCACGGAAATATCCGCAAATATGTTTGACGGATGGAATGCTTCTGTCGTTGTAATTCCCTCAACTCTTACCACCGTCGATTCAAAGGCGTTTGCAAATATGCCAAATCTTATCACGGTTGCTTATTATACTGCCTATATAGCAGACAACACAGCGGGCGCAGGCGCAATCAACCTTTTGAGCGTCACAAGCCTTGCTTCCGATGCTTTCAGCGGTTCTTCCGCATCTCTTTCTCCCGTGGTATATCTCGGAAAGAGCGTGTCTCTTGCAGGCGAAGGATTTGTGACCTTTGCACAGGGCGCAGAGGTGAGCTTCCTTGTTTATCCCACAAGCTCTGTGACCACATATATGAGAAAAAACAATATTCCTTTCGGTTATCTCACAGCAGAGCAGACCGGCGACAGCACTCTTCTGCGTGAGGATGAGGCTGTCGGCTCGGACTTCAAATGGAGCTTCGACACCGAAACGGGCAAGCTTACAATAACTCCAAAGTCAAGCACATCTGTAAACTTCACCCTTTCCGGAGACACCAAAGTTTGGAAGGATTGGAAGCTCACATGGACCGATGCCATCGAGTCCATGTATGTTATGGATTTCGGCAAAAATCAGATCTATTGGCAGCACCATGATTCGGCATTCTCAAATCTTCCGAATCTTAAGCATGTTCATATAAGCCGTTCTTCATATAGGATCACAAGAAACAAATATGGAGTCAACGGAATGTTTGAGGGATGCACTTCTCTCACAACCGTAAGCTACGGCTCTGACGATACATACGACGAGATCATTGACCTTTCAGGCTGGACATATTCTGACTGGACAATGGAAAAAACATTCTATAACTGCAAGTCGATAAAGAAGGTCATCCTTCCCACAAATCTGAAGAAGCAGCTTGAGAGCAATCCTGCAATTGCCATTTCCGAACAGATGTTCTATAATTGTTCGAGCCTTGAGTCTCTCGTGATCCCCGAATGCTTCACAGCTATCGGCAAAAATGCCTTCTATGGTTGCACGAGCCTTGAGAATGTAAAGATTCTGAAGGCGGATATCGGTGTTTCTGCAGTAACTGCCCAGAGCTTCCCCAAGAGTACGAAGATTCATGTTTTCGGAGAGGCAGCAGTGGCATCTCTTGAGGCACTGGGACTTAGCGTCGTTGATCTTACAAGCCCCATCACAGCAAAGGGCTTCAGCATCAGATATACGGACTATAACGGACTGCGCTCGATCTTCTCCTTTGATGAGACGAAGAACGAAACCTATACCGAAAACGGATATACCCTCGTAGAATACGGTATTATCGCAGCTTCTGCAACAGATTATAAGCATTGGGGCGGAATTACCCTCAAAAATCGCTTTGGCGAGTATGTTACAGAGGCAAGTGCCATAAAGAAGCTTCCTGTTTATAAGAACGGAGCCTTTGTCGGCAAGACACTTTCAAGCTCGGTGGAGGGCGAAAGGGTCGATTTTGCCGGAACAGTTGTGAATTTCAATGCAAACCACACAAGAGATCTTTATATCGGTGCTTATACCGTCTATGTTGACGAGAATGGTGCGGAATATATCCACCAGATCTGCTATGAGGATTCGGAGGGCAATAAGGTGTTCAATCTCTATGATATGACCCTTGATATGCTGAAGAATCATGAAGAGAGTGGCATTCTTTCGGCAAATATTGATGAAAAAGCAGTTTGGAACACGGTTCTTAAGGGTGCTGATACTGAAATAAAGGAAATAAAGGTCGGAGAAAATGACGGAATCACCCTCACTCTCGTCCGTGAGAGTGCAGGCAGCAGCGCATATATCCCTCTTGTGAGAAGCGAAAAGGGCGAAGCTGTTACAGACACTGTTCTTGCAGAGGCAAAGGCACTCATTTCCGATGAATATACCTTGAGCGAGGTCGATACTCTTGCTCTCAGCATTGCCGACATGGGAACGACTGCACCCGATTTTGAGGATTCGATAATATATTCTCCCAATGTTAAAACTCCAAAGAAATATCCCGCATATCCTACAAATGAAGGCGATCTTGTGTATGGAGCAGGTCATCCCCAGGGTATTGCAATGGATGATGAGGGCAATATCTATATCGCTTTCACAGGAATTATCGCAAAGATAAACCAGAAGGGAGAAGAGGTTGGCGTTTATAAGCCCGCAGAGGAGCTCAGTCCTCTTGCGCCTCATGTCGGTGACCTCTGCTGGTATGACGGAAAGCTTTATTTCAGCATCGAATTCAGTAAATATCAGCTCTCAAACAAGCGATATATCTGCGTGCTCGAGGATAGCGTATTTGATGGCGGCTATGTTCAGGATAGCGAGGATGCGCCTCTTCTCTACGGTGTCAATGTTGCGTCACTTTCCGAGGGCGATAACAAATTCACCACAGCCGATGGAGCAACAAGGAGCTACTACGGAGGAAGAGGACTTAGCGGAATAGATGTCGGAAAGCTTCCGGGCGGCGGATATATTCTTCCCGCAGGCTATACCTTAAGAGAGGATGTCAAGGCTGCGGACGGTACTGTTTATACTGCCGGCACTGTGCTTTCTCACGATGTTGAGGTAAATGACAGCAAGGATTATCTTGTTGCGGTCAGATCACTGAGCACATATGATACATATCGCTATGACGATGATAATCAGCAGATCATGGTTTTCGATTTTGACGATATAACAGAGGAGAACCTCCTGCCGATAACATATGAGCGTGCGGTAAATGAGGAGCCCACAACCATTGATATCAAATTTAATATCTTCCTTTATACAGGCTATTACAGATACGGTACGCAGGTTATAACCTATGATAAAACCACAGGCGACTATCTGCTCTGGACATACGGCAGAGCTGTAAATAACAATGAGTTCCCCAAAAACAATCTGGTAGCGATCGACGGAAGCAAGAAGATATATGTTGCCGAGGTCGAGCTTGGACAGAGCGTTCCCGAGGACAGCGTAAAATACAGCATGGCGCAGGATTATGCATCAAATTATATGGACGATAAGGATTTTGACGGTGACGGAATCTATGACGAGAGACTTATGGGCTGGCATGCTACTTTGAAATGCACCTGTAAGCTCGGTGATATCGACCTTCACGAAGCGAAATGCTATGGTGAAAGCGGACATATGGCGAAGATATGCGGACTCAGCACAACGGTTAAGGGTGACTACGGATGCGTTTATCTCGGAAATGACTATTTCTATGTTACAACTGCCGATAACGGCACAGCACTCCGTGAGGACGGAACAACAAGTCAGACAACCTATGGCGCACAGGTGAAGATCTATAGTCTCAGCCGCTATCACGGCGCTTGGACTTTTACGAATGTGACTTCTTGGTAAAATATATAGAGAGAGGGCAGTTCAGCAGAACCGCCCTCTCGTTTTCCAAGGAAAGGTTTAAACAGTAATTTGTCGGTCTGTTATCTATACCCCGGCACGATGTGCCGCTCCTACGGAGTTCGACTACGCCTTACGGCTTCGCTCAGGGTGACAGTTGTGGGTTTATCAGCAGAAAATCAGCGATTTTCACCGATGATCATTAGTGTGTCACCCTGAGCGGAACGAAGTGGAGTCGAACCGCTTGCGGCAACGCCATCGGCGTTGGGGTATAGTTTCACCGTTTCCGACAGTTCGACAAATCACTGTTTTTTAACATTGTGCCAATAACAGTAATAATAAAAAGCAATTAACATAGCCTAAATAATAAGTTTTTTGAGAAAAAAACGAAAAATTTTGAAAAAACTATTGCAAAATCATTTATCTTGTGGTATAATGTTGTCTGTTGCGGAGATATCCGCCGAAAAAGTAAAAAATAGGGGTATAGTTCAGTCGGTAGAACACCAGTCTCCAAAACTGGGTGTCGTGGGTTCAAGTCCTTCTGCCCCTGCCAAAGCAAAAGGGTACGCAAAGCGTACCCTTTTGCTTTGGCAGGAATCGCAAAGAAGGACTTGAAGAGAGCGGAAGTGAATGACAGCCCGGTGGGCTGTCAGAGCCGCGATGACCGAGGAGCGTAGCAAAGCCGAAATCAAAGCCTCGGCTTTGCGTCGCAGCGACGAGACCCAGTCCTTCTGCCAATGCAAAGAAGGACTTGAAGAGAGAAAGTAAAATGCGCAGATATAGTATGAATCCAAAATGATTGATCTTCCACTTGAAAAACGATAAATTATATGCTATAATAAAACCAAAGAGAGAAAAGAGGGTTTTAGCATGAACATAGTAATAATTGACGGTCAGGGCGGTCAGCTTGGCGCACAGCTCATAAAAGAAATAAACGCAAAGTTCTCGGACGCTTCGTTCCTGAAGATCACCGCCGTCGGTACAAACGCCGTCGCCACCTCCGCTATGATGAAGGCAGGCGCAAGAAATGCCGCAACGGGGGAAAATCCCGTGGTCGTTGCCTCTCGCACGGCAGATGTTATCATCGGTCCTATCGGAATCGTCATTGCGGACTCGCTTCTCGGTGAGGTCACGCCCAAAATGGCACTCTCTGTCGGTCAATCGGAGGCGGTGAGGATACTGATCCCGATGAATAAATGTGATAATCTCATTGCGGGAGTTCCATGTCTCAACACCTCGGCACTGATCTCGGATGCAATTTCAAAGCTGGATTCGATAATCAATGCTTGACTTTTTGCATTTCTTATGGTAAAATATCATTGTTGTTCAGAAGAATAGCATCGGAGCAGAAGTTCCATTTGATAATATATTTTTTAAAAAGATACTTTGAAGGTATCATTATCTCTGAAGGGATAATGATGCCTTTTTGTATCCAGAAAGGAAAGAAAATGAAAAACAAGAATCAAATTTTAAGGCTTATACTCTCGGCGCTGTTTCTGGCGATGGCATATGTTTTGCCCTTTCTCACGGGGCAGATCCCCGAGATCGGTGCAATGCTTTGCCCCATGCATATTCCCGTTCTTCTTTGCGGATTTGTCTGCGGCTGGCCATGGGGACTTGCCGTTGGCTTTATAGCTCCTCTTTTCCGTTCTCTCACTCTCGGAATGCCGACTCTTTTTCCAAAGGCTCTCTGCATGGCATTTGAGCTTGCCGCATACGGTGCGGTGGCAGGGCTTATGCACAGATATCTTCCAAAGAAAAAGCCACTCATCTATTGCTCTTTGCTTGCTGCAATGATAGCGGGCAGGCTTGTTTGGGGAGCGGCGATGTTTGTTTTCGTCGGCGCACAGGGCGGAAACTTTACATTTTCAGCCTTTCTTGCAGGTGCTATAACAAATGCACTTCCGGGAATCATAGTGCAGATAATTCTGATCCCAATTCTTGTGATGATACTTGATAGCCCAAAAATTTTGAAATTGAGGGATTAAAATGGAAAACAAAAAAGACATGATACCAAATGAATTTATGCCCTTTGCGCCTTTTTTTGACGAGGTCGAAAGGCTTGCCTTGGGGGGAAGAGCAATAATTGCAATTGAGGGTGGAAGCGCAAGCGGAAAGACCACTCTCGGAAGATTCCTTAAAGAAAAATATGATTGCAATGTGTTTCACATGGATGATTTTTTCCTTCGTCCCGAGCAGCGCACTCCCGAACGCCTTGCGGAAGCGGGCGGAAATGTTGACAGAGAGCGTTTTCTCTCCGAGGTGCTGATCCCGCTGTCTGAAGGGAGAGAGGTCTGCTTCAGAAGATTCAATTGCTCAAGGCAGGAGCTTGAGGCTCCCCTTGTGGTCACCCCAAAAAGGCTGAACTTTGTTGAGGGGGCATATTCAATGCATCCGCACCTCGCAAAATACTATGATTTTTCTCTTTTCATTGATATATCTCCCGAAAAACAGAGAGAAAGAATACTTGTACGCAATTCGGAGCAGCAGGCAAAGCGATTTTTTGAGGAATGGATACCCTATGAGCTTCGGTATTTTTCTGAAACGAATATAAAAGACCGCTGCAAAATGATAATTATGCAATGAAAATCGGGGAGCTGCGAAATGCAGCTCCCCGATCTGATTGAAATTTTTAATCCTTGATCTCGTCCACAAAGAAGCCTCTTGTGTGAGCACGCTTTCCGTCATCTGTACGCAGATCAAGCCTGAAATATGTATCCTTTGTGAGAGAATCGTAATTTTCACGGCAGGTATCTATGAGCGGGCTGATGTCGATATCCCATGAGGTGAGCTTTTCTCCGTCTTTACTCTTGATGCTCTTTCTGAATCTGATGGGAGTGTGAAGTGTTATCTCGTCAACCTCGCTGCATTCAATATGAAGAACATTGTTTTCGATATAAAGATCATATATCTCAATTCCCGTTGATGCATAAAAATCGCCCTTTTCAAGTGCATCCATAAGGAGAGAATATTCAAGCCTTTCAGCCTTTACCATTACCCAACCGCCGCAGCAGTCACCTTCGCCGTGGGCATCGTCTGCCGCAATAGGGAAGACCTTGCGCTCTCCCTCTGTGAGAAGATCGTCGATGGGATCCATATCATCCTCATAGCCTTCGTGTGCCGCACCCGTGTTGTAGCATTCCATGCCCCAAAGACCTTTCAGCCCACCGTAATCACGGTAATTCTGAAGCGAACCCTTGGGATGGTTGAAGCAAACAAGGAAGCCTGCCTCGTTGCATTCTTTTATAACTTTGTTCAGCTCCTCGGGACCGTAGCCAAAGGTCCTCGGCTCGAAATTTATCATTTTTTCTGTTCTGTAATCCATTGCGTGTTTGATCGCGCCCCAGAATCCCTCCGGATGGAAGAAGGGGAAAACCTCGGCTGCTTGATCCTTTGCATAAACATTGAAATGTGTAGAGGGGAGGAGCATATAGCTACCCTTATTTTTTGCATATTCAACACTTGTGATCGCAATAAAATCCTCATCGTTAAGCTCGGGATGGGGGAGCATGATCTGATGATCGGTAAAGGCAACTGCCGAATAGCCGTTTGCCTTATATATTTCCTTTACTCTCTCGGGCGAAAGACTGCCGTCTGAGATGTTTGTGTGAACATGAAGATTGACCTTGAAGAATTTTCCTTCATTCGGTATCAAATAGTGTCTCATTTTTATTTACCTTTCTTTTTTAATTTGCGCAAATGAGCATTTCTATTGCCGAAAAGCCTTGAGGAGAGCGTTTGAGCATTCTGTCTGCTTCCGTGCAGAGATTGATTTTTTGGTAAAGTCGTTCATATGGTATTTTTGATGCACTGCGCGCCAGAATTTTCGCTCTGTATTCATTCATTATCTTGCTTTTGCCGATGTCGAAGCAAGACATTCCGTCATCAATCAGCCGTTTTATGAGCAAAAGATCGCAAATCGTTTTCGATATTTCACCGAATATGATGAGAGGCTCGGTGCGTTTGAAGCGAAGATAAGCGAGAACGCTCAGTGCTTCCGAGCTTTTGCCCTCCATAATGGCATTTGAAAGCGCAAATGTATCAAATTCCACATCTGCAATGCAGACATTTTTTATGTCATCCTCCGTGACCTCGTCCCTGCCCTCAAAAAGAACGAATGCGCAGAGCTTGTCAATCTCATTTGCCAGATTGTACATTCCCGTGCCGCAATAGTCGATGAGAAAAGAGAGAGCTTTGGGGCTTATTTTGACACCGCCATGGGCAAAATGCCTTTCTGCCCAGGAGATAAGTCTTTGGGGCGTGCATTTATCAAATTTGACGGGAGTAATAAATTCGGAAATTCTTTGAATTGCCTGTGAAGGCTTTGAGGGATAGCCCTCGTCGATGCAGCCGGAGGCAACCGAGATTATAACTGAGGTGTATTCGTAGTCGGAAAGGATCGCCAAGGCATCGTAGATAGAAGCAAGCTCGCTTGAATTTTGAGAATTGAAATCAAAGCCCGAGAGGACTATGAGCTTTTTTTCTGTCATCATCGGAGGCTGCATAATGGCATCAAGAAGAGCATTGGCAGAAAATTTAATGGCATCTATTTTTGTGATGTTGAAAAAAGCAAAGGTCGGATCAGGGCATATAGCCTCTGCCGCCTGCGAAATTGCGTGAGCCTTGAGATAATCTTCTTCGCCGTAAAAAAGATAACTTCCGATATTTCCGCTCTTTAATTGCTTTCTGAAATCCGAATCGCTTATGATCTGCATTTTTGCTCCTCATTGTTTTTTGTTGCAAACAGTAATTTTTCGAACAGTCAAATAGTGGTGAAATCATCCTTTAGCGTTCATAGATCCTTCACTTCGTTCAGGATGACGAGTGTGGGGTTGATGTTTGTTTTTCTACATAAAACTCACAACAATTTTCCGTAGAAACACAGATAAACAACAATAAAAATCCTCTTTTTAAAGTTTTGCTCAAGCTTTTTTAAAAGCTTGCGGGAGCCGGCAACGGTGCCGGTCGCCACCGCAGTGGCGAAACTCCTTCACCGATAAATTACTGTTTA
>JAFXAN010000048.1 GCA_017517035.1 Clostridia bacterium
ACAAGAAAGTTACTTTTCACCTCATAAGACCCTTCCGTCTTTTGCCTTACGGCAAAATCCACCTCCCCTAATTTTGCTTTGCAAAATCAGTGGAGGCAAGCGAACATCCTCATCTCCGTTTATTCACTCTTTCAACAGTTCGCTAAATTACTGTTTGAAAATCCCAACAACTACGAAAAGGGCAGTGCCGTGCGGCACTGCCCTTGATCTTTTATTTAAGAGATATTACTTCTCTTCGGGAGCATAGAGCTCGCCCATCTTAACGAGACGGTCGTACTTAGCTCTTGCTGCTTTTTCAGCCTCTGCGAAGAGCTTTTCTGCTCTCTCGGGGAACTGCTGTGCAAGGCGGCTGTAACGAGTTTCACTTGTGATGAACTCCTTATAGTCTGCTGTTGCTGGCTTGCAGTCGATGCTGAGAGGATTCTTGCCCTCTGCCTTTGCAGCAGGATTGAATCTGAACATCTGCCAGTAGCCTGCCTCAACTGCTCTCTTCATTTCGATCTGAGAGTTAGCCATTGTTCCCTTGATACCGTGCATCTCACAAGGAGCATAGCCGATAACGAGAGAAGGACCATTATATGCCTCAGCCTCTGTGAGCGCCTTGAGTGTCTGGTTCATATCTGCGCCCATAGCGATCTGTGCTGTATAAACATAGCCATAGGACATAGCGATCTCTGCAAGATTCTTCTTGCCGATTGCCTTACCTGCAGCTGCGAACTGAGCAACCTGACCGATGTTGGAAGCCTTTGAAGCCTGTCCACCTGTGTTGGAATATACCTCGGTATCGAATACCATGATATTTACATCCTCACCGGAAGCAAGAACATGGTCAAGACCGCCGAAGCCGATATCATATGCCCATCCGTCACCACCGAAGATCCATACGGACTTCTTGGAGAGGTAGTTCTTTTCCTTGAGAATTGCGGGAGCTGTGGGACAGCCTGCCTCTGCAGCCTTCTGAAGCTCGACTACGAGAGCGTCTGTTGCTGCAGCGTTTGCTGCGCCGTCATTCTGTGTATCAATATAGTTCTGAGCTGCTGCCTTGAAGGAATCAGATGCCTTATCGGATGCCATCATCTCGCTAACCTTGCGGATGAGCTTCTCGCGGATGGTCTTATGAGCAAGAGCCATACCGAGACCGTGCTCAGCGTTATCCTCGAAGAGGGAGTTTGCCCAAGCGGGACCCTTACCTGTTTCCTTATTTAC
Organism: Clostridia bacterium; assembly: GCA_017517035.1. GTDB lineage: Bacteria > Bacillota > Clostridia > Oscillospirales > CAG-272 > SIG710. The sequence continues at coordinate 1,207 of JAFXAN010000048.1, forward strand.
TGTATAAGGAGTTGCAGGAGCGGAGCCACCCCAAATGGAGGAACAGCCTGTTGCATTGGAGATGAACATTCTCTCACCGAAGAGCTGAGTGATGAGACGAGCATAGGATGTCTCAGCACAGCCTGCGCAAGAGCCGGAGAATTCGAGGAGGGGCTGCTTGAACTGGCTGCCCTTGATTGTGTTGTTGATAAGCTCCTTCTTTTCGGAAACATTAGCAACTGCATAATTCCAAGGTGCCTGCTGATCAGCCTGAGTAGCATTCGGAACCATTTCGAGCGCCTTCTTGTCTGTGCCGTCCTTGATCGCCTTTGCGGTTACGGGACAAGCCTTAACGCAGAGGGTACAGCCCATACAGTCAGCAGGAGAGATTGCCATTGTGAACTTATAGTTTGTCTTAAGAACGGGCTTCTCTGCGAACTTTGTTGCAGCGGGAGCGTTCTTTGCCTCGTCCTCTGTCATAGCGAAGGGACGGATAGCAGCATGAGGACAAACGAATGCACAGTTGTTACACTGGATACAGTTTTCGGGGATCCATGTAGGAACGTTAACAGCAACGCCTCTCTTTTCGCTCATTGTAGAGCCCTGAGGGAATGTACCGTCAACATACTCCTTGAATGCGGAAACAGGGAGAGAATCGCCTGCCATAGCATTTACGGGAGTTACAACATTGTTTACGAATGCTTCGAGATCCTTGCGGTTGCTCTCGAAAGCAGCCTTGGGAGCATCTGCTGTGCAGTTCTTCCAAGCCTCGGGAACCTTAACTTCAACATAAGCGTCTGCGCCTGCGTCGATAGCGGCATAGTTGAGGTCAACGATAGCCTGTCCCTTCTTGATATAGGACTTATAAGCAGCCTTCTTCATATACTCAATAGCCTCATCCTTAGGAAGAATGTTAGCGAGGGAGAAGAATGCGCTCTGAAGAACTGTGTTCTTAACCTTTGCGTTACCGATCTGCTTTGAAGCGATGGTTGTAGCGTCGATTATGATGAACTTAACATTATTGTTAGCGATATAAGCCTTAACAGCACCGGGAAGGTTAGCATCAAGCTCGTCAACGCTCCAAGCGCAGTCGAGAAGGAATGTTCCGCCGGGCTTAACGTCGCTTATCATGTCATACTTCTTAAGGTAAGAAGAGTTATGGCAAGCAACGAAGTCTGCTTTATTAATATAGTAAGGAGCCTTGATAGCATTATCACCGAAACGGAGGTGGGAGATAGTGATACCGGAGGTCTTCTTTGAGTCATACTGGAAGTATGCCTGGATATACTTATCGGTATGGTCACCGATGATCTTGATGGAGTTCTTGTTAGCACCAACTGTACCGTCGCCGCCGAGACCCCAGAACTTGCAAGCGATAGTGCCTGCAGCAGCTGTGTCGGGAGCGGGCTTTTCCTCGAGAGAAGTGCCTGTAACATCATCAACGATACCGATTGTGAAGCCGTTCTTGGGAGCGTCCTTAGCAAGCTCTTCATATACAGCGAAGATAGAAGAGGGAGGAGTATCCTTAGAACCGAGACCGTATCTACCGCCAACTACCTTTGCGGAAACGCCGCCCTGTGCAAGAGCTGTAACAACATCAAGGTAGAGAGGCTCGCCAAGAGAGCCGGGTTCCTTTGTTCTGTCAAGAACTGCGATCTTCTTTGCAGTTGCGGGAATAGCTTCGATGAGCTTATCAGCGCAGAAAGGACGGTAAAGTCTTACCTTAACAAGACCAACCTTTTCGCCCTTAGCTGTGAGGTAGTCGATAACTTCCTCTGCAACATCACAAACAGAGCCCATTGCAACGATAACTCTGTCAGCATCGGGAGCACCGTAGTAGTTGAAGAGCTTATAATCTGTACCGATCTTCTCGTTTACCTGGTTCATATAATCTTCAACGATAGCGGGAAGAGCATTGTAATATTCATTGCAAGCCTCTCTGTGCTGGAAGAAGATATCGCCGTTTTCAGCAGAACCGCGGAGAACGGGATGCTCGGGAGAAAGCGAACGAGCGCGGAATGCCTCGATAGCGTCCTGATCGACCATTTCCTTGAGGGTATCATAATCCCAAACTTCGATCTTCTGGATCTCGTGAGATGTACGGAAGCCGTCGAAGAAGTTAAGGAAAGGAACTCTTCCCTTGATAGTGGAAAGGTGAGCAACAGCACCCAGGTCCATAACCTCCTGAGGATTGGACTCAGCGAGCATAGCGAAGCCTGTCTGACGGCAAGCATAAACGTCGGAGTGGTCACCGAAAATGTTAAGAGCGTGAGAAGCTACGCAACGAGCGGAAACATGGATAACGCAAGGGAGAAGCTCACCTGCGATCTTATACATGTTGGGGATCATAAGAAGAAGACCCTGGGAAGCGGTGTAAGTAGTTGTGAGAGCACCTGCTGCGAGAGAACCGTGAACGGTACCTGCCGCACCTGCCTCGGACTGCATTTCCATAACCTTTACTTCTTCGCCCATTATGTTCTTAAGACCTGTAGCAGACCAAGAGTCTGTCAGCTCAGCCATAACGGAAGAAGGAGTGATGGGGTAAATTGCTGCAACTTCTGTGAACGCATAGCTCACTGTAGCGGCGGCAGTATTACCGTCCATGGATTGCTTTTTTCTGATGAGATTTGCCATGAGAATTTTTCCTCCTGTTTATGTAAAAAATTTTATTTTTCCAAATACATATTATATCACCTTTCTCCCGATTTGTAAACACCATTTCGAGAATTTTTTCTGCTTTTTGCGATTTTTTAAAGGAAAATCAACCAAAGCCATTATTTTCACCCATTTTTTGTATATTTTTTTGGCAAAATCAGCCTTTGAGCATATTAAAAACAGGAATTTGTCGAACAGGCGAAGGCGTGTTTTTGTAGGGGACGGCGACCACGACGTCCCTCAAAAGACATGAAATAACCGTGAATTTTAAATGAAAAATGGGACGTCGAGGTCGCCGTCCCCTACAGATCTGCGTTTTTTCATCGCGCCGACAAATTACTGTTTACAAAAAAGCAAAAAAAATTTCAAAAAATGTGGGAACAATAGTCATATGAATTTTCAAATTGCGACAAAAACAGCCTGTTGACAAATCAACAAGCTTGTGATATAATACGATATGGCAAGATCGCCAAATTCAAAAAGGAGATAAACATGAAAAAAGATAATTACACTCCTAAAAAGATAAGCTCGGTTCGTGAGCTTATGGAGCTTGCCCGTGCAGAAGCGGGAAATAAAATTGCTTTTAAATTTAAAAATGAAGATGACGCCATCGTCAGCGTCACATATGATGCTTTTTATAACAAAACACAGTGGCTTGGAGCTGCGATCTGCTCGCTTGGTCTTGGCTCATCTCACATTGCCTGCGTTGGCGAGAACAGCTATAATTGGCTGACCGTCTATCTTACAGCACTTCAGAGTGCAGGAGTTTTTCTTCCTGTTGACAAGGATCTTCCTGCCGCCGAAATGCTTCATGTTCTCACAGCAGGCAAGGCTGATATTCTCTTCTATGATGAGAAAAAGGAGGATTTTCTCCGTGAACACAGAGAAGAGCTTCAGAGGATCAAATATTTTGTGGGCTTTGACAGAGACGAGGACGACGGAGATTTTCTTTCCTATAAAAAGCTTGTGAAGAAAGGAAAGGGGCTTGACCTTTCCGAATTCAAGAGTGCAAAAAGAGACGAGCATGAGATGAAGATGCTTGTCTATACTTCGGGAACAACGGGAGTTGCAAAGGGCGTTATGCTTACCGAGCACAATCTTGTTTCGATGGTATATTACGGACTTATGACATCTCATATGTACGATGTGGGGCTTTCGGTGCTTCCCTATCACCACACCTATGAGAGCGTTGTTGATATTCTTGCGGGACTTCATTACCATTCGACGATCTGCATAAATGACAGCATCAAAAATGTGAGAAAAAATCTCGAGCTTTACAAGCCCGACTTTATCTATCTCGTTCCCGCATTTGCCGAGGCATTTTATAATAATATCATGAAAAATATCAAGCGAAGCGGTAAAGAAAAGACCTTGAAACGAGGAATCGCTCTTTCCAAATCGCTTCTCAAGGTGGGAATCGACCGCCGCCGTGAGATCTTTGCGGAGATCCACAATTCATTTGGCGGAAATCTCAAGAGAATAGGCTGCGGAGGCGCTCCTATCAGAGGAGAGATCGCTGACTTTTTCAATGATATAGGTATCGTTTTCTCGAACGGATACGGAATCACCGAGTGCTCCCCTCTTGTCAGTCTCACAACTCTCAAAATTAACAAGCCGCATACTGCAGGTGTAAGGCTTCCATGTCTTGAATGCAGGATCGACCGCCCCGACGAGGATGGAATTGGTGAGATATGCGTAAAGGGCGATACCGTTATGAAGGGATATTATAACGCCCCCGATAAGACAGCGGAGGTCATGAAGGACGGCTGGTTCTATACCGGAGACTATGGCATGATTGATAAAGAGGGACTTCTTGTGATCACGGGAAGAAAGAAAAATATCATCGTTCTCACAAACGGAAAGAACATCTATCCCGAGGAGATCGAAGAATATATAAGCGGTATTGATTATGTTTGCGAGGTTATCGTCAGTGCCATAAAGAATGAGCACGGAAGCGAAACGGGGCTGAAAGCCGAAATATATCCTTATACGCCCCAGAGCGAGGAAAAGGTTTTGCGGGATGTGAAGGAAGCACTTTCCGAGCTTCCCTCATATAAGCATATCAGCAAGATAATCCTTCGCGACGAGCCCTTCGAGAAAAATTCAACAAACAAGATCAAGAGAAAATATAACTGACTGATTTTCAAACAGTAATTTGTCGAACAGTCGGAGACGGTGAATTATACCCCAATGCTGTCGCATTGCCCTATGGGTTCGACTCCACGAATGACCTTTGGTCATTACGTTCCGCTCGTTTTTGACTGCTGTGAGATTATCATCCTTTAGCGCTCGTAGATTCTTCGCTACGCTCAGAATGACTCGAGAGAAAATTGATGCTAAGTTTTTCTACATGAAATTTCCGTAAAATTTCCGTAGAAACACAGATAAACAGCAATAAAAATTACCTTTTTCGAAGTTTTGATCGACCTTTTTTAAAAGGTCGCGCGAGCCGACGGCGGCGTCGGTCG
>JAFXAN010000049.1 GCA_017517035.1 Clostridia bacterium
AAAATACAAGTGAAATTGAACGGTAAAATAAGGCTCCCCTGTTTTAATAGGGGAGCTGGCACGGCGAAATAACTTGCCGTAGAAAAATAGATACTATTCGCCGTGACTGAAGGGTGTAGCTTGCAAAGTAACTTTATAAAACAAAAAAGTTACTTTTTACCTCATAAGACCCTTCCGTCTTTTGCCTCACGGCAAAATCCACCTCCCCTAATTTTGCTTTGCAAAATCAGTGGAGGCAAGCGAACATCCTCATCTCCGTTTATTCACTCTTTCAACAGTTCGCTAAATTATTGTTTAACTGAATAAACGCAAGAAAGACCGAATCAAGCTGATGATTCGGTCTTTCATTTTTATCAGTGGCGGTGCTTGACTATACCGAGAAGCTTTGAAATCTCCATTACTACAAGCGGAACTATGATAAGTCCGAGCGCAATGAGATACATATGAGGCTTAAGGTAAACAAGACCGAATACAGTATTAAGTCCGGGAACGAAAAGCACAAGGCAAACGAGGATAAGCGAGATCAGAGCCGCACCATTAAGCTTCTTGTTTCCGAAGAAACCGATCTTAAAGAGTGAACGCTGCGAGCGCATATTGAATGCCTGAACAATCTGTGTAAGTGAAAGTACCATAAACGCCATCGTCTGACCTGCGTGCTCTACGCCTGTCTTTTCACCGAGCATAAAGCCGATAAGTGTGAGGATCGCAAACATTGCGCCCTGGAGAACCACCTGGATTCCGAGGCCGTGAGCAAAAATGCCTTCGTTTTTGTGCTTTGGCTTCTGTTCCATGATTCCTGCTTCAACCGCTTCCATACCAAGGGAGATAGCAGGAAGAGAGTCGGTTACGAGATTTATCCAAAGGAGCTGCATCGAAAGAAGCGGAGTTTTGTGCCAGAGAAGCATTGCGAAGAATACTGTGAATACCTCTCCGATATTTGTTCCGAGAAGGAAGCCGACGACCTTTTTGATATTTGCATAGATTCCGCGTCCCTCTCTTACAGCATCAACTATGGTCGCAAAATTATCGTCTGTGAGGGTCATATCAGCCGCACCCTTTGCAACATCCGTTCCTGTAATTCCCATTGCACATCCGATATCTGCAGCTTTCAGTGCAGGAGCATCGTTAACTCCGTCTCCTGTCATGGAAACGACCTGATCCTTTCTCTGCCAAGCCTTGACGATACGGATCTTATTCTCGGGTGAAACACGGGCATAAACAGAAATGCTTTCAACATTTGCGTCAAGCTCTTCATCGCTCATTGCATCAAGCTCCGCACCTGTGATAGCCTTATCGCCATCCTCAAGGATTCCAAGCTCACGAGCGATGGCAGATGCTGTTACAACATGGTCGCCTGTTATCATAACGGGCTTGATTCCTGCTGTGCGGCAGATCGCAACTGCATCCTTTGCCTCGGGTCTTGGCGGGTCGATCATTCCAACAAGTCCCATAAGAGTAAGCCCATTCTCAAGCTCCTCGGAGGTGGGATTTTCCGGAACATTATCTATCTCTTTATATGCAACGGCAAGAACACGGAGCGCATCCTCGCTCATTGTGTTTGTCATAATTCTTGCCTTTTCGATATCGCCTGCGACACATCTTGTTGCCATCATATCGAATGCGCCCTTGACGATAACGATATTCTTTCCGTCGATCTTGTTGACGGTTGACATCAGCTTTCTGTCAGAATCAAAAGGAATCTCGGCAAGACGGGGATAGGATCTGTTGAGTTCATCCTTTGGCATACCGTTTTTGTGCGAAGCAAAGACGATCGCAGTCTCTGTGGGGTCACCGATATGCTGCTCGCCCTCATCTGTAAATATAACCGAACCGTCGCAGCAGAGAGTTCCGTAGCTAAGGAGTTTTTTGATATTATCCGAATTGCTGCTTGTGATCTGCTCGGGGGCTTCCTCACCGTCAAAATAAGCCTTGACGAGAGTCATTCTGTTCTGGGTAAGAGTACCTGTTTTATCAGAGCAAATAACGGAAGCACTTCCGAGAGTTTCAACTGCGGGGAGACGGCGGATGAGTGCATTTTTCCTTACCATTCGCTGAACTCCGATAGAAAGAACGATGGTAACGATTGCGGGAAGTCCCTCGGGAATTGCCGAAACTGCCAGAGAAACCGCAACCATGAAGATCTCAAGAAGTCCCATATTTCCGCCGAAAAATCCCACGACGAAAATAATTGCGCAAGCGGCAAGAGCCATAAAGCCCAGGTATTTACCCAGCTGTGCAAGCTTTGCCTGAAGGGGGGTCTGACCATCGACCTCACCGTCAAGAAGTCCTGCGATCTTGCCCATTTCGGTGTTCATTCCCGTTGCTGTAACAACAGCGACAGCAGTACCATAGGTAACACTGCAGCCCGAGAAAACCATATTCGATCTGTCACCGAGAGGGGATTTTTCGTCGATCACTGCCGTAGCATCCTTTTCGGAGGGGACAGACTCACCTGTAAGCGCAGATTCCTCACTCTTAAGGCTTGCGCTCTGAATAAGTCTTGCATCGGCAGGAATGAAGTCTCCTGCTTCAAGCTTGATAATATCACCGGGAACGAGAAGTGCGGCATCGATAACCGCCTCTTTTCCGTCTCTTATAACTCTTGCATGGGGAGCGGACATACTTTTCAGCGCATCAAGTGCTTTTTCCGCCTTGCTTTCCTGCATAACTCCCATAACGGCATTGAGAATGACGATGAGAAGGATAAGAGCAGGCTCAAAAAGCTCTCCCCAATTCTTTTCAAAGCAGATTATGGAAAATGATACCACCGCCGCAATGAGAAGGATGATGATCATTGCATCCTTAAACTGATCAAGGAAACGGGAGAGGAGAGTTTTCTTTTTCTTTTCTTTCAGCTTGTTTTCACCGTACTCTGCAAGCTTTTTTGCGGCAAGCTCGGATGGAAGGCCTTGCTCTGCCTCAGTTTGAAGCTCTTTTAAAATTTCTTCGCGTGTTTTACTGTGTGCGTTCAATTCATATACCTCCTAATAATATCGAGCAGAATAATATTATGAAAAAGACTTTTACGGCTATGCCGTAAAAGTCTTGAAAATCATAATAAATGAGTCCGAGATCCGGGCTATTTGCCGTAATGACGAAAATCGGAACACCTCATGCGGTGCTTTCTACTCTCTTTTACCCAATTATTATAACATAATCGGAAAATATTGTCAAGTGATTTTTTTCTGTTTTTTTGTTGAAAAAGCTATCTTATCCTCACAAGTGAAGCAAGTCCCTCACCAAGTGAGTAAACAAGTGCATCTGCATCCTCTTTTGTATTAAGCTCGCAAAGGCTTATGCGAAGGGAGCAATCGGCATCCTTTGGTGAAAGACCAAAAGCGATGAGAGCCGAGCTTGGAGTAGCCGAATGGGATGAGCAGGCAGATCCGCTTGAAACGAAAATACCCTTTGACGAAAGATAATGAAGCATAGTTTCGCTTTTTATTCTCGGAAGCGTGATATTTACCACATGAGGGGCAGCGTTTTTCGGGTCGTTGACCTTTATTTCTCCGGGCATATTCGAGATGATATAATTTCTCAGCTCCCGCATTTTCTCAAGAGAAGGATCAAGAGAAGCTGAGCCTTCCTTTGCCGCAGCACCGAAGCCCGCAATTCCAATGGTGTTTTCCGTACCCGAGCGCAAACCGTATTCCTGACCGCCGCCGAGGATATATGGAACGATCTTCTTCTTTTTTATCATATCGGGGTCAATATAAAGCGCGCCGACGCCCTTTGGACCGTGAATTTTGTGTGCGCTTATCGTAATAAGATCAGCTCCGAGGGATTGTGGCGTGAATTTTTTCTTCAAAAATCCCTGAACCGCGTCGCAATGGCAGACCGCATCGGGACTTTTTGCTTTTATGATCTTAAAAGCCTTTTCAACATCATAAAGTGCGCCTGTTTCGTTATTGACCATCATAATGCTTGCAAGAAGAACACCGTCAGCCTCTTTGCATAGCATTTCCATATCAAGCTCGCCGCCCTTTGTTGAAATACGAACGATTTTGAAGCCTTCGGCTTCCAGCTTTTTCATGGGGTTTTCAACGGATGGATGCTCACTGTCGGTCGTTATGATCTTGTTTGCAGTCCTGCGTGCTTTTGCATAGACGGAGCCAAAGATGGCAAGATTGCTTGCTTCGCTTCCGCTTGAGGTGAAGATGAGCTGTGAATCACGCAGAGAACGAACTCCCAGTGCTTCTGCTATGCTTTTCCTTGCCTCTCGCAGAATTTTTTCTGCTTCAAGCCCTGCCGAATGCAGCGAGGACGGGTTGCCATAGCACTCCATCGCCTCATTCATTGCCCTTTTAACTTGCTCTGTAAGCGCTGTTGTTGCGCTATTATCAAAATATATCTTTTGCATTATTTAAACTCAAACTCCGTGATGGCTTTTTCGACATCCGCAAGATGACTTTCATAAAGCTCGGATGTTGCGGTGTATGTAAAGGTATAGAAAAGGCTGCCATCTACTGTGAGCACCTGCATCATTTTGTAGCTTTCACCGTCTATATCTGCACTGAAAACATATTTGAATGCCGCTCTTTCACCAAAAACAACATTTGATTCGTTATTCTCTGGGGCTTCGATGAGAGTGAAATTCTTGAATGTCTCCTTATAGCTCTCTTCAAGTATTGTCCAATAATCACTGATGCTCATAAGCTCCTCTGTTGGATAAAGTGAGCTTACTGTCATATTGGATTTGTCGGTATTTGAATAGTAAGCACCGAAAATTCCGTTGTTTTCCGTGGGCATCCAGCCGCCGGGAACAAAGAAATTATATGCAACATCACCCGAGGAAACAAGCTGCATCCCGTCAGGGATCTCAACATTATTTGCCGAGCATGAAGCAACAAAAAGCACAAGAGAAATAAGAATCAACGCACAAAATATTTTTTTCATTTTCAAACCTCTTTATTCTTTATTTTCAGCATGGCATCCGCCGCTGAGAGAACTGCAATTTTTCCGCTTTCATAGGTAAGACCGCCTTGGAGATATGCGGTATATGGGGGACGGAGCGGCCCGTCTGCGCTTATCTCGATGGAAGAGCCTTGGGTGAATGCACCTGCTGCCATTATGACCTCGTCCTGATATCCGGGCATTGCCCACGGAACGGGGGCAACGAAGGAATCAACGGGCGAGCCTGCCTGGATTCCCTGACAGAATGCGATAAGCTCCTCGGGCGAGCCTGTTATTATCTGCTGGATAATGTCGCTTCTCGCCTCATCCCAGCTCGGCTCAACATTATATCCCAGCTTCTCGAAGATGTAAGCGGCAAGATGTGCAGTCTTGAGCGCCGATGAAACTGTGTGGGGTGCATAGAAAAGACCTTTGTAGAAGGACTTATTAAGTCCGAGCGTTGCCCCCACCTCGCATCCCGTGCCAACGCTTGTGAGGCGGTAGGATGCAAGTTCAACCGCTCTTGCTTTTCCTGCGATATATCCGCCGACCTCTGCCATTCCGCCACCGGGATTTTTGATAAGAGAACCGATAACAAGGTCAGCACCAACGGCTGTCGGCTCTGTTTCTTCAACAAATTCACCATAGCAGTTATCAACAACAACATATGTTTCGGGAGAGATATTGTGAACAAGCTCCGAAAGCTCACCGATCTCGGCAACCGTCAATGTTCTGCGGTTCAGATATCCTTTTGAGCGCTGCACCCAAACCACCTTGATTTTTTTGCCGTGAGTTTTGAGAGCCTTTTCGATTTCGGGAAGGTCAAGCCTTCCGTCCTTCATCTCGATCTGCTCATAGTCGATCCCAAAATCACGGAGAGAGCCGTTGCCCTCCTCGCCTGCAATTCCAATGACCTCCTCAAGAGTGTCATAGGGCTTTCCCGCCGCCGAGAGCATGATATCACCGGGACGGAGAAGTCCGAACATTCCGATGGTGAGGGCATGAGTTCCGTTTACGATGTTGTGGCGCACAAATGCCTTTTCCGCCCCCATAACATCCGCCCAGATCTCGTCAAGCGTGTCTCTGCCCTTATCGTCATATCCATATCCGCTTGTGGGATTGAACATAACATCGGAAACACGATGCTCCATAAAGGCTTCCATGATCTTGTTTGTATTTTTGAACGAAAGCTCGTCGATCCGCTTAAAATGCTCCGAAAGAGCCTTTTCAGCCTCCGATGCAAGCTCAAGAATTTTTTCTGAAAACTGCATTTTTTATAAGATATCCTTTCGATGTTACATATAAAAGAATTTTTTGTAAAGCTCGGTGCTTTCTTCATTCTTACTTGAAATAAAGCTGATGCTTCCCTCGGTTTTGTTTTCGTTTTTCAGCCCTGCCGCCTCAATTCTGCGAAGTGCCTCCTTTGCGGTACCGAGACCGCCGTCAAAAATTTTGACACCCGGAAGAAGCTCACCGATAAGTGAAGCTGAAAATGGATAGTGAGTACATCCGAGAACCACAGAATCCACATCCTTATAAGGAGCAAGAAGCTCTTTAAGATAATTCTCAACTTCAATTGAATTTGGGTCGCCCGCCTCGATAAGCTCCGCAAGATGGGGGCATGGAAGCGGTATTATTTTTGCCCTTTTCTCGTATTCTTCTGTAAGATGGGCAAATTTTGACTGTGAAATGGTCACGGGAGTTGCCATAACGAGCACCTTTGAGCTGCCGTCGCTTTTTCCAAGCACCGTTTCACCATAAATAACAGCGGGCTTTATTGCCGGCTCTATCCCGACGATGGGAATATCCGGATATTGTTCACGGAGCAGCCTTACAGAAGCACCCGTTGCTGTGTTGCAGGCAACAACGATTGCTTTTGCACCCATCGAAATAAGCTTGTTAAAAGCGGCAAAGGCAAGCTCTCTTACCTCATCTGTGCTTTTATCGCCATAAGGGGCATTGGCGGAATCGCCGTAATATATAATATTTTCAAATGGCGCAATTCTCACAAGCTCACGGAGCACGCTTACGCCTCCAACGCCCGAATCAAAAACGCCAATTGGCTTTTCTCTATCAATCATTTTTCAAATCCTTATGCTTAAAAAGCGTTAACAATATCCTTGAAGCGGTTTCCCCTGACCTCAAAATTCGGAAAAGCATCAAAGCTTGCGCAGGCGGGTGAGAGAAGAACGGTGTCTCCATCCTTTGCCGCATCGTGCGCCGCCTTGACAGCCGAATCAAAGTCGCTTTGCTCAATTATTTCAAGTCCGCTTTCATCAAAAAGGGGACACGCAAGTATCGCAGATTTAATCTTTTCAGCAGTTGCTCCTGTGATAATGACCTTTTTCGCTCTTTTGCAAAGCGCATCCGCAAGAGGCTCAAAGGGTATCTTCTTATCATATCCGCCGCAGATGATGATCGGCTTTTCGCTGAGTGCCGAAAGAGCCGCAGCGGTTCTTGTTGGGCTTGAATCAATAGAGCTGTTATAATATTTCACTCCGTCAAGCTCACGGACAAATTCGAGCCTGTGGGCAACTCCGCCAAAGCTTGTTGCGATCTCATAAATGCTATCTGTCGAAACAAGTCCTCTCGTTATCGAGATAGCTGCCATATAATTCTCCACATTATGCTTTCCCGGAAGCCTTATATCCGAATTTTTCAGTATTTTTTCTTCGTTTTTGCCGTCGGTAAAGGTAATATATCCGTCTTTTATAAAAATAGCACTTGCATTTACCTTTCCATGGGTTATATTTGCAAAATCCGTTTTTGAGGACGAAAAAAATGTAACATGAATATCGGAATTTCTGCCGATCTCGGCCGTGATATCATTATCGGAATTTACCGTTATATGTGAGATCGGAAGATGGCGACAGATATTGCATTTTGCCTCTATATATTCATCCATATCGGTATGCCAATCCAGATGATTCGGCGTTATGTTGGTCATGATGGCTCTTTGGGGCGAGCGACGCATGGTTGAGAGCTGGAAGCTGGAAAGCTCAACCACCGCAAAATCGTCCCCCGTCATCTCATCAACATGAGGCAGGAGAGGTGCGCCGATATTTCCGCCAACGAAAACCTTGCCCTTGCCATTTTTCTTAAGCTCTTCTTCGAGAATCTTATATGTGAGAGTTGTTGTGGTGGTTTTGCCGTCACTTCCCGTGATCGCAAGAACAGTGGCGGGAGTAAGCTCAAAGAAAAGCTCCATTTCGGAGGTAAGAACAGCACCGTTTTCTATAGCTTTTCTTATCTGGGGAAGATCAGGGCGAATGCCGGGTGCACGGAAGATCATATCCTCGTCAATGTTTTCCAGATATTCATCTCCGAGAATCAGCTTAACGCCCTTTTTTGTCAGCTCCTCCGAGAGGGGCATAAGCTGTTCATAGCTTTTTCTGTCTCTTGCGGTAACAGCTGCGCCACGCAATAGAAGCCAATCAATAAGTGGTCTGTTTGAGATTCCTATGCCAAGCACCGTTATTCTTCCGTTTTTGATTATTCTGTCAAGCTCTGATCTGAGGTTCATGCTTTGCCTCCAAAAAAGTATTATCCTTATTATTATATAACAGAATAGCGCTTTTTGCAAGTGTTTTAATGAAATAAATACTATTTTGTCGGGAAGGCAATATGCAAAATGGGAGAGCCTCTTTTATTTCTCCACCAAACAGTAATTTGTCGGTGAGGGAGTTTCGCCTCTGCGGAGGCGACCGACGCCGCCGTCGGCTCGCGCGACCTTTTAAAAAAGGTCGATCAAAACTTTGAAAAAGGGAATTTTTATTGTCGTTTATCTGTGTTTCTACATG
>JAFXAN010000050.1 GCA_017517035.1 Clostridia bacterium
CGGTGAAATCATCCTTTAGCGTTTCCAGATCCTTCGCTACGCTCAGGATGACAAGTGGAGGATCGGAGCATTTTGTCCTAATTTGTCATTCTGAGCGCAGCGAAGAATCTATTAGCATTAACAGATGACAAACCCTTAACCACCATTTATAACTCACCGATAAATTACTGTTTACCGCTACAAATAATTCTTTTCTTAAAATGGATATGAAAAACCGCTGCAGATATTGCCTGTCTGCGGCGGTTTTTTTATTTATTCTGTTTCAGTATCATCACATCATATGGCTTCATTTTGCATCTTCCCACATTTTTTACCCGAAAGAGTTCGATATTCACTGTCAGCAACGAAATACGAAGGCGGCTCGCCAAGATAATTGCAAGAAAAGGACCGCCTCAATCGAGACAGTCCTTTTGAAAATCACTTATTAAAAATCTTGCCGATAACGAGTGTTGCACCCATTATAACACCGATAACAATGAATATTCCGAGCATTCCGATGCCCATATATTCAAGATTCTTAACAAAATTCATAGGCTCAAAAATTATGCCTTCAAGTCCGAACATACAATCCACCTCCACTTATACGACAAAAAACTTTGCAAATCCGAGAAGAAGGCCACCGGCAATAACAGAAGCAATCTGTCCCGAAACATTTACACCGATGGAGTGCATAAGAAGGAAATTCTGAGGATCCTCCTCCAGACCCATCTTGTGAACGATTCTTCCCGACATGGGGAATGCGGAAATTCCTGCAGCACCGATCATGGGATTGATCTTTTCCTTGAGAAAGAGATTGAGGAATTTAGCAAAGAAAACTCCGCCGGCAGTATCGAAAATAAATGCAAAAAGACCGAGACCGAGAATGAGCAGTGTTGCCGGAGAAAGGAATGCCTCAGCCTGCATTTTGAACGCAATGGTGATACCGAGGAAAATAGTAACAAGATTTGCAAGAACCTTCTGTGCTGTCTCAGAAAGAGAATCAAGAACACCGCACTCACGGATAAGATTACCGAACATAAGGAAGCCAATAAGAGCGGCTGCTTGTGGGACAATAGCACTTGCAACTATAGTTATAATGATTGGGAAAAGAATTCTAGTAGTCTTTGATACCGACTTCTGTGTATAAGGCATACGAATGAGTCTTTCCTTCTTTGTTGTGCAAAGCTTTATTATCGGAGGTTGGATAATCGGCACAAGCGCCATATAAGAATATGCAGCAACCATAATAGCTGCAATATAACCATCATAAGTTTCCTTCAAAGCAAGATCAGATGGATTACCTAACAACTCATTTGCGACAGCAATAGCTGTAGGACCGTCTGCAGCACCTATGACACCTATAGAAGCGGCAACCTCCGCAGGGAAGAAAACAGAAGCGAGGCAGAAGGTGAAGAAGATACCAAATTGCGCCGCCGCACCGAAAAGCATCAGCTTCGGATTTGTGAGAAGCGGTCCGAAATCTATCATAGCTCCGATACCGATAAAGAGCAGAAGCGGGAAAAGCTCATTTGCAATACCGGCATTAAAGAGCGTTTCGAGAGGCTCGATCGCGCCCGAAAAAGGTACATTTACAATGATTGCGCCAAAGCCCATAGGCAAAAGAAGGGTTGGCTCCATCTCTTTTTTGATGGCAAGATAGATGAGAATACCGCCGATGATCCACATTACGACCATCTTCCAGTTTCCGTCTCTGCCAAATTCAAGAATGTTTTCATAAAGAATTTGAAATTTCTCCATTTTTTTCTCCTTTTCAAATTTTTTCGACATGTATTATATCATAATAGGTAGGAAAATGCAAGAGCTTTAAAAATTTTTCTCCGAAAAACAATATTTTTAAAAAAATATATTGACAAAAAAGCATAAATGTGCTATCATATGAATACACATTCATATGAACGGAGGTTCATTTATGTCCGAGGCAAAAAAACACGATCATTCCGCCCTTGTTGATAAGCTCCACCGTGAGCTTCCGGGCGACAAAAAGCTGTGTGACCTGGCAGATCTTTTCAAAATTTTCGGAGACACCACAAGAATGCGGATCCTCTTCTCACTTTTCGAAAGTGAGCTTTGCGTTTGCGCCATTGCGGAGCTTCTGGAAATGACACAATCTGCAATTTCCCATCAGCTAAAGGTGCTGAAGGACAACCGACTGGTTGCAAACAGAAGAGAAGGAAAAACAATTTTTTATTTTCTCGCAGATGACCATGTAAGAAAGATCATCGAACAGGGCTATGAGCATTTAACGGAGGATGAACACCATGAAAAAATCATTTAAAATCGAGGATCTTTGCTGTGCAAACTGCGCCGCAAAGCTTGAAAGAGCCATTGAAAAGCTGGACGGAGTTCAGAAAGTTTCACTTAATTTCATTGCAGAAAAGCTTACAATTGAAGCAGAAGATGAAAAATTCGATTCCATCATAAAGGAATGCATAAAGCTGGCAAAGCGCATCGAGCCTGATTGCAGAATCATTCTCTGATATGAAAAAAAGGCAGAAAAGAGATCTCTTAAGAATAATTATCGCTTCCCTGCTCCTTCTCACTGCATTTTTGTTGCCTTCAAAGGGGTATATCAGGCTGATAATTTTCCTCATCCCATATATTATTGTCGGTTATGACGTACTTATAAGCGCTTTGAGAAATATTTTAAGCGGTCAGATGATGGATGAGCAGTTTCTTATGACCGTTGCCACGATAGGTGCGCTGATTCTCGGAGAATACGGAGAAGCCGCCGCAGTTATGCTCTTTTATCAGATAGGTGAGCTTTTTCAGGGAATTGCAGTGGGAAAAAGCCGCAAAAACATTGCCTCTCTTATGAATATCAGACCGGATATGGCAAGAGTTTTGAGGGATGGAAATGAGCTTGAGCTTTCACCCGAAGATGTTTCTTTAGGCGAGATCATAGTTGTTAAGCCGGGCGAAAAAATACCACTTGACGGTATCATAATCGAAGGCTCTACCACTCTTTCTGTATCTGCACTGACAGGGGAAAGCATGCCAAAGGACGCCTTTTGCGGTGAAAAAGCCATCAGCGGTGCGGTAAATCTTACCGGAGTTATAAAGGTAAGAGTTGAGAGCGAATATGAGAACAGTACAGTATCAAAAATTCTGGAGCTTGTTGAAAGTGCCTCGGAGAAGAAAGCAAAGCTCGAGAGCTTTATTACGAGATTTGCAAGATTTTATACACCCATCGTAGTCTGCTCTGCCCTGCTTCTTGCCATAGTGCCGCCGCTCTTTGTGGGCGGATGGGCAAAATGGGTGGAAAGAGCACTTGTTTTCCTTGTTGTTTCCTGTCCGTGTGCTCTTGTCATCTCGGTTCCTCTCTCATTTTTCGGAGGGATCGGCGGTGCTTCAAGGCACGGAATACTCATTAAAGGAGCAACTCATCTTGAAATGATGGGAAAGGTCAGGACAGTAGTTTTCGACAAAACCGGAACTCTCACAAAAGGAAGCTTTTCTGTTTCCGAAATATTTGCCGAGGATGGCGATAATGATTCACTTCTGGCACTTGCCGCAAGAGCGGAATATGCTTCAAATCATCCCATTGCAGATTCGATAAAAAAAGGATTTTGCGGTGAAATAAAGCCACCGGAGAATGCAAAAGAGCTTGCGGGACTTGGAATCGAAGCCACAATCGACGGCAGAAGCATTTTTGTCGGAAATGAGAGACTTATGAAAAAATGCGGAGCAGATCCCAAAAGAACACAAAAGATCGGAACTGCTCTTCATATATCGGAAGATGAAAAATATCTTGGATACATAGTGATCTCAGACGAAATAAAGCCCGAAGCGGCTGATGCCGTAAAATTACTAAAGAATCTTGGAATCAAAAAGACCGTTATGCTGACTGGAGACAAAGAGGAGGTTGCTTCCACTGTTGCATCAGAGCTTGGAATAAGCGATTTTATAAGCGAGCTTTTGCCATCCGACAAGGTTGAGGCTGTTGAGAATCTTCTGCTTAGCCGAGATACTCTTGCCTTTGTAGGAGACGGAATAAATGACGCTCCCGTGCTTTCAAGAGCGGATATCGGCATTGCCATGGGTGCGCTTGGAAGTGATGCAGCGATCGAAGCGGCTGACATCGTTCTTATGGATGACAACCCGAAAAAGATCGCCATGGCAATAAAAATTGCGAGAAAAACCATGTCGATTGTGAAGCAAAATATCGTTTTTGCAATTTCCGTCAAGGTACTTGTGCTTCTTCTCGGTGCAATTGGCTATGCGGGAATGTGGCTCGCCATCTTTGCCGATGTTGGCGTTATGGTGCTTGCAATACTTAACGCAATGCGCGCTATGAAATAACAAAAGGTGCTTTCTCATCAAGAGATGGCACCTTCTGTTTATATTTTTTAAATAGTAATTTGTCGGTGAGGCGGGAACGGTGAAATTATACCCCAACGCCGATGGCGTTGCCGCAAGCGGTTCGACTACACTTCGTTCCGCTCAGGGTGACAGTTGTGGGTTTATCAGCAGAAAATCAACGATTTTAACCGATAAACATTAGTGTGTCACCCTGAGCGAAGCCGTAAGGCGAAGTCGAACTCCGAAGGAGCGGCACATTGTGCCGGGGTATAGTTAACAGTTCGACAAATTACTGTTTGAAAGCGACAAGGGCTGTCTTTATTCGACAGCCCCTTTGCGTCATTTAACTATAACATTTTTGATAATATCATTTTTAAGGAAAAACAAGTTAAGAAAGTGGGTTACCAAAAACAGAACTCCAAAGAGCACCGTACACAGTAAAAAACCCAAAAAAGGCGAATTTGTCAAGAGATAGCTGCCCGTGTCAATGGTATAAAACTGCTGAAAACCTATGGGAGATTTAAGTGTCATATGAAAGTACTCGCTGAAAGGAATATCCGAGGGCAGAATATATGTCATCACACCGTAATAAATAGCATACGGTATGTGAAAAAAGGCATATATTCCTATTTTATAAAGCGATTCCGTAAGCTGATTATCTTTATAGAATTTTACCAGAGAAAAGTCGGGAGCTTTGATATTATCCTTCAAATTCCGCTTAAATTCAGCATCGGATGTTTGAATTTTAAAATATATCAGCAAAAATGCAACCGTGATAACACAGTCAAACATAAAAGTGCCGGTCAGCATTCGCATAGGTACACGCTCATATACATTGTAAAGCATCGTTGCGATCCAAGGATTGAAAACCAGAATGGCGGCAATATGCATGATCGCCACAAACCCAAACCAACGAACAAGCCTTTTGAACAAAGCAATATTCATATATTTTCCCATAATCAGATATACCTCTCAAATGATAGATATCTTGTGCCCTGAAAGGTCAGTTTACCTCTGTCGCCCTCCGCAATCATTCCGTATTCAGAGCCGCTTACATGAAGCTCCATTCTGTCACCACTCTCCACCTCAAAGGTTACATAATATGTAGACGAGGTATGATAGTGACCGTTTCCGTGGCGATGGCGTGTTCTGTGGTCACGCTTTGTAACAACTGTTGCATCCACCGTAAGCCGAGGCGAAGCATTGTTTTTTCCCCATTCTGCGATGCCTCTTATTATGTTGAATATGATCACTCCGAAAACGAGAAAAAACATCAAGAAAAATATAAATTCAAAACCAAACATTATGTTTCTCCAAAACTAAATTTGTTTGTAGCATTTCAAAAAAGTGCCTATCCCGAAGGACAGGCACTTTTACTTTGACATAAAAATTATTCCTCTACGCCTTCGGCTGTAGTTTCCGGAAGAGGAGCGGGGCAATCACAAGCGTTGCTGCTTGCAACCTTGCCTGCAACTATTCCTGTAAGAAGAGCTTGTAGGTCAATTCCCGTTGATTCCTTCATTCCCTCGATGATCTGGCTTGCGCTGTTCATAACATCCTTAACAACCTTTGTGGAGTTGCCATCACCGTACATAACGATCTTATCGGTCTGTGCGAGAGGAGCGGCAGCATTCTTGACAACCTCGGGAAGTGCTTCAAGGTACATTTCGATGATGGAAGCCTCGCCCATCTTCTTCTGCGCCTCTGCCTTCTTCTCAATTGCTTCTGCCTCTGCAAGTCCTTTGGCTCTGATACCCTCTGCCTCCTGCTCCATTGCGAAGCGGACAGCCTCTGCCTCTGCCTTTTTAGCCTCGGCTTCCTTGATCGCCTCATAAGCCTTTGCATCTGCATCTCTCTGACGGCGGATAAGGTCTGCTTCCGCTTCCTTCTCTGTCTGATACTTCATAGCGTCAGCCGCCTTGCGCACCTCTGCATCCAGCTTGCGCTCCTTGATTGCTATCTCACGCTCTGCAATCTCGGTTTCCTTCTCACGGCGTGCGATATCGGCATTTGCCTTCGTAATTTCAATAGTCTTTCTCTGGTTCTCCTGCTGGATCGAATATGCAGCATCAGCCTCCGCCTTCTTTGTGTCGGCTCTAACCTGCATTTCAGCCTGCTGAACTGCAAGCTCTGCATTCTGCTCTGCGATCTTCTTATCAGCCTGAACCTTGATGGCATTTGCCTCTTCCTGTGCGTTAGCGGTTGCAATGGCGATATCACGCTGTGCATTTGCCTTTGCGATCTGTGCGTTCTTTCTGATCTGCTCAACATTGTCGATACCCATATTCTCAATGGTTCCGGCATTGTCCTTGAAATTCTGAATATTGAAGTTTACGACCTCGATACCCAGCTTTTCCATATCGGGAACGACATTTTCAGTGATCTTCTTTGCAACGCCCTGTCTGTCCTGCACCATCTCCTTAAGACCGACAGAACCTACGATCTCACGCATATTACCCTCAAGCACCTGTGTAACAAGGCTTACAAGCTCGCCCTTACTCATTCCGAGAAGGGTTTCAGCCGCACGCTTAAGAAGCTCGGGATCAGACGATACCTTGATATTTGCAACACCGTCAACAGAAACATTGATAAATTCATTTGTGGGAACAGCCTCACTTGTCTTAACATCCACCTGCATTACCTTAAGAGAAAGCTTATCAACTCTCTCAAAGAAGGGTACACGCCAGCCTGCTTTACCTATGAGGATTCTCTTTTTGCCAAGGCCGGAAATGATATAAGCAGTATCCGGGGGCGCTTTGAGATATCCGATAACAAAGATAAAGAGTGCAATAGCGCCGATGATTACAGCAATCGCTGCGGGAAGTGGTAAACCAAACATAGTAAATACCTCCAAAAAAATTTTTTGATTATGATTTAGCTTTCGCTTAGTAAAAGGTTGTCTTTTTAGCTAAAAAAAGACTTCTACGGCCTTCGCCGTAAAAGTCTTGAAAATCATGATTTATGACATCCGATCCCGGGCGAAAGCCGTCCTGACGGGAATCGGGACACACCGAAGTGTGCTTCTACTCTCTTTTACTGAAGCCATTATACCACGAAAAAAATCTCTTGTCAATAACTCTGCATAGGATTTTACATAAATTTTATAATTTTTACATGGATTTTGCATTTATATGCAATTACAGTATATTTTTCAGCATTTCATCGAGATCTTCATATATAGGGCAGCCGGCATTTTCGAGCGTTTTTCTTGACTGGTGGCCTCTTGCAATAAGAACGCAATCAGCACCGATCCGCTCGGCAACCTCCGCATCGTGAACTGTATCTCCTATCATAAGCGGAACTGCATTCGGGTTTTTCTCTCGCCAGCCTTCAGCCAAACTAACTTTACTTGCAGCATAAATGTTATCAATTCCGAGAACCTCATCAAAAAGATCAAGGCAATCAACAAGCTTAAGCTGTTTTTTCAGCATTTCAAGCTCTGTTGCCGAAAGAACTGTCTGAGAAAGCCCCATTTTTCCGAAAAGCTCAACAGTTGGCAAAATATCATCAAAAATCGGGGATTCCTTTACATTTTCAAGATAAAGCTCCACCCAGAGCGGTGCTATCACCTCATAAGGCTCTTTATCAAAATCGAAGCCAAGTCGGCGGTAATAATCAATGATGGGGAAACCGAAAACCTCATAATATCTCTCGTGGCTGTCAACCGTCGGAAGTCCCCTCTCGGAGAGCAGCTTATTGACGCTCTTTATGCCTGCATCAAGGTCATCAAGAATCGTTCCGTTAAAATCCCATAAAATGTGCGTATATTTCATAATTCTCCATAATTTTTTCTAATATATTGTTTCAAACAGTAATTTGTCGGTGAGGGAGTTTCGCCTCTGCGGAGGCGACCGACGCCGCCGTCGGCTCGCGCGACCTTTTAAAAAAGGTCGATCAAAACTTCGAAAAAGGGGATTTTTATTGTTGTTTATCTGTGTTTCTACATGGAGTTTATGAGAATTCTATGTAGAAAACTTGTCATCAATCTCCTCACAAGTCATCCTGAACGAAGTGAAGGATCTGGAAACGCTAAAGGATGATTTCATCACTATCAGACAGTTCGCTAAATTACTGTTTAAACTATGGAGCCAAGTCATTTTGACTTGGCTCCTAATTTTAATTATTCTGCTTTATAGAGTGCGTAAGGTGTATTTACAGCCTCGGTATTAAGGAATGTGGAAACAACAGAAGCATATTTCTCTGCCGCACCGTTCACAAGAGCCTCATATTCTTCATATGTAGCCGCACCGTCAAGAGCTGCCTTCAGCTCTGCGGAAGCCTCTGCAAGAGCAACTGCGCTCGAAAGGTCAACAGTAAATGCTTCCTTTGTAACCTCACCTGCCTCGTTCTTCTCCTCGGGGGTATCCTCGGGAAGCTTGAAGCCGCCGAATGCATCAACTGCATATGTTCCGCTCACAAGGTTCTGCTTCTTTGCCATCTCCCAGATGTTAAGAGGCATTCCCTCCTCGGGATAAGCCATATAAACATTACCTGTCTTGTAGAGATCCATCATGTACTCATTGTTCATTCTGCGGAGTGCGCCTGTTTCCTCATCAAGCTCGTAGTTTACATTCTCGATACCGTACTGAAGAAGGTTGCGAAGCTCCTCACTTGTGTTAAGGAGAGTGATAACCTCCATTACACGGCCTATTTCCTTTGTGAATGCAGAAACTGCGAACATATTTGATGCAAGCTCATTTGCGCTCTTTGAGGAGCTGTCAAGAGCAACGATCTCATAGTTTTCAGCATCTGCAGCCATTGCGTTTATATCGCCTGTTTTGAGAGTTACAGCAAAATTATCGGTCTCAACCTTGCCAAAATAGCCGGCATAATTCATTTCCGCAAGAGCAAGAAGCTCCTTCTTATAATTTGCATTTGCGAAGAGATTCTCGGCATTCGCAACAGTATCGGAGCCATATGCACCAACAAGTGAGAAATCTGTTGTGAAATCTCTGCCATCCATATTCATATATGTTGCGTTTATTTCACCATAGTTGCCTGCAAAAGGAACAACGCCCTCTTTATTTTCAGCAACCCATTTAAGGAAGAACTTAAGATCATCCACAGAATCAACTCTTGAAACATCAAGTCCGTATTCCTCTGCAAGATCACGGTCAATGATCATATATTCGCAATCGCCACCGATGGGCATATTGTTGGGAACACCGTAGTAAGAGCCGCCAACCTTTGCGCTGTCAAGAATTGTGGGATAGATATAATCATTCAGCTTCTTTGAAGCATTCTTGATCGTGTCATCAAGGTTATAGAGCCAGCCGTTATCAATATACTCAAGATATTTATCGTAATTGGCGATCATAAAGATGTCGATCTGACTATCTCTCAGTTCGGGATATCTAAGCTCTGTAACTCCATATTCATTTACGATGGTAGCAGCAGTTGTCACAGCATCTGTTTCTTCTTCAGCCTCTGCTGTGATGATCTCACCTGCATCGTTTGTTTCGGGAGCGGCTGTTTCCTCTTCCACAGGCTCTGTTTCAACGCCGCCGAGAGCCATCTTTGCAAGACGAGCCTCAATGATATCATAATATTCAGCTTCTGTGATAAACTCTATTTCAAGATTTGTAGTATATTTTGATCTGACAAGAGTTCTGATAGCAGCCTCAACAGCATCAGCAGCAGGCTCAGTTGTCTCTTCGTCGGTAATAACATACATTCCGAGTGTAACAGCACTTCTTGTGGCTGTTTCGATGGTCTGCAGCTCTTCGTCCTTTGAGCAGGAAGCCAGCATAGGAACAAGCATAAGCAGGCAAAGCATCAAGCAAATAATTTTTTTCATGAGTATTCTCCTTTGTGATATTAGAAATTATATCCTTATTATTTTACAACATTTTCCCCTATATGTCAAGGGATTTTTTGATTTTTAGTTAAACCGCCGATTAGTTTTTAATCAAGGAATCCCTTGAGATGTCTTGCTCTGCTGGGATGGCGAAGCTTACGGAGTGCTTTTGCCTCGATCTGACGAATACGCTCACGGGTAATATCAAACTCCTTGCCGACCTCTTCAAGGGTGCGGCATCTTCCGTCATAGAGACCGAAACGGAGTCTTATAACATGAGCTTCTCTTGGGGTCAGAGTGTTAAGCTCTTTTTCAATGACCTCACGAAGAATTGTGGCAGATGCGGCATCGGCAGGTGCGGGAGTATCCTCATCAGGAATGAAATCTCCAAGATGGCTGTCCTCCTCCTCACCTATAGGTGTTTCAAGAGAAACCGGATCCTGAGAAAATTTCATTATTTCTCTGACCTTATCGGCACTCATTCCCATCTTTTCACCGATCTCATCGGCAGTCGCCTCTCTTCCAAGCTCCTGCATCATTTGTCTTGAATATCTTGAGACCTTGTGAATTGTCTCAACCATATGAACGGGAATTCTGATGGTTCTTGCCTGATCTGCGATGGATCTTGTGATCGCCTGGCGTATCCACCATGTTGCATATGTGGAGAACTTATATCCCTTGCGGAAGTCGAATTTGTCAACCGCTTTCATCAGTCCTAAATTTCCCTCTTGAATAAGGTCAAGGAAGAACATTCCCTTTCCCACATATCTCTTTGCAATACTTACAACGAGACGAAGATTTGCTTCAACCAGCTTTGCCTTTGCCTCCTCATCTCCCTCAGCCATTCTTTCAGCCAAAACCTGCTCGTCATCAAGGCTGAGAAGCGGAACCTTTCCGATCTCCTTAAGATACATACGAACGGGGTCGTCAATGGCAAGCCCTTCGCTTTCAAGAAGCTTTTCCATTTTTTCGGGATGGTCAAATTGCTCCATCTCGCTTTCGATCTCACTCATATCCTCTCCGAGAAGATGATCCGGAGCAACGTCGATTCCGTTTTCTTCAAGCTCTGCATAAAGTCTGTCAAGCTTATCCATATCGAAGTCCATCGCCTCGATAGCTTCCTCGATATCGCTTGTGGAAAGCTTGCCCTTTTTACCCTTTTCGATAAGGTGTCCTATGTCATTCTTTTTTATATCAAGTTCTTCTTTCATGATCTCTCCTGCCAAAAGTTATCAGTCAATAAATGCTCTCAAATTCTTTGCATGATTATGGTTTCTCAGCTTACGAAGCGCCTTTGCCTCGATCTGTCTTATTCTCTCTCTTGTGATGTCAAATTCCTGACCGACCTCCTCAAGAGTTCTTGATCTTCCGTCGATAAGACCGTATCTGAGCTTTATAACCTGCTCCTCTCTCGGAGTGAGGGTATGAAGCTCCTTCTCTATTGCCTCACGCATAAGAGAAGCGGAAGTTGCCTCGGCAGGCGAAGGTGTATCGTCATCGGGAATAAAATCTCCGAGGCGGCTGTCCTCCTCCTCACCAATAGGAGTATCAAGAGAAACAGGCTCTTGGGAATAGCGGCGAATGTCTCTGATCTTTTCGGCACTCATCCCCAGCTTTTCCGAAAGCTCGTCAACCGTAGGCTCTCTTCCAAGCTCCTGCTGCATCTGTCTTGAGCACTTAGCTATCTTATGTACAGTTTCGACCATATGTACCGGAATTATCTCCTGCTCTGCAAGAGCACGGGAAATTGCTTGGCGTATCCACCATGTTGCATATGTTGAAAACTTATATCCCTTTGTGTGATCGTATTTGTCAACAGCCTTCATGAGACCGAATGTTCCCTCCTGGATAAGATCAAGGAAGGGCATTCCTCTGCCCACATATTTCTTTGCAATGCTGACCACAAGGCGGAGATTCGCCTTGATAAATTCTTCCTTTGCGTCCTCATCGCCCGCCTCAATCTTCTCGGCAAGCGCTCTTTCTTCCTCGCCCTTCAGCAGCGGTACTCTGCCTATCTCACGAAGGTACATACGAACCGGGTCATCAATGGTAAGACCGTCCTGCTCCAGAATACTCTCCATATTCTCGGAATTATCGAATCTTTCCATTTCATTTTCGATATCCTCGGCATCCTCGCCAATAAAGCTGCCTTCCGGAACATTGAGACCCTCATTTCGAAGATCCTCAAAGAGACGGTCATATGATTCACCGCTTCCTCCCGACTTATTCTCGGCAGCAAGTATCATATTGATTTCCATTTCCTGCGATTTTTTCAAAATACACCTCTAAAACTAATTATTTATTTTTTATATTGTTTTTTCTTTCCTTTGCCATCTGCTGCTTGCGTCGAAGCGATGCAAATTTATCCTCACCGCTCTTTTCCGATTCCTTAAGCTTTTCAGCCTTGAGCTTTTCAACAGAAACACGGAGAATATCACTTCCGTTTTCAGAAAGCTGACCTCTGTCAACTCTGTATTTCGTTATTCTGCCCATCTCGTCATCGGTAAAATACTGCCCCAGCAGCGCACTGTCATAGCCATCCTCGCTTGTATGAAGCTCCATTACCGCATCGAACACCTTTTTTCCGAATGCTGTAAAGAAATCCTCGTTCTTAAGGGCGATCTTTTCCTTTGCAACAGCCTCCCTGTGCTCGGGATATGTGAGAAGAAGTCCGAGAATTGTTTCCTCGGCAGCATTTGCCGCTACATTCTTTACCGCATCAAGATTGATCCTGTCGCCGTATTTTTTTGCGGAATTGACCGCCTCGCGGCTGTCGCTTTTTCTCTGCTCATAGTAAAGCTTTTTGCGCTGTCTTTCAACATCGCTTTTGAGTGAATCGGATGTGAGCGACAGAGCTGCCGCAACCTTTCCGATATAAACCTCACGCTCGGCAGCCGAAGCGATCCCGGCAATGATGCCGCAAAGCTCTCCCGAAGCCTTTATTCTGTCCTCCGCATTCTCCAAAATGTATTTTGACAGAATAGCATCCATCTTATACTCAAAACCCGTTTTACTTTGACCCAAAACGTGTCTGAATCTGTCTGCTCCGAATTTTTTTATAAATTCATCCGGGTCCTTTGCACCGTTAAGCTTCAGAACTCTTATCTCAAGTCCAACTTCACTCAAGAGCTGTATTGCCCTATTCGCCGCTCTTTGTCCCGCCTCGTCGCTATCATAGGAAATAATGACCTTTTTAGTATATTTCGCCATTATCCGAGCCTGCTCGCTCGTCAGCGCCGTGCCGAGAGTTGCAACCGCATTCTGGAACCCCGCTGCATGGAGGGCAATAACATCCATATATCCTTCGCAAAGGATAAGCTGCTCCGAGCAGTGATCCTTTGCATAATTCAGAGCAAAAAGATTTCGGCTTTTCTTAAATCCGGGAGTATCCGACGAGTTCAGATATTTGGGCTTTGAATCGTCAAGAACTCTTCCTCCGAAGGCGATAACATTTCCTGCGGTATCAATGATCGGAAAAATCACTCTGCCTCTGAAATAGTCATAAGGCTTTCCTGTTTTCTGGCTTTTTCCGCAAAGGAATCCGCTTATCAGCTCCTCCTCGCTAAAGCCCTTTGAGCGCATATGCCTTGTGAGCATTCCAAAATCCTGCGGTGCATATCCAAGCCCGAATCTTTTGATCACAGCAGAGCTTAGCCCTCTTGCTCTGAAATATTCCATTCCCGGTTCACCGAGCGTCTTATCAAAAAGGCATTCTCTGAAAAATTTTGCCGCTTCAAGGTTCATTTCATAGACTCTTTTGCGCTTCATAAGCGCACCGGCTTCCTTTTCATCCTGAACTATATCTATTCCCACCCGTTTTCCGAGAAGCTCGATGGCAGAAGGATAGTCAAGATTCTCCGCCTTCATAATAAAGGTTATAACATCTCCGCCTGCGCCGCATCCGAAGCAATAGAAGCTTCTCGTTGCCGGAAAAACGGTAAAGGATGGAGTTTTTTCGCTATGAAAGGGGCAAAGACCGCCGAAATTAGAGCCTGCTCGCTTTAAAGTCACATAAGTGCTTATTGTCTCAACGATATCGGCCCTGTGATGTATCTCATCAATGACGGCTCTTGATATCATGTCTTCCCTCCCCAAACTCTCGGAACGAAGAGTGCGTTATATGTGTCGATAGCAAAGCGGTCGGTCATGCTGGATATGTAATCGCAAACGCATCTTCCAACGCCCTCACTTTCGACATTATTATAATAAACCTTCGGCATAAGCTCGGGACGCTTGCTGTAATATTCAAACAGTCTAACGAGAAGCGCCTTTGCCTTTTCGTCCTCGCTCTTTGCCACGGAATTTTCATAAACATTTGCAAAAAGGAAGGCTCTGAGAGCATCAGTTGCCTGCTGCACCTCATCCGTCATTTTTATCTCCGGCTTGCCCTCACTGCCCTGTATAACAGAAAGCACCATGCGGTTAATTCTCTCGCTGTGTCCGTTTCCAAGCACCTCTCTTATGTCCTTCGGAATATCGTCAAGTGTGAGGATGCCGGCTCTTCTTGCATCGTCGATATCGTGGTTTATATATGCGATTCTATCTGCAAATTTCACAATAACTCCTTCAAGAGTTGATGCCATATGCTTACCGGTATGATTGACTATACCGTCCTTTACTTCCCATGTGAGGTTAAGTCCCATTCCGTCGTTTTCAAGTTTTTCCACGACCCTGAGACTCTGCTTATAGTGAGCAAAAGTGGGGTCGAAGCAAATGCGCATCGCATCCTCACCTGCATGACCGAAAGGGGTATGCCCCAGGTCATGTCCAAGTGCCGCAGCCTCGGTAAGGTCTTCATTTAAGCGCAATGCCCTTGCAATGATCCTTGCAATCTGAGATACTTCAAGGGTATGGGTAAGTCTCGTTCTGTAATGGTCATCAACGGGGGCAAGAAAGACTTGCGTCTTATGCATAAGCCTTCTGAATGAGTTTGAATGAATTATCTTATCTCTGTCTCGCTGAAACTCGGTACGCACCGAGCAGGGGGTATACGGATGCGCCCTTCCCTTGGTTTCGGAGGTGAGAAAAGCAAACTCCGAGAGCGTGTTTTTCTCTCTTTCAAGGAATAGATCTCTGATAGTTGCAACTGACAATATTATCCCCTCCTTTTCGGTGTCAAAAAATCAGACTTTTTTCGAGATATTAATAATATACGCAAGAAAACTTGTTTTTACTTTTTATTTCTGCATTTTTCTTTGCATTTTTTTGTTGACAATTATTTTTTACTGTGCTACAATTTAACTTAACAGAAAAATGAGAGGTAAAACGCATGAATACAGAGCTATATTTCAAAAATCTTTCTTATAATAATGACATGATAGATGTCATCCTTGACACCGATGCATATAACGAGGTTGACGACCAATTTGCCATTGCTTATATGCTGGCAAACCGTGAAAAGCTGAATGTCAAGGGCATTTGTGCCGCGCCCTTTTTCAATGAGCTTTCAAGCTCTGCCGGCGACGGAATGGAAAAGAGCTATAACGAGATCCTTAAGCTTTTATCACTTATGAAGCTCGACTCAATGAAGGATATAGTATTCAAAGGTTCGGATAAATATCTCCAAAATGAAACTACTCCCACTATGTCCGATGCCGCAAGCTTCATGGCATCACTTGCGGATGAATATTCACCCGAAAAGCCGCTTTATATCGTTGCCATCGGTGCTATAACCAATGTCGCTTCTGCAATTCTGATGAACCCGAATATGAAGGAAAACTGCGTTATCGTCTGGCTTGGCGGTCACGGGACTCATATGCCGAGGGCAGCCTGCGAATTTAACATGAAGCAGGATATTGCGGCGGCAAGAGTCATTTTCGGATGCGGTGTTCCTCTGGTTCAGCTTCCGTGCGGCGGAGTGGTTGACATTTTCACCACGGGAAAATATGAGCTTGAACATTTTTTGCGTGGCAAAAACGAGCTTTGCGACTATCTCTGCGACCGTGTTATCGAAGCCGCAGACAGCTATGCTTTAGGCAAGCCTTGGTCGAGAGTCATTTGGGATGTAACTGCCATTGCTTGGCTGCTCAATAAGGATTCAAGATTCATGCGCGATATGCTCATCCCTGCACCTATTCCCGAATATGATCAAAATTACGGCGAGGACAAAACAAGACATCTCATCAAGTATGTTTATAAGATCTGGAGAGATACCCTCTTCACCGACCTTTATAAAAAGTTGGCTGATTTCGGAAAATAACAAACAAAAGGGACTTGATCAAAAAGTCCCTTTTGTTTTCAAACAGGAATTGGGCGGTGCGTGAGGATGTTTTTTGTAGGGAGCGTTTGTTGTTTAACGCAGCGACAAATTCCCATTCACAATTCACCTATAATCAAATCTCTCGCCGACCTTTTCGGGGGCAAGCTTTCCGTTACTTGTATCGCTTATTAATTTTTCAAAATCTGAAAGTCTGGAGCTTTTCACTGCAAGATTCATTGTGACATTCTCCGCAAAATCAACTCCGTCATTTATAAGACCGAATTTTTCCGTCTCCGCAAGATATTTACCGTAATCCGAATATGAGCAAGTAAGCTTCAGAACCGCATATTTTTCATATGTGATGACATTTGCCTCATCAAGTGCCAGCTTTGCAGCATGGGAATATGCCCTAACAAGTCCGCCTGCACCGAGAAGAGTTCCACCAAAATATCTGGTCACTACAATAGCAGTATCGGTGCATCCCGACTTGCGAATAACATCAAGCACCGGCATACCCGCAGTTCCCTGAGGCTCACCGTCATCCGAATATCTTTGAACCGTTCCGTCACCGAGAACATATGCAAAAACATTGTGAGTTGCGTCTCTGTATTTATTTTTCAGCTCCTTGACAAACGCCGCAGCCTCTTCTTCGGTTTTCACGGGCATTGCATGACCGATAAAGATCGACTTTTTCTCCTCAAATTCAGCGATGGCTTCCTTCTCTATGGTAGTATAAAGCTCTGCCATTACCAGTCAGCCTCGCTCTCTTTTTTTATCCTGTCGTCCTCGGGATGATATTTTCCAAGCTGTCCTCTGATCTTTGCATCAACGACTGCCGTAACCTTCACATTTTCCGCACCGTATTCAACATCCTCAACCGAAGCATTTTTATAAAGGATATTAAGCGCACTCTGCTCGGAATTGGGGATAGTGAAAACAAGTCTCTTTTTGCCGCTCTGAACGATCTCCTCAAGGCGGCTTATCATCTTGTCAACACCCTCGCCCGTCTTTGCGGAAATATAAAAGATATTTTCCCTTTCCCCCTCTGAAAGTGTGGGAAGTTCATTTGCTTTATCGCACTTGTTGAAAACATAAAGAGTGGGCTTACCGATCGCACCAAGCTCGGTCAGAAGCTTATCTGTAACTGCCAGCTCCTCCTCGCACTCCTCATCGGAAGCATCTATTAGAATCAGCAATATATCTGCATAAACAGCTTCATCGAGAGTGGATTTGAACGCCTTTACAAGATGGTGAGGAAGTTTTCTGATAAATCCTACGGTGTCGGTAAGAAGCACGCTTTCACCGCATGGAAGCTCAAATTTTCTCGTTGTGGGATCAAGAGTTGCAAAAAGCTTGTCCTCCGCAAGAATACCCGCATCGGTGAGTCTATTGAGAAGGGTGGATTTTCCCGCATTGGTATACCCAACGATGGCAACCTTTGAAATTCCGCTTCTGTCCCTTGCCGCACGCATTGTACTGCGATTTTTATCAAGCTCGTCAAGTTCAGCTTCAAGGGCGACTATTCTGCGCTTCATGTGTCTTCTGTCGCTCTCAAGCTTGCTCTCACCCGGTCCTCTCGTTCCGATTCCTCCTCCGAGACGGGAAAGCTCAAGGCCTTTTCCGATAAGTCTCGGAGCGGTATATTTAAGCTGAGCCAGCTCAACCTGAAGTTTACCTTCTCCCGTGAGAGCATGGAGGGCAAAAATATCGAGGATCAACATACTGCGGTCGATAACATGAGCGCCTGTTCCATCCTCCAGATTTCTTATCTGTGACGGGGAAAGCTCGCAATCAAAAATAACAAGCTCAATATCATTGTTTTTACAAAGCTCGCCGATCTCCTGCACCTTTCCGCTTCCCACAACAGTTCTTATATCGGGAGTTTCCTTTGCCTGAACAACCCTCGCAAAGACCTCTCCACCTGCAGTCTGAAGCAATCTTTCAAGCTCATCAAGGCTTTTTTGAACATCCTCCGCATCAAGCCCGCGACTTTGAAGCGCAACGAGAATAGCACGCTCGTCAAGCTTTTTTTCATTATAATTCTGTGGCATAAATTAAAATTCACATCCTTTCGGAAAAACAATAAGGGCAGGATGTGCAAAAGCACTCCTGCCCGCTACTGCGAAGTTTTTGCTTATTTTGCGCTAGCCTGAAGTCTCTTCTTGAACTTATCAACTCTACCGCCCGCATCAACGAATTTCTGCTTACCGGTAAAGAAGGGATGGCACTTGGAGCAAACTTCAACCTTGATATCTTCGCCCTTAGTGGACTTGGTGACAACGGTTTCACCGCATGCACACTTGATCACTACTTCTTTGTATTCAGGATGAATTCCTTCCTTCATTTTTTACACCTCGCTTTACTGATATTCACACAATACGCCATATTATAGCACACTTTTTTCTAAATTGCAAGAGTTTTTTTAAAAAAAATTTGAATTATCCAATATTTTTCTTTTTTGACGACTTTTTTCGCTTGACAGACAACACTTTATGTGATAAAATTACAATGATAATTGCAAAGGAGGTAAATTTTAATGCTTAAAACAATTTGCGGTAAGGTTTATGATACCGACAATTCAACTCTCATAAAAAGAAAGTCAGTTGGAGTTTTCGGTGATCCCGCAGGATATGAGGAATCACTCTATCAGACAGAGAGCGGAAGCTATTTCCTCTATCTCAACGGCGGTGAGGAATCACCTTATAAAAAGGAAGACATAAAGAGAATGTCAAAAGCAAATGCCGAAAAATGGCTTGCCGAATAACAAGCTCTGCCGTGGCTGACAAACAGCCACGGTTTTTTATTTTTCTTCTTGTATTTTTTTCAATATCGTGATATACTAAAGAAAACAGTAATTTGTCAGTGAGTTATAAATGGCAGTTGTGGGTTTGTCCTCTTTTAATGCTAATAGATTCTTCGCTACGCTCAGAATGACGAGTTAGGGTAAAGGTATGCCCTCTTCCACTTGTCATCCTGAGCATAGCGAAGGATCTGGAAACGCTAAAGGATGATTTCACCACTATCTGACTGTTCGCTAAATTACTGTTTAAAATCCCGAGGAGGTTTCGATGATGGCTAATCTTGAAAAACTTTACACTCTACTTGAAAACAAAAACTATGCGGAATTTATGCGAGCCATAGACGAGACCGAGCCTATCGACATTGCAGAATTCATATCCTCACTTCCCGAAGAGCGCCAGCTTTCCGTTTTCCGTATGTTTAAAAAGGATATTTCAGCCGATATTTTTGCAGAGCTTGAAAGCGAAGTTCAAGAACGCATCATCTCTGCCGCCACCGACACGGAAATTTCGTCGGTTATAGAGGATCTTTATGTTGATGATGCGGTGGATATGCTTGAAGAGCTTCCCGCAAACATGGTCAAGCGGATACTTCAGGTTGCAAAGCCCGAAACAAGAGCGCTCATAAACAGATTTTTAAGTTATCCCGAAAACAGCGCAGGAAGCATCATGACAGCGGAATTTATCGACCTGCGCCGGTCAATGACTGTTGGCGAGGCGATAAACCATATAAGAAAAAAAGGTATTGATAAAGAGACCGTCTATGTGGCTTATGTTACCGACAATGCAAGAGTGCTTCAAGGCACAATAAGGCTTGAAGAGCTTCTTTTTGCCTCCGATACAACTCTCATCGAGGAAGTTATGATTTCTGAATTTGCATATGCCGGCACGCACGATGAAAAGGAAACGGTCGCACAGCTCATTTCAAAATACGATCTTCTTGCTCTGCCCATCGTTGACCGTGAGCAGAGGCTTGTGGGAATCGTTACCGTCGATGATGCTATCGACGTTATCGAGGAGGCGGCAACTGAGGACATCGAAATGATGGGTGCTATCACCCCTACCGATAAGCCTTATCTGAAAACAGGCGTTTGGGAAACATTTAAGACAAGATTCCCGTGGCTTCTTCTTCTCATGGTGTCCGCAACCTTCACAGGGCAGATAATTGCAGGCTTTGAAGGCGCACTTTCCGCTTTTCCCGTGCTCATTGCGTTCATTCCGATGCTTATGGGAACGGGTGGTAATTCGGGCGGTCAGTCATCTGTCACAGTCATCCGAGGTCTTGCACTTGACGAGATCAGAATGGGCGATATTTTCAAAGTTATCTTAAAGGAGCTTCGCATTTCCCTGCTCTGCGGTGTTATTCTCGCTGCTTGCAATTTTGTGAAAATACTTCTTGTTGATAACCTTATTTTCGGGAACAATGTTGATATGATGTCATCGCTTGTAGTTTCGCTGGCACTCCTGGTGACGGTAGTTCTTGCAAAGATCATCGGTGCTTCGTTGCCAATCCTTGCAAAACGAGTTGGATTTGACCCCGCAGTTATGGCAAGTCCTCTTATCACAACCATCGTGGATGCGCTTTCGCTTCTCATCTATTTTGCCTTTGCGAAAATGATACTCGGAATATAACAACAAAACGAATAAAAGAATCGGGTTATTTGCTCATCCCAAGCAAATAACCCGATTCTTTTATATCAATCCTTTGAATTTTTAAGTTCCTTAAGCTCATTAAGAAATGTATCAAGATCCTTAAACTCACGATAAACCGAAGCAAATCGCACATATGCAACATGATCTCTCGTTTTCAGCTTTCTCATTGCCATTTCGCCTATCTCAATGGAGGATATCTCCTGGCAAAGAGAATTCTGAAGTTCGCTCTCGATCTCATCTGCTATATCTCCCGCATTAACCGAACGCTTCTGACAAGCCTTCATAAGACCGTTTAGCAGCTTGTTTTTATCGAAAAGCTCCTTTGAGCCATCCTTTTTTATAACTACTATCTGCACAGATTCAATAACCTCAAAGGTTGTGAATCTTCTCTGGCACTCCGGACATTCACGGCGACGGCGAATGCTCGTTCCTTCATTTATAGGTCTTGAATCTATTACCTTACTATCTGCAAAAGCGCAATATGGACACTTCATTTTGGTGTTCTCCCATTCCTTGGAATTTTATAAGGATATTATACAACAAAAATCAAAAAAAGTAAAGAGTTTTTTATATTCTTTCAGTTTTTTATTCACAGGGGAAGGTTATATCCTTAATTACATCGGAAAGAGTACAGGGTGTGACCGAATTTTTCTCAACGCTCCTATATATCCGAAGAACATCATCAATTTTTCCGCAAATTCTCTGCACCGCCCTATCCTTGCCAAAGCATACTGCTATCAAATATATGCCTTTTCCGTGAAGCTTTGTAAGCCTATAGTATGCCAATCTGCCGCATATAGTATGTCGGTCACAGGCAATCAGCTCTTCCTTACATCTTCTCATAACCGTCCTCCTGATTCTTGAGTGTCATATAGCATTATACCATACTATTCACTATCTTTTGTTAGATTTTTTCGCATATATCGTCACAAATATGTTAATTTATGTAAAATATTACATTATATAACATCTAAATGGCTTTTTCGACATAAATAAGGGAATTTTTCTGAAAAGAAATGGAAAGTTTTTTTAGAAATTTCTTCAGAGTTCCCCATTATGCAGATTATGCATTTTTTCCAAATACTGTCCATTGACATAAGGTGTCCCAAATGCTATAATCTAATTGATTTATAAAATAATATTTTTTCTTTTTAGTAATAAACGCTTTTTTATACAAATTTGAAAGGAGCAATATTATGAAGAAAAAAACAAAATTCAAGCTCTCCCCGGGGAAATATCCAATGCTTCTCCTAAAGACCGGACTTGCTCCCATATCATTATTTTTATTGATAATCTCATCGAATTTCTGTCGGGATGCCATGACCGATCCCGCAAAAGCTCTCATTACATATCCCGATATCTTTTCGGTTATCCTCGGCTCTGCTCTGTTACTGTTGTTCGGTGTCATCGCCCTTGAGATATTAGAAAAATAATTTGTTCTAAATTTTTTCTCCCTCACATATATTTAAGCGAAAGACTACAGAAAAAGGGAGGAAAAGTATGTCAGAGCAATCAATTTATAAGGATATTGCCATAAGAACGGGCGGCGACATATATATAGGAGTTGTCGGTCCCGTCAGAACAGGAAAGTCAACATTTATCAAGCGTTTTATGGATTCGGTCGTGCTTCCGAATATCGAAAACGAATTTGACAGAACACGCGCACGAGACGAAATGCCTCAGAGCGCAAGCGGAAAGACCGTTATGACAACAGAGCCGAAATTTGTCCCCGATGAAGCGGTTTCGATAAAATTTGAGGATGGAGCACTTCTGAGAGTAAAGATGAT
The DNA here is from genome assembly GCA_017517035.1 of Clostridia bacterium. Lineage (GTDB taxonomy): Bacteria > Bacillota > Clostridia > Oscillospirales > CAG-272 > SIG710. The sequence goes on from JAFXAN010000050.1 coordinate 22,534, forward strand.
AGACTGCGTTGGATATATCGTTCCCGATGCAATAGGTCATATCGAGGAAGGCAAGCCCAGAATGGTAAATACACCGTGGTCTGATGAGCCGATCCCCTTTACAATGGCGGCTGAGATCGGCACGGAAAAGGTCATAAAGGAGCATTCCACCATCGGAATGGTCGTCACCACAGACGGCACTATAGGTGAGATACCGAGGGAAAGCTATGTCGAATCCGAGGAAAGAGTTATAAGAGAGCTTCGGGAGCTTGGAAAACCCTTTGCAATAATCCTGAACTCAGCAGAGCCGGAAACAGAGAGAGCTACCGAGCTTGCAATGGAGCTGGAGGAAAAATATAAGGTTCCCGTTGCACTTGTCAGCTGTCTTGATCTTGATGATAATGATATAAGGCATATTCTTGAGCTTGTGCTCCATGAATTTCCCATTTCAAAGATCCACATATCCCTGCCCGGATGGATTTTTGCACTTCCCTGCGATGACAAGGTCAGAGTCTCAATATGCGAAGCTGTAGCCTCTGCCGCATCTAAAGTTAACAAGATCGGAGACACTACACACGCTTTTGCTACTCTTGATGAATGTGAATATATCGAAAAGGTCACAGACTGCACTCTCGATTACGGAAGCGGAAATGCGGAAGTCACCGTTAAACTACCCGAAAGCCTTTATTACTCGGTGCTCGGAACGCTGACGGGCTTTGAGATCGAGGATGAAAATGCACTGATCTCTCTCATGCGAGAGCTTTCGGTGGTGAAAACAAAATACGATAAGATATCCGAAGCTCTGGAAATGGTGCAAACAAAGGGTTATGGCATAGTTATGCCAAGCGTTGACGAAATGACGCTTGAAGAGCCGGAGATCGTAAGGCAGGCAGGCTCATACGGAGTGAAGCTTCGTGCGGCGGCGCAGTCGATACACATGATAAGAGCCAACATAGAAACTGAAATAAGCCCCATCGTGGGAACAGAGGCGCAATCCGAGGAGCTTATCAAATATATGCTTCATGAATTTGAAGAGGACCCAAGGTCGATCTGGCAGTCAAATATGTTCGGTAAGAGCCTTTACGAGCTGATGAATGAAGGGCTTCACACAAAGCTTGAGCATATGCCGGATGACGCAAGAATGAAGCTTTCGGGAACACTTGAGAGGATCATCAACGAGGGCAGCGGCGGACTTATCTGTATTATTCTTTAATGAAAAAACCGACTCTGCGAGTCGGTTTTTTTATTAAGACGGTATATTTTTAGCACTCAACATTATAAAATAATGAAAAAAATGCTGTCAGCTATTGACAAAAAGGAAAATAACTGTTATAATGTTTGCATAAATAAGATAGAGGTGCGCATGACAAGAGTAGCTTCGGTGCCAAGCTTTCGCAGAGCTTTGCCGATTTGAAAGGGGATTGCGCCGAGGGATGCCCGGGCGAAAGGCACCACCGGTATGGGGGAATAAGATCTGCCGTACTGTCGCATTTCTGCGGAGAGCTATCGTTATTAGCTATTTTTCACGTGTGTTTTTGTCACATATTTTTAGCTTTATCGGTAGCCAATTCGGAGGAATTGGCTCTATTTTTTGTTTTAAGAAAAGGAAGGAAAACAAAAATGGCAAAGAACAACAAAACAATCTTCACAGGAGCCGCAACCGCTCTTGTAACACCGCTTACCGAAAACGGGATCGATTATGAGGCTTTCGGAAAGCTCATCGACTGGCAGATAGATAGCGGAATCGACGCTCTCGTTGTCTGCGGAACAACAGGTGAGGCTTCGACTCTTACCGATGATGAGCACAGAGATGCTATTGATTTTGCAGTTAAGCGCACAGCAGGCAGAGTTCCCGTTATTGCAGGAACAGGCTCAAACGATACAGGCTATGCTCTTGACCTCACACGCTGCGCTTGTGAATCCGGCGCTGATGCGATGCTCGTCGTAACTCCATATTATAACAAGGCAACTCAAAAAGGTCTTATCAAAATGTTTACAACTCTTGCAGACGAATCCACAAAGCCGATAATTCTCTATAATGTTCCCGGAAGAACAGGAATGAATATTGAGCCTTCAACATATCTTGCTCTTGCAGACCATCCAAATATCGCTGCCATCAAAGAGGCAAACGGCAATATATCAAAGATCGTTGAAACAGCAACTCTTGTTGGTGACAAGCTCGATATCTATTCGGGAAATGATGATCAGATCGTCCCCATCATGGCTTGCGGAGGAAAGGGAGTTATCTCGGTTCTTTCAAATCTCATCCCCGGTGAAACAAGCGAGATCTGCCATGCATTTATGCGTGGCGAAACGCAGAAGAGTATGCAGATGCAGATGAAATATCTTTCTCTTATAAACGCACTGTTCTGCGAGGTCAATCCTATTCCCGTAAAGGCTGCCATGAGCGCAATGGGATATTGCGAGAATTATCTCCGTCTGCCTCTCACTCCCATGGAGGAGGCAAATGAGGCTAAGCTCATCTCCCTTATGAAATCACACGGAATAATTTAAGAGGTACTTAAAATGAAGGTTATAGTTTGCGGCGCATCGGGAAAGATGGGAAAGGAGCTTATAGGAGCTATTGAGGGCGGCTACGGCTGTGCAACTCTCGCAGCGGCTACCGACATCGTTCTCCCCATTGTAAATTGCCCCGCTTATACCGATATTTCGGCAGTAAATGAAGATGCGGATGTTATTATCGACTTTTCGCACCACAGCGCAACAAAATCGCTTATCTCCTATGCACTGGGAAGAAAGCTTCCCATCATCATTGCCACAACAGGTCAGACAGATGAAGAAAAGGAAATGATCAAAAAGGCTTCCGAGGAGATTCCCGTTTTCTATTCGGGCAATATGTCAATCGGAATCGCACTTCTCGTTTCGCTTGTGAAGCAGGCGGTGAGAATGTTCCCGGATGCTGATGTTGAGATAACCGAGGTCCATCATAATCAGAAGGTGGATGTTCCCTCCGGTACTGCGCTTATGCTTGCAGAGGGCGTAAAGGAAGCTAAAGAGGGCGGAAAATTCAACATAGGCAGACATGAAAACGGCAAGCGTGAAAAGGGCGAGATCGGAATCCACTCACTCCGAATGGGTAAGGTCGTGGGTGAGCATGAGGTCAGAATTGACACAGGCTCACAGACTATTACCCTTTCGCATAAATCCCATAGCCGTGCGCTCTTTGCAGAGGGTGCTCTCACAGCGGCAAATTATCTTATGACAAAGGAAAGAGGTCTATATAGTGTTAACGATATGCTTGGATAACAAAAATGACATGATCTGCGATAATCTGGGCGTAAACGAAGCGGGACATCTTACATTTGCAGGGCATGACACCGTTTCTCTTGCAGAAAAATACGGAACACCTCTCTATCTTCTTGATGAAGACAAGATCAGAGAAAAGTGCCGCATATATATGGGCGCAATGAAGAAGCATTTTGGTGAGGCTTCCATGCCTCTTTATGCGGGAAAGGCTCTTTGCATAAAGGATATATACCGCATTATGCGCGAGGAGAAAATGGGCATTGATGTTGTTTCTTCGGGAGAGATATTTACAGCATCTGCAGGCGGTTTCCCCATGGAGAACTCTTATTTTCACGGAAATAACAAAACAGATTCGGATATTTCCTTTGCAATGGACAAGGGCGTTGGATATTTCGTTTGCGATAGCGTAACCGAGCTTCTTGCAATTCAGAAGGAAGCAGAAAAAAGAGGAAGTATTCAGAAAATACTGCTCCGCATCACTCCCGGAATTGATCCGCATACCCATCAGTCAATAAACACAGGAAGAGTTGATTCAAAATTCGGAGCTGCCATCGAAACAGGACAGGCAAAGGAGCTTCTATCACTTGCACTTAGGCAAAAGAATATCGCCGTTATGGGCTATCATTGCCATATAGGATCGCAGATTTTTGAAAGTGAGCCTTTTATTTCCGCTGCTGAGATCATGCTTTCTTTCTCTGCCGATATGAGAGATGAACTCGGCTTTGAAGCGGAAATAATCAATCTGGGCGGCGGAATGGGAGTGAGATATCTTCCCGATCATCCGCTGATAGATTATGAAGCAAATATAGCCGAGATCGCAAAGCATATGAGAATGATTTGCGATGAAAGAGGCATGAAATTTCCTGCCGTTCGTATGGAGCCGGGCAGAAGCATCGTTGCTGATGCGGGAATGACACTTTACAGCGCAGGAACGGTGAAGATCATCCCCAGCTTTAAGAGCTATGTTTCCATCGACGGCGGTATGCCCGATAATCCAAGATTTGCTCTTTACGGCTCACCATATAGCGTTGCTCTCGCAAACAGGATGAACGAGGAATGCGATTTTGTCTGCACGGTTGCGGGCAGATGCTGTGAAAGCGGCGATATCATCCAGGAGGATGTAAAGATGCCGAAGCCGGAGAGAGGCGATATCGTTGCCGTTATGACAACGGGAGCATATAATCACTCGATGGCATCAAATTATAACAGGATTCCCCGTCCTCCCGTAGTTATGCTTCGTGGCGGAGAGGACAAACTGATAATCCGCAGAGAAACATACGAGGATATGCTCTCCTGCGAGCTTTAAATTAATGAGTAAGAATCAAGGTGCTGTCTCACTATGAGATGGCACCGTCTGTTAATGATTTGTTTTTAAACAGGAATTTGTCGAACTGTTGAAAGAGTAAATAAACGGAGATGAGGATGTTCGCTTGCCTCCACTGATTTTGCAAAGCAAAATTAGGGGAGGTGGATTTTGCCGTAAGGCAAAAGACGGAAGGGTCTTATGAGGTAAAAAGTAACTTTCTTGTTTTATAAAGTTACTTTGCAAGCTACACCCTTCAGTCACGGCAAATAGTATCTATTTTTCTACGGCAAGTTATTTCGCCGTGCCAGCTCCCCTATTAAAACAGGGGAGCCTTATTTTACCGTTCAATTTCACTTGTATTTTAATTCAAACAGTA
>JAFXAN010000051.1 GCA_017517035.1 Clostridia bacterium
ATCTGTTAATGCTAATAGATTCTTCGCTGCGCTCAGAATGACAAATTAGGACAAAATGCTCCGATCCTCCACTTGTCATCCTGAGCGTAGCGAAGGATCTGGAAACGCTAAAGGATGATTTCACCGCTATCTGACAGTTCGACAAATTACTGTTTAAAAGACAATTATTAACCCAATGGGTATCTCTTTGTGAGGATCCCATCGCTATCCAAAAAAACATTAAGAAATCTTAACTTGACAAAAAATGGAATAAGATATATAATATTATCAAACAAAATCGGGGAATAATAATTGATATGAATAAAAATGATATGAAAATGAAAGGAATACTTTATCTTGCGCCTTACCGAAGCCTGCTTATCACGCTTGCCTCGGCTTTTGGCGTAACTTTTTTTACAGAGATAACAAACAGGCGTTCTCTCATTGATGCCTTTGTATTCCTTTTCACCCGCCCGCATCTGTTTTTCTTCAATTTTTCGATAATTTTCTTTACGCTTTCAATTTCACTGTTTTTTAAAAAGCGCAAGGTATGGCTTCTTTTCCTTTCACTTCTCTGGATAGCCTTCGGCATTACCGATTTTATCATGCGCTGCTTCAGAGTCACTCCGTTTGCTGCCACAGATCTCGGACTTCTCGAATCTGTCTGGAGCGTTATGCTGATATATCTTGAAATATGGCAAATGATACTCATCGTTGCCGCAATTCTCATCGCTGTGGCGATACTGATATATCTCGCAAAGAAATTGAAAAATGAAAAAGTGGATTATAAAATAGCCGCCTGCTCGATCCTCGCCTCTATACTCATGGTTTTCGGTCTTTCGACAGCTTACCATCATACAGGCGTTGTTCCCGACCATTTTGCAAATCTTCCGGATGCTTATGAAGGTCACGGCTTTGCTTATTGCTTCACGGTCGGTCTTTTTGACAGGGGAATCGACAAGCCGGATGATTACAGCCGTGAAAATGTTGATGAAATACTCAATTCAATCGGTGTAACCGTCGGAGATCAGCAAAAAACAAAGCCTAATATTATCATCGTTCAGCTTGAATCATTTTTTGATGTCAATTATCTGAAGGATATCAGCTTTTCAAAAAATCCTGTTCCAAATTTTACTGCCCTCAAAGAAAAATACAGCAACGGATTCCTTTCTGTTCCCTCTATAGGTTCGGGAACTGCGAATACCGAATTTGAGATCCTCACGGGAATGAATTTGGAATATTTCGGAACCGCGGAATATCCCTATAAAACGATCCTCCAGGACAACACCTGCGAGACGATCGCATATAATCTGCGAGAACAGGGATATACCTCTCATGCCATCCATAATCACACAGGCACATTTTATGACAGAAACACCGTCTATGCAAATCTCGGATTTGACACCTTTACATCTGTTGAATATATGGATAATGTGAGAAGGAATCTTATCGGATGGGCGAAGGATGAGGTCTTGACGGATGAGATCATTGCAGCTCTCAATTCCACAGCATCGCAGGATCTTGTTTATGCGATTTCAGTTCAGGCACACGGCAGATACCCCCGTGAGAGCGAAGAATATCTCGGCAGCATCGAGGTTTACGGAACGGAAGACGAGGGAGAGAACACAGCCTATAAATATTTTGTGAATCAGCTCTCGGAAACAGATAAATTTATTGGCGCACTTGCCGAAAAGCTCTCTAAAAGCTCCGAGCCTTATATTCTCGTATTTTTCGGAGATCATCTCCCAAGCCTTGAGATCGAGGATGACGATCTTACCGCAGGCGATCTCTACAGCACGGAATATGTTATCGTTTCAAATCTGGAAAAAGAGCGCAGAATAAAGGATCTGGAATCATATCAGTTATCTGCATATATTATGGAGCTTGCAAATTTTTCAAACGGTATTTTTACTAAGCTTCATCAGACATATTCAAAGAGCGAGAATTATCAGAATGCCCTTGAAATGCTCGAATATGATGTTCTTTACGGTGATTACGGCGCCTATAACGGCAAGCAGAAATATCTGCCGACGCAAATAAAAATGGGTGTGAGGGACATCGAAATTGATGATATAAAAATAGACGAAGAAGGACTTACCGTGACCGGAAACAATTTCACCGAGTTTTCTGTGATAACCATTGACGGTAAACGGGTGAAAACGCAGTTCGTCAGCAAATATTGTCTGAAAACAGCGGAAGTTGAAATTGATGAATATGATGAAACATCTCGGATCATTGCGGTTTCACAATATACCAAAAACGGTGAGTTTTTGAGCATGGTAGAATATAAAAAATAGATTCATGGTGCTGTCTCATTATGAGACGGCACCTTCTGTTTATAATTAGCTTTGGAAACAGTAATTTGTCGAACTGTCAGATAGCGGTGAAATCATCCTTTAGCGTTTCCAGATCCTTCGCTACGCTCAAGATGACTTGTGAGGAGATTGATGACAAGTTTTCTACATAGAATTCTCATAAATTCCATGTAGAAACACAGATAAACAACAATAAAAATTCCCTTTTTCAAAGTTTTGATCGACCTTTTTAAAAAGGTCGCGCGAGCCGACGGCGGCGTCGGTCGCCTCCGCAGAGGCGAAACTCCCTCACCGATAAATTACTGTTTGAAAAAGAGGCTGATAACTCAGCCTCTTTAGTGCTTTAAATATCAATATCAACAGCTTCTCCAAGGGGGAGGGAATAAATGCAAATCCTGCAGGGTACTTTCCCGAATATCTGCCTTATCGCTTCTTTATAATAGGAAAGCTGTGTTCCGTGTCTTTCAGTAAGCATTTTTGCCGCAAGAGAAGGAGACTCAAGCTCCTCTTTTGAAAGATGGTCGGTCTTGTAGTCGCATAGGGTTATATTTCCATCCTTATCAATGAAAACAAGGTCGATAATTCCCTGAACAGTTATCTTTTCGTCCTCGATTTTTGCCCTGAAGCTCTCATCCTCGGTGAAAAGTGCGGCAGGCATTTCGATATTAAATCTTTGCTCTCTCCACATTTTGCCGCCTTTTGACATTGATGCTTTCAGCTCATTATAAAAGCTGCTTTTAAAGAATCGCCCGAGCTGATATGTGTTTACAAGAGCGGAAGTTTCCTTTGAAATGAAGCCTCTCTCACAAAGAAGTGCCAGCTCTTCCTTTATGCCGCTTTTTTCAGCTCTATCAAAATCGCAGAACTGCATAAATGTGTGAGTGGCGGTACCTCTCTCTGCTCCCGATGCTTTTTCCGCTTCGGGAAGAAGAAATGAAGGCTTTTCGCGAAGGCTCGGAAGCTCACGCTCACTCTCATCATTTTCATCCGTGTCGTCAAGAACTCTTGGGAACAGCCTTGAAACAGAAAGCTTTGCGGGAATCCTTGAAAGATGAGAATATTCATATTCAAAATCAAAGCGTTCCTTGAAAAGATCAATTGCAGCAGCATCTGCTTTTTCGGACTTTTCCTCGGAAGGAACATCTGTGTCGGTTGCATATACGATGTCCTCAAGAGAGGAAATTTCATTGGGCTGCAGCCTTTTGACGGTCAGAAAATCCTTCTCCTCATCGCTCATCGCGTTATATGCCGTGGCAACAAAATCAAGGTAGCTTGAGCTGTTTATGATAGAATATTCATCCGCATATTTTGCGTTTATCGCCGCTTTGCTTTCCCATGCGTCGTTTAGAACATGACAAGTGAGATAAAGTCTTTCTCTCGCTCTGGTCATAGCAACATAGAGAATGCGCATTTCTTCCTCGATCTCTTCGGTTTCGTTTTTGATGATCAAAGCTCGGTGAATGGCATTTTCGATGGTGGCAAATCCGCTTTCCGTACCGAATTTCAGTCCGATTCCAATGTCATGATCAAACTCGATATTAACGCCCCTTTGATTGCTTCTCATAGGCTTTTGAATATATGAAACAAAGCAAACGGGAAATTCAAGACCCTTTGAGTTATGTATCGTCATAACATTTACAACATCTGATGTGCCAAGGGTTGCGGGAGGCTCAACTGTCTGCTTTGATTCTATGATGTCATTCACATAACCGATGAAGCTGTAAAGTCCCTTATATGAGCCTGCCTCATAGCGTCTTGCATAATCATAGAGAAGCAGAAGATTTGCACGCCTCTCCGAAACCGACATATCGTCATTTTCCTCGTCACCGCCAACATATGAAAGGATCAGAGTGTCCGAATATAGATAGCGTAGAAGCTTATCTATCGGCAGAAGCTTTGCCATATGACGGTAAAGCTCAAGCTTTTCGAGAAAATGCTTTATTTTTTCGCAAAGCGAAGAATCCTCGGAATTTTCAGAGGCAAAAACAAGATCATCAAAAAGAGAACCGTTTTCACTTGCATTTTTGCGGATCTTTATCAGGTCGCCCATATCAAACCCGAAAAGCGGTGAACGGAGAACTCCCGCAAGATAAACATCCTTCTGCGGATTATCAATAACATTCAGAAGGCTCATCATAAGAAGAACCTCCGGATTCTCAAAATAATTGACGGTGGTTCTTGCAGAGCAGGGAATACCCACATCCGAGAGAGCCTTTGCAAAGGCGTTGGCTGCTTCGTTACCTCTCGTCAGTATGGCAATATCCGATGGACGCAAACGGCGAAGCGTTCCGCCCTGCTCGCATTTTTGGTTGGGATCTCCGAGAAGCCTTGCAATCTCGGAAACAACATATCTGATCTCAAGCTCAGTGCCGCTGCCTTCCATTGTCGCTTTTTCTTCATCCGACATTTTATTTAGAGCAGTTTTTGTATAAGCACGGATAACGGAAAGCTCCGCCTTTGCCATCTCTCTGCCCTCGGGCTTTATTTTTTTGCCGAAAACAAGATCATCGCTGTCGATATATCCGATGCTGTTGGGACCTTTTCGGAAAATATAGCCGCAGATAAGATTGGTTATTTTGATGACGGTGTTATCGCACCTGAAGTTTTCCGACATATAAATGGCGCAGTTATCACTGCCATCGGAGGATGCGAGAATGGGAAAATGGTTTTTATAATCTGCGAAAACAGACGGCTTTGCACCTCTGAAGCGGTATATGCTCTGCTTGATATCGCCGACCATAAATCTGTTTTTTCCATTTGAAATGGCATCGAAGATCCTATCTTGAACAATGTCCGTGTCCTGATATTCGTCAATATAGATCTCGTCATATTTCTTTGAATATTCCTTTGCAAGCTCCGTTGGGTTGCCGTTTTCATCAATGAAAAGCTTCAGCGCAAAGCGCTTGTTATCGGTGAAATCGCAAGACATTTTGCTTCTTTTTTCTTCCGAAAAACGCTTTTCAAATTCGGTGAGCAGCTCATAGAGCATCATGCAAAGCTCGCTCATTTTTATGGCATCCGATGCGAGAATCTCCTCCGAATATGCAAAGAGATCCTGACCGATTTTTTCATATGTGCCGGCAAGATTTGTTCTTTGAGATTTGTATTCATTAAGAATGTCACTGCAGCCCTTGAGGTTACCGAGACTGATCTTTGAATAAGAGGCGAAAAGTCTTGCGCTCTCGTCGTAATCACCCGAGATGAGTGCTTCCTTGGTCTTTATAAAATGATCTCTGTCATAGGAAAATGAAGGACCGTATGCGGCAAGTGCCGCATCATCCCGCCCGATCTCGTCAAGCGCATCATTATAAATTTTTTCACAATGATTAAAAAAGCCGAGACAGTATTCAAGAATACATTTGCCTGCACGGGTGCTTAAAAATGGCATTTTTGCTTCTTTTTCAAGCTCTTGTGCATTTGTTCTCAGAAATTCGAGAAAATCGGGATAGCCGCTGAGGGTGTTATGTAGCTTTATAAGCGGCACTTCTGCCTCAAGAATGCCTCTTGAGGACATAAAGCAATCCATGAGAGGGCGAAAGCTCTCGCCTTTTTCTTCATAAAAATCCTCAATGACCTCGCCCATTATGCGAAGCTTTATTGCCGCAAGCTCGCTCTCGTCCATCATTGAGATTTTGGCGGGAAGAGAAAGCAGCTCAAAATTGCTTTTAACAACGCTATAGTAGAAAGAGTCGATGGTGCAGATATCGGCACTTCCCAGCTTCATCATCTGTCTTTGCAAATTCTTTGCGGCAGGATTTTGGGCAAGAAGTGCTCCGAGTGCTGAGGATATCTTGCTTTTAAGGTCTGCCGCAGCGGCCTTTGTGAAGGTGACGATAAGAAAACGGCTGATATCTGCGGGGTTTTCATCATCGGTAAGCCGTCTGATTATTCTTTCTGTGAGAGTTGTGGTTTTTCCCGAGCCTGCGGCGGCAGAAACGAGAACGGTTTTGCCGCTTGTATTTATGGCACTAAGCTGTGCGGGGGTAAAATCAGCCATCAATAATCTCCTCCTTCGGTATATTCGTCGTTTTCATATTCTGTCTTTATGTGCGCTCTGCGGCATACAGCCTTCATATCGCAATATTCGCAGGGGAATTTTCCCTCATACTTTTTTGGCTCGATTGTGGCGTTTCCTCCTCGCAATTCTGTGAAAGCGGTTGTGAGGGCTTTTTCTGCGGTGTTTCTAATTTCGGAAAATTCTTCTTCTGTCTTGAAGCAAACCTCTTTTTTCTTCCGCTTATTGCCGCCATAGCCCGACATAACATATTTTATATCTTCATTTATAGCCTTCTCAACTTTGTCATCGGCAAGAATAATTCCGCTTCTCGTGAGCTTTTCCTCTGCATCCTTTTTGATGGTATCAACGCTTGTGCCGCTTTTTTCTGTAACTCCCGAGACCTTTGATGTGAGATAGACAACTCCTGCCTCCTTAAGCTTACCATGACAGCCAAGCCTTGCATTGTTTTCGGGAGAGTAGCAAATGCTGAAAAGATAGAGAAGCATCTGCAAATTCAAGCCTTCTTCAATATCCTCAAGCCTGAATTCCTTTGAGCCTGTTTTGTAGTCAACGACCTTAACATAGGTATATTCACCGTCATCCCAAAGGTCAACTCGGTCAACAAAGCCCTTGATCGAAACACTTGTGCCGTCCTTCAGCTTAAACACCAGCGGCGAGATCGTTTCGGGCTTGTCTGCATTTATCTCAAGCTCGAAGAATTTTGGTGTGAATTTGCTGGTCTTCAGTTCTTCTGTGATGTTTTTGGCAAGAAGTCCCGTAAGGTGCTTAAGCTTGCTCAAACTGTGCGCAACTTGCTCTCTTGCCGCATCTTTTTCGGGAATGTTTTCTTCTATATAAAGCTCCATGAGCTGTTTTATCAGCTCCTCGGCTTCCTCCTCTGCCTTTTTTGCATTGAACCCGTTTTCATCTGTGACGGCTTTGATAAATTTCTCGATTATGGCATGGACCATAGAGCCCGTATCACTGATGGAGAATAAATTTTTTTCATCGGGACGGAGCTTCAGTACATATTTACACCAATAATCAAAATGGCATTTCACATATTTTTCGAGTGCAGATGGAGAAAAATTCATCCTTTTTCCGAAAACAAGATCGCTTATCTCCTCCGGAACGGTGCATTTTCTCTCACCGATGGGAGTATAGAGTGTTGCAAAGCGAGAGGAAAATTCATCACTTTCCGAGAAATATTTGCGCAGCGCATGACCGTCTTCTCCGTCTGCCATGGCTGAATATTCAAAGGCGACCTTTTTGCTCCAAAGCTTATCTCGGTAAGGAAGAGACGCATAGTCGATGGCTTTAAGTCCCAGCAGGTAAGATGTGCGGTTGAATGCAAGAGAAGGTAACATCTCCTTTCCACCTTGAAGCTCGGAGGCTGAATATGTAAGGATCAGCTTTTCCGATGGTGCAGATATGGCGCGGTAAAAATAGAAAAGCTCCTCTGAGGCATTCTCCTCGCTCATGGGTGAAAGCTCAATGCCGTTTTCTGCAAGAAACAGCTTGTCCTCGTCTGTAAGCATCTTATTTCCGTTTGCATTTTCGGGGAAAATACCGTCATTTATGCCGATGATTATGGCGCATTTCGGTTTGTTTGCTCGGAGAAGTGCGGCAGAACCAACTGTAACCTCATCGCAGGAGGTAGGGATCGAGCCAAGGGAAGCCTCTGAGAGAACTATGCGCATAGCTTGCTCAAATTCAGAGCAATCATATCTTCCCTCATCACTTTCGTATGATGCTATGACCTCAAGCACATCAAGTATAGTGTTATAAAGGCGCAGTGCTTCGTCCGCCATTTGTCTGTCGCCTCTTTCGAGGCAGACATCCGAAAACTCCTTCATTTTCTCTGAAAGAGAAAGACTTTCCATATATGCAAAGAGGGCAGTGCACATGGCTTTATTGTCCTCTGCCGTGTCAAGTGCATCAAAAAGCGCACAAAGCGGTTCTGTCAGTGCATTTTTGCATTCATTTACTGTGGCAAGAACCTTTTCGCCCTCCTTTGATGGGGTGGAAGAATAGGAAAATGGGTCCATTGTCCAGTCATCTCCAAGGAAAGCTTTGCCCTTTATGCTCCATTTCCAGATATACTGCTCAAAAAGGTCTGCATCACGCTCTTCAAGTCCTGTAAGACCTGTTTTGAGATATGTGATGACATCCTCGGTTTTCCAGCCGTTGTTCTTTATTCTAAGGGCGCAAAGTATGAGCTTTGCAAGGGGCATTGAAGAAACATCTGTGCTCTTTGACATGAAATAGGGTATATCAGCCTTTTCAAGAGCGTTGTCAATTATTCCCTCATAGCTACCGACATTTCTTGCAAGGATGACGATATCTCTGTATCTCATTCCGCTTTGCACAAGCTCGGAAACGCAAGCTGTAGCAGCCTCCGCTTCCTCATAAACATTTGTACATTTCATAAGACGGACACAGTCAATATCTCCGTCTGCTAAAGGCGCAGAATCAAATCGCCAGATATTATCGCAAAGATAACGAAGAGCTTCTTTTTCGGTTCTTTTATTTCCCGAAAGATATATCTTTTCGGGAATAATATCTGCTTTTTCCGCAAGCCTTTCAAGCTTTTTTAGGGTTTGAGCAATGCTGGCAAACTGGAGCGATCCATCGCTTTCATCTCCCTCAATACAAAGTGAAAGAGCGGTAAGCTCTGCCTGTTTTAATATTTCGAGAATTACATTTTCTTCAGATTTTGTGAAGCTCGTAAAGGAGTCGATATAAACGCTTGTACCGTCAAAGAAGCGATGCTCCTTCAGCTTTGACGCAAGCTTTCCAACATCGTCCGAGGGATCTCCTCCTCCAAAGCTCTCAAGTGAAGCGGAATAAGCGGAATATATGAGGGACATATCAAAAAGCTTTGCTTTGATCCTGCTGTCATCCTCTGCCGCTGCGGCAGCTCTTTCGAGAGCCATAGGCGAAACGCCGTATGCCTTGAATTCTTCTATCTGCGAGAGCATAACAGAAGAAAATGTGCTGTCGTTCCCGGTTTTGCCGTATTCGGAAAGAAGAGGTGAGAGCGCACGAAGTGTATTCCACATGGCAAGAGCCTTAACTCCGTCGGTTATATAATTATATGTTAGACCACCGTATTTTCTGAAAACGCTGTTGGCGAGTCTTGTGAAATTCAGCACCTCAAAGGAGAGCTGTGCCGATGGAGGAAGAACAGTGAGCATCTCCTTTTCTCTTGCAACAGTCTCCTGCTCCGGAACGATAAGAATAGCTCGTTTTCCGCTCTCTATATCCTTTTTTATCATTTCGGTGATGAGGGTGGTCTTGCCGCTTCCCGCACCGCCAAGAATTAATTTAAGCATATTTTAACTCCTAAAATATTGTAATATAATCACTCGAAGTCTTTTCGATGACCTTGCGTCTGAGGATGAAAAAGAATATTTTTCTCACAAGAAAAATGTTTTCTCTTTCCTCTCTTGCGGTAACATAATTGTTTTTCTTTTCAAATCCCTTTTTTGAAAAGAAAAACGGTGAAACCATGATGACGGAAGAGCCTTCCGACGCAAGAGTCTTTGCGTTTGAATAAAAATATCCCTTTTCGCTGTTTTCTCTTTTGATTTGCTCTTTTTCTGCAAAAAGAATATATATTTTTTTGCCATCCAGCTTTTTTCTCATCTCATTTATCATGCTTCTGCCTCTGAAAAGAGCGGCAAAGAGGCTGATGAGCGAAAGAATCAGAACAAAGGGAAGTGCCACGATAAAAACGGAAAGCGAAGCAACCAGTGCAACGCCGGATTCCGCAAGAGCAATAAGTCTTGTTATCCATCTGAAAAGAGTTGAAAGAAGCTTGAATCTTCTGAAATATTTGATGCCTTTGCTTGCAAGCCCCCAGGCTGATGTGCTTTTTAGGAGCTTTGCGGAATATCTTGGATAGCTTTTTTCCGACATCACGGATGAAACCAGATATCTTTGATTCCAGAGCTTACTAACGCTGTCTCCGGATTTTTCGATCCCCGCATTTGAATGCAAGCGGTATATCTCACGCTCAAGTTTTTTGATTTTTTTGCGAAGTCGCTTGTTTTCTTCTCTTAAGCGATCGTTCTCGCTTTGATCATGATTATTCATTTTCGTCTCCGTTTTCAAAAAGCTTCAAATTCCGAAGTATGGTATTCCTGCCTCTCCATGAATATGCACGGGCGGAAAAATCATCTTCATTCATGCCCTTTATTAAATCTGATGTCAGATGCGGTATACGGTTATGGAGGAAAAATGGAATTTTTGTCTCCGAAATGCCCTCGGAATGCGGGCAGGCAAGCTGGCAAGCATCGCATCCCCAAGCTGTGCCCGATGAGATGAGGACATTTTTTTCCTCCTCGGAAAGCTCCCCTTTTTTTTGAGAAAGAGCCGAGATGCATTTTGAAGTGTCAAGATGACATGGACAGGACGCATAGCATCTGCCGCAATTTTCGCATTCTTTCGGGGGAGAAAAAAATGTATCAAAACAAACATCTGTCATGATGCTTCCGATAAAGACAAAGGAAGAATATTTTTCTGTTATGAGAAGGTGATTTTTGCCGATTATGCCAAGCCCTGCGGCACTTGCCGCATGAACCTCGTCAATGGGAGAATGGTCGGAAAAAAGCGCAAAAGCATTGCTTGGATATTGCTCTTTAAGCTTCGGCAGGATTTTTCCGAAAAGCTCCGAAAAATAGAGATGATAATCTTTTGAAACTGCATATAGAGATATATTTCTATCCTTTTCTCCGGGCAGATAATATGGAACCGTGAAGATGACAGCATTTCCTTTTCCTTTGTCGATTCCTGCCTTTTCCAGAAGATAAGGCTTTTTTATTATGCAATTTTTAAGTGATATTGCAGAGATGCTTTCTATGCCCTCGGCACAAAGCATCTCCTTGACAAGCTCAAAAAACACAGCCTCATCTCCTTTCGTTTCAGCAGCCTATCTCCTCATATATTTCCATGAGGCGCTCCTCAATTTCATTTTTTCTCGTATCAAGCTCTGCTGCCTTTATATAATCGCTTGCGGCATCTCCGTAAAGCTCGTTTTCCACCTCTTCAAGCTCCGCTTCAAGCTTTTCAGCCTCTTTCTTCAGCCTCTCGAGCCTCTTTTGCTCTTTTCTTGCATCGGATGCTGATTGCTTTGCCTTCAGATACTGTTCCTTCTCGGAGCTTTCCTTGCTATCTTTGATGGCAGATGAGATGCAGCTCAGTCTTTCCTCTCTCTCATCTCTGAACTCTCTGTATTCGTCATATCCCGAACCGCGGTGAAGAATGCCGTAATCAAGAACATCCGAGCCGTTCCAATCGCCGGGCTTTATTTCGATTATTCTCGATGCCAGCTTACCGATGAAATATCTGTCATGAGAAACTGTAATAACCGTTCCCTCGTATTCTTCAAGAGCACTTTCAAGAGCTTCTCTTGAACCTATGTCGAGATGGTTTGTAGGCTCATCGAGAATTAGCAGATTCATTCTCGAAAGGATAAGCTTCGAGAGTGTCAGTCTTGCACGCTCACCGCCGCTGAGCACAGAAACCGTTTTATATACATCCTCACCCACGAATCTGAAAAGTGCAAGTGCATTTCTCACCTCTGTTTCCGTCATCGTTGGATAAGCGTCCCAAAGCTCGTCAAGAACGGTCTTGTTCATATCGAGATTTTGATTTTCCTGATCATAATAGCCTATTTCCACATTATATCCTGTTTCGATCTTACCGCCTGTTGCCGCAAGCTTGCCCAGAAGTATCTTGATAAGAGTTGATTTTCCGCAGCCGTTAGCTCCGATGATGAACACTTTTTCTCCTTTTTTGACAAGAAATGAAAGATCATCAAAAAGCTTCTTTTCTCCAAACGCCATCGAAAGGTTCTTAACCGAAAGAACCTCGTTTCCACTTTCGCCGCCTTTTGTAAATGTCAGCCTAATATTCTTTGGATCGTTTTCGGGCTTTTCAAGCTTCACCATGCGGTCAAGAGCCTTCTGACGGCTCTCTGCGGCAATTATATTGCGCTCCCTGTTCCATGCTCTCTGCTGAGCAATATAAGCTTCCTGCCTTGCGATCTCCTTTTGCTGATTCTTATAGTGCCTTTCCTCGATTTCACGGTCGATCTTTCTCTGCTCCATGCTCTGAGTATAGCCGCCGTTATAGAGCTTTGCCTTGTGATTTTGGATGTGAAGGGTTTTATTTGTTATCTTGTCAAGGAAATATCTGTCATGGGAGATGACAAGAATATTCTTCTTATATGACAAAAGAAAATTTTCGAGCCATCTGAGAGTTTCCATATCAAGATGGTTCGTAGGCTCGTCAAGGATCAGAATGTCAGGCTCGCGGCAAAGCTGCCTTGAAAGTGCAAGTCTTGTTCTTTGACCGCCGCTGAGACTGGAGCATGGAAGAGAAAAGCTGCTCTCTTCGAACCCCATTTTTTTGAGTATCGAAGCTGCTCTGCCTCGAAATTCAAGTCCTCCGTTTTGAGTGAAGCGTCCGTAAAGTTCTGTATATTCATTTGTAAGCGAACGGTAAATTTCGCTGTCTGCTTCATTTTCTCTTGCACGAAGCTCTGCCTCAAGCTCCTCAAGACGCTTTTCGGCTCTGATAAATTCGGGGAAAGCCGAATACATCTGTTCGAGCACAGTGTCAGAGCAAAGCTCGGATATTTCAAATGCACCGTCCTGGGTAAGAACACCGATGGTCTTGTCTTTTGAAATATAAACGCTGCCGCTTGTCGGCTCATATTCGCCCGTTATCAGTTTGATAAGGGTTGATTTTCCGCTTCCGTTAACTCCGATGATTCCAAGCTTGTCGCTCTCATCGAGAGAAAATGATATATTTTCAAGTATTGTTTTTGTTCCCACGGAAAATCCGAGGGATTCTACGCTTATTGAAGTCATAATCTATCCTTTAAAATTTTATTTTCATTTCAACTGCAACACCGAGTATTCTTGCGCTTCCGCTCTCGAAGTCCTCGGGAGTGAGGACTATCGGATCATATTCCTCATTTTCCGGGAGAAGGAAAATCTTTCGCTTTTCCATGTGAAATCTTTTAACTGTTGCACTTTCGCCGCCCACAAGACAAGCGACGATATTGCCCTCCTCGGCATATTGCTGTTTTCTGAAAAGCACAAGAGAGCCTTCAACCATGCCGCAATTTTTCATGCTGTCACCGATGACGGTGAGATAAAAATAATCTCTCTCATCGTTTTTTCCGATATCTGCGCTCTCATATCCAAGCAGAGTTTCATTGGTTATAATGGGATGTCCCGCCCTTATTTCACCGATAATGGGGATCATCTTAACATTATCCTGCTCTTTTTCGGGGAAGGAAATACAGCTATATTCAAAATCGTCGCTCACAAGACAGCTCATCTCAACGCCGAAATAGTCCGCAATGAGCTTGAGTTTATCTGCCTTTGGAACAGATCTGCCCTTTTTCCAATCGGAAAGAGTGGAATGGGCGATTCCTGTCGCTTTTGCCACTTTATATGAAGTTGAATTTTTCAGCTCTAACAGCTTTTCATAATTTGAATAACTCATAAAATCAGCTCCTCTTGAGAAAAAATTCCAAAATAAGAAGAAAATGCGAAATAAACTATTGACAATATTACGGAAATGCGGTATAATATTTCTGTAATCGGACAAATAGAACAGATATTTTGATGAATAAATTGATTTTTCCCCGTAAAATTGATCTCAGTCAATATTCACTATTCAATATTATAATATAATATTGCCGATTTGTCAACTAATATTTGCTTTTTGGAGGTTTTTATGAAAAAATATAACCATGAGGTCGGAAGACCCGTATTTTGCAGATTGTGCGGTAGTGCAGTGGAGCGTGGCGATTTTGCCATGAGGTTTTATGAAAAGGTGGTTTGCGATTCCTGTATTTCCGAAATATCTGCAAGAGAAATATTACGCATTTGCGAATTTTCTTCAAAAGAGGAGCTTTTATATAATCTTGGATTTACTGCTGTGTGAGGTGCTTATGGTTTTAAATGAAAATGATGCGATTTGCGAAATGAAAAAATATTTTGAGGGCTATGGAGCGAGCAAAAAGCTTCTGCGTATGATGAAATACGAAAATGATTTTTTCGGTGGAGAAAACCGGGATGATTCGGAGGATATTCTGCTGATCCCGGGCGGCGATGAGTTGATGCTGAAATCAAAGATGTACGATATCAGAAGATTTATTGTGAATATGGATGACGGAAACGAAAAAACATTGCTTTTTTATCACTATATAAGGGGATTTTCTGTTGAAAAATGCTCGGAAATGATGAACATAGGCAGAACAAGTGCCTTTCGTCTTAAGAAAAAAGCACTTCTGAAGGATGCCGAAAAAATGAAAGAGAAGCGTTTGAAAAATAAGGTTGCTTAATAAATTACTGTTTAAAATTTATGAAGGAAAACAAATCGGAGCTGACCATGAGTCAGCTCCGATTGTCAGCTCCGATTCTTTATTTGATCTTTCTGCATTCAAGGTAGTATCTCTTGTCATTTGCATGACCCATTGAGAATGTTTTTCTCGGCAAAGCTCCGTCGCAGATGACGGTTTTGAAAAGCTGATCCTTTGTCATGCCTTCGAAAAGAAAGCCGATCGCATTTTCCTTTGCGGAAAGCTTGCGAAGTGAATCCTCGCCGTGGATGTAGTCAACTTCAGCACCCTCATGCTCCTTGATATATTCATCAAGAAATGCCTGAAGTGTTCCAACGGTGAGCTGTGCTGTGGGATGTTCAAAGACGATCTCCTCGTCGCACTCTCCCGTTACCGCAATTACCTTTTGTGCTTTTTCATTTCCGTCAAGGCTCTTTGCATATGCGGAGAGTGCATTTTTTATTTCGGCAGTATCAACCCCGAAAACAACACGGTAAATAGGCTCAAATTCAAGGGTTGCGTCATGGAGGTTTTCAAGCTCAACAAGAGCATATTTTGCAGGTGTCTTTGCAGCGTTTTCTGCACCGATCTCAGCCTTCAGCTCCTCATAGCAGGTCTTGGCGGTTGCAAGAGAGTGATTTCCGTCGCCAACCGCAAAAAGAAGCGGTGCAAAGCTTCCTCCGTATTTCTTTTCCATGACCTCGGGAGAGGTGAGAGCCTCAAGTGCTCCATCAATTCTGTTCTCCTCGTTTTTGTCAACAAAGTATGCCGCAACATGACCGCCATTTAGCATAAGATCGAAATCATATGCCTTTTCCATGGCGGATTTTTTTGCTGTCAAGGGCTCGATAACGGTCATTTCGGGATCATCTATGAGCATAAGAACATGGGGAAGCTCAACGGGGGCATCCTTGCGGATCTTAACTCTTGGGGGAATTCTCGAAAGAACCGTTCCCTCGGTCGCTCTGATCAAGGACGAAGATCCCTTGTTGAAATCATATTCGTCAAGATCCACCATGCCGATAAGACCGCGGCGTATCTTTCCATTTGCCTGGGTTCTTTCAAGATAAATATAGCTCTCACGGCTGTTTACCAGCACATCTTTAAGGTATTTTTCCATTTCGGCATTGATGAGAGGTACTCTCTTTTCTGTTTCATCAAGATATACCTCGGGAAGTGTTATACGGAGGGTTGAGGGCGACGCACCGACAATGGCATCAGCCTCTGCCCAATATTCCGGTTCGCTTGTATATTGGTCGCAGGCAACAACAGCCCATTTTGTTCCGTCAACCTTGTTAAAATCGGGCAAAAGTATATTTGCCGGAAAGAAATTTTTCATATTTTGCTCCTTAAAATGACGATTTTTTATATTATATCATATATTTGTGGTAAATACAACCATATTTTTTAAAAAAACAGTTGCAAACGCAACTAATTTATGATAAAATATTTGTGAGAAAAATGAAGGGAAGTGAAATGATGCCACCACCGAGGAGTAATTTTGAGTATCAGAAGATAGAGCCGCCAAAAAGGATAAGCGAAGTGCCGGTATATCTGAAGGCGATTCTTGGCGGATTTTTCACCAGAATGATCTATATAATCAAGCTGGTCTGGGAGACGGGGCCTTGGATAATGATAGTGATGTCGCTTGTTGCGATTTTTCAGGGTGTTTTGCCTATCATCAGCTCTTATGTTTCAAGATATTTGCTCAATGCTCTCCAGCTGGGATTCAGCAAATATAGCAGTGCAAAGGAGTTTTTTGATTTTTCCTTTGCTTCGGATAGTGTCCTGTTCCTTTTGATTTTTATGTTCGTTCTGAAAATTCTGGGAAGCCTTGTGGGGCAGATAGATTCCGCCGTGCTCAGAATTTCGGGTGAAAACATCGTAAAATGCGTAAAGGTGAGGATCATGAACAAGGCAAAGGAGCTTGATATGGCTGCCTTTGACCAACCCGCATTTTATGAGAAGCTTGAAAATGCAAACAGAGAAGCAGGTCACAGACCTATTCAGATATTGAATTCGACATTTGTCATTATCAGTAATATAATCAAGCTCATTTCTTATATTGTGATCCTTTCAACGGCTCCGGGACTTTGGTGGGCATCCATTGTGATGGTGGTAGTTTCCGTGCCTTCCGCAATAATCAATTTCACCTTCCGCCGTAAAAATTTCTTCTATATGCGCTGGAAATCGAAGGAACGCCGACAGATGAATTATTATAGTGATATCATGGTCAACAAGGATATCGCAAAAGAGGTCAGAATTTTCGGGCTTTCGGATTCGTTTATCGGAAAATATATTGATGTTTATAAGGTATATTATGCAGGTATTCGCAAGCTGGTTCTCACGGAAAATGCATGGCACATCGTAATAGCTTTGATCTCCGCTGTTACAAACTGCGTTTTCTTTGCCTATATCGCTATTCTCGTGCTGACCGGTAAGATACTTATCGGTGATTATAGCCTTTATACCGAATCGCTTACCGCAATTGCGGGAAATGTGGCTGCGCTAATCAGTACCTCCGCATCGGTTTACGAGGGAACGCTTTTCATTGATAACCTTATGTCCTTTATGGATGAAAAGCAGTCGATAGTGCCTCTTGATGAGAAGAAGCCCGAGAGAATAAATTACGGTGCTCCTCATACCATTGAATTTTGCAATGTAAGCTTTTCATATCCCGGAACAGATCGCCCGGTCATAAAAAATGTCAATCTGAAATTCAACCCCGGGGAAACGGTTGTTCTTGTAGGATTAAACGGAGCGGGTAAAACAACGCTTATAAAGCTTCTTACCCGTCTGTATGATCCAACGGAGGGCGCTATTCTTCTTGACGGTAAGGATATAAGAAGCTATGATGTTTCGGAGCTTTATAAGATCTTCGGAATCATATTCCAGGACTTCGGAAAATATGCGGTTACGGTTTCCGAAAATATTGCATTCGGTGATGTGGAGAGGGAGATCGATCCCGAAAAGGTGAGATTTGCCGCAGAGCAGGCGGATGCTTCGGATTATATCAGTAGGCTTCCCGATGGATACGATACTCCGCTTATGAGACATTTTGAGAAGAACGGAACAGAACTTTCAATCGGACAGTGGCAAAAGCTTGCGGTAGCAAGAGCCTTTTATAGCGAGAATGATATTCTTATTCTCGATGAGCCTACGGCATCTCTTGACGCTATTGCGGAGCAGGAGATATTCAATCAGTTTGATATGCTTCGTAAGGATAAAATGTCGATCTTTGTTTCACACAGACTTTCAAGTGCAACCATCGCATCAAAGATCGTTGTCCTTGAATACGGCGCTGTGGTAGAGGAGGGAACACATAAGGAGCTTATGGAGAAAAAAGGCAAATATTATGAGCTTTTCTCCACCCAGGCAAAAAGATATATCGAAAGCGAGAAGGAAATTTAAAAAATAAAAAGTGGCTGATTCAGCCACTTTTTATTTATTTATAAAGGGGAGTGGAAAGGTATCTATCGCCTGTGTCGGGGAGGATGCAGACGATATTTTTACCTGCGTTTTCCTCAAGAGCAGAGAGTGAGAGGGCAACATGAAGAGCAGCACCCGAGGTGATTCCCGTAAGGATTCCTTCCTCTCTTGCAAGCTCTCTTGCGGCGACATATGCTTCCTCTTCTGTCACGGTCACGATCCTGTCTATGAGCGAAAGATCGAGAAGTGAGGGGATGAAATTTGCACCGATTCCTTGGAGTCCGTGCGCACCGCTTCTTCCCTCGGATATCAAAGGCGATGAAGCAGGCTCAATGGCGATTATCTCGGTTCCTGTATTCTTTTCTTTAAAGAATTTTGCAAGACCTGTAATTGTGCCTCCCGTTCCTGCTCCTGCGACGATAATATCCACCTTTCCGCAGAGATCTTCAAATATCTCGGGGCCTGTTGTGTCAAAATGAGCCTTTGCATTTGCTTCATTTTCAAACTGTCCCGCAATAAAGCTTCCGGGGGTTTCAGCCTTCAGTTCTTCGGCTTTTTTCACAGCACCTGCCATGCCATCAGCACCCGGTGTCAGCACGATCTTTGCACCGTATGCCGCAAGAAGAAGCCTTCTTTCCTCGCTCATGGTGTCGGGCATTGTGAGAATGACCTTATATCCTCTTGATGCGGAGATGGCGGCAAGACCTATTCCCGTATTTCCGCTTGTTGGCTCGATTATGGTAGCATCTGGGGAGAGAAGTCCTTTTTCCTCGGCATCCAGTATCATGGAGAGGGCAGCTCTGTCCTTGATGCTTCCTGCAGGATTGAGGTATTCAAGCTTGCAGAATACCTTTCCATATGAGCCGTGCTTTTCTTCAAGATGTGCAGGCTCAAAAAGGGGAGTTTTTCCAACCAGATCGCATATATCCTTATATATCATATTTCTACTCCTTTCGGGAAAAGAAAAGGACGGCATTCGCAAGTTGCCGTCCGAATTCTTTTTTGCTTAATTACATAGAAGCGAGCTTCTTTGTAAACTGGCTCTTCTTATGAGCGGCTGCATTCTTATGGATGATACCACGGCATGCTGCCTTGTCGATCTTCTTAACGGCTGCCTTATAAGCTGCCTCTGCTGCTGCCTTGTCACCGGTTGCAAGAGCTGCCTCGTACTTCTTCATCTCTGTCTTAAGAGCAGTACGGAAAGCCTTGTTCTGGAGAGTCTTAGCTGCTGTAACCTTTACACGTTTCTTTGCGGATTTGATATTCGGCATATCATTCACCTCCCTTTAATAAACATTTTTTAATAGGAATGCGAGACCGCCTGAGAGGGTGCGGTAACGCAGTACATACCTTTACAGATACATATGATACCATATCTCGGAGAAAAATGCAAGAGCTTTTTGAAAAAAAGTTAAAAAAATTCGATTTTTTGGGAAAATAGCATATTTTGAAGATGAAAAAAGCGTATTTGATGCTCTATTGTGACATATTTCACGCCCCGTAAAGAATATAATATTTAATATATGGAGGGAGGTGAGCCGTGATGAATACCGTCGTTTATGCCGATCTGCTTTTTCTTATTGATTTCAGCATGGATTTTCTTACATTTTATATTGTTTCCAGAATACTTCGCCAAAAGGCAAAACTGATCAGAATTTGTTCAGCATCGGCAATGGGCGGTATTTATTCGGTATTATCTCTGGGACTTACCGAAAAGAGTGCTTTTTTCTTCATACTTGATATTTTTGTTTGCTTTGTTATGTGCATGACCGCCTTCCTTGAAAAAAGCCCGAAGCGATTTCGCCGTATGCCGCTATATACCGCTGCTTTTTTTGTAGTTTCATCAATGCTTGGCGGTGCAATGACAGCCATCTTTTCGCTTTTCAACCGTTCTGTTCCGGATGTTGAAGGAGGGCGTGAGGATCTTTCGCTGTGGGTGTTTGGATTTGTTGCGATTCTCAGCGGACTTGCCACAATGCTTGGTAGTGATATTATCGGAAAAAGCGGAAGAAGTAAATTCGGGCGGCTTTGCATAAGGCTCGGAAACAGAAAAATGACTCTTGAAGCAATGAGCGACAGCGGAAATATGCTGAAAGACCCCATCGGTGGCAAGGATGTGGTGATTATCGACAGATCAAAGGGACGGCAGCTTGTCCCATCACTTGCATCGGGTGATTTTTTGTCACTTCCGGAGAATGTTGCAAGAAGTATCAGGCTCATCCCCATAAGGACCGCTGCAGGAGACAGTATGCTTTCTGCTTTTTGTCCCGATGAGGTTACGCTTGAATATGAGGGCGATATAAAGCAGATTGATGTTCTAATTGCGCTATCAAAGGATGACATGAAGGATAAGCGTATAGAGGCGATAGTATCGGCAGATTATTTTACATAAATATATAAAAAGAGGAGGATATATCGTGAAAAAAACAATAAAAGAAAGCTTAAGGCGAAGCTGTATAATGCTCAGGCGTGCATATGGATATTTGCTGAATTCTGACGGAAAGGGTGTTTTTTATATAAACGGCCCCGATGTTCTGCCGCCGCCACTTTCACCGGAGGAGGAATGCGAGGTGATAATGCGCATTGAGGATGATGAGGACGCAAGAGTTCTTCTTGTGGAAAGGAATCTGCGCCTTGTGGTTTATATTGCAAAAAAATTTGAAAACACGGGTATCGGAATCGAGGATCTTATTTCGATCGGTACTCTCGGACTTATCAAGGCAATAAATACCTTCAGAGCGGACAAGAATATCAGGCTTGCCACATATGCTTCAAGGTGCATTGAAAACGAGATACTTATGTACATAAGAAAAAGGTCAAATTCACGCTGTGAAATGTCCATCGACGAACCTCTCAATGTTGATTGGGATGGAAATGAACTGCTGCTTTCCGACACACTCGGAAGTGACGAAGAGACGATTTCCGATGCGATAGAAGCTCAGGAGGAAAGAAAGCTTATAAGGGATGCGGTCCTTCGGCTTGACGAGCGAGAGCGGATCATAATTGAAATGCGGTACGGTCTCGGTGGGCATGAAGAAATGACACAAAAAGAGGTTGCAGACGCACTGGGAATATCGCAGTCCTATATTTCCAGACTTGAAAAAAGAATCATCGGCAGACTTCGAGATGAAATAGCAGATAAAATATGAGATCGAAACGGTGAATAAATAGGAATTTATCGAGCTGTCTGATAGTGATGAAATCATCCTTTAGCGTTTCCAGATCCTTCACTTCGTTCAGGATGACTTGTGAGGAGATTGATGACAAGTTTTCTACATAGAATTCTCATAAATTCCATGTAGAAACACAGATAAACAACAATAAA
>JAFXAN010000052.1 GCA_017517035.1 Clostridia bacterium
CGTAGAAACACAGATAAACAGCAATAAAAATTCCCTTTTTCAAAGTTTTGATCGACCTTTTTTAAAAGGTCGCGCGAGCCGACGGCGGCGTCGGTCGCCTCCGCAGAGGCGAAACTCCCTCACCGACAAATTACTGTTTATTGTTTATACTACGAAAAACAAAATTACGCTGCGTTAAATAATGAATTATGAGTAAAAAATGACCGACAAATAAAAAATAGTTTTCAAAAGACTTGAAATTAAGGAAAAATGGGAGTATAATATTGTATTATAATGATTAGGAGATGTATCATGACAAAGATAGACATTTTTTCGGGATTTTTGGGAGCAGGCAAGACCACTCTTATCAAAAAGCTTATAAAGGAAGCATATAGCGGAGAAAAGCTGGTGCTTATCGAAAATGAATTTGGCGAGATCGGCATTGATGGCGGATTTATGAAGGATGCGGGAATCGAGGTCACAGAAATGAATTCGGGCTGCATATGCTGCTCTCTTGTTGGCGATTTCGGTGAGGCACTTAAAAAGGTGCTCTCGGAATATCACCCGGATAGGATACTTATCGAGCCTTCGGGAGTCGGAAAGCTCAGCGATGTTATAAAGGCGGTAAAGGGAATCAACGCAGATGATGCAGAGCTTGGTGGCTTTACTACTGTTGCAGATGTGAATAAATGCAAGATGTATATGAAGAATTTCGGTGAGTTTTTCGGAGATCAGATAGAAAATGCGGGTTGCATCGTTCTCAGCCGAACAGCCGGTGCGAAGGACGAAAAAATTGCAGAAACCGTAAAGCTGCTTCGTGAGCATAACCCCGATGCAGTCATTATAACGACCGATTGGGAAAAGCTTGACGGTGCAAAAATGCTTGAAGCCATGGAGAGAAAAAATTCTCTTGAAAATGCAATTGATTCTCTCAAACATGAGCATGAGCATCATCATCACCATGATCACGATGAGCATTGCGATTGTCACGAACACCATCATCATGATCATGACGAGCATTGTGATTGTCACGAACACCATCATCATGATCATGACGAGCATTGTGACTGCCACGAGCATCATCACCACGATCACGATGAGCATTGCGATTGCCACGAGCATCATCATGAGCATCATCACGAACACGGTGAAGATTGCAAGTGCGGCTGTCACGACCATGATCACCACCATCACCATGCGGATGAGGTCTTCTCAAGCTGGGGTGTTGAAACAACGAAGAAATTTACACTTGAAGAAATTACAGCGGTTCTTGAAGAATTTTCAGAGGGTACGGAGCTTGGCATGATCCTAAGAGCCAAGGGAATCGTTGAGGGTAAGGATGGAAGCTGGATCCATTTCGACTATGTTCCGGGCGAGCATAATGTGAGAATTGGTACAGCTGATATAATCGGCAGACTCTGCGTTATAGGCTCGAAGATAGACGAGCAGGCAATTGCCGAGAAATTTGGAGTTTGATATGGCAAGGGAAATGATACCGGTTTATCTCTTCACGGGATTCCTTGAATCGGGAAAAACAAGATTCATTCAGGAATCAATGGAGAATAAAAAATTCAATTCCGGAGATAAAACTCTTCTGCTTGTTTGCGAGGAGGGAATCGAGGAATATGACCCCACAAGATTTTGGGGACAGAATGTTTATTTTGAGCAGATCGAAGATGAAGAGGAGCTTAATGAAGCAAATCTTATGAAGATCGCTTCAAAGCATCTTCTTGACAGAATAATCATTGAATATAACGGAATGTGGCCTCTTGAAAAGCTTTATGCTGCAATGCCGAAGGATTGGGCGATATTCCAGCAGATGTTTTTCGTTGATTCAAACACATTTTTGAGCTATAATTCAAATATGCGCTCGCTCGTTTTTGATAAGCTCAGGGATGCGGAAATGGTCATATTCAATCGCGCGGACAGCGATAAGGTGGATAGAGAAATGTTCCATAAGATAGTCAGGGGCGCAAACAGAAGTTCGAATATCATATATGATTATCCCGACGGAAGATTTGAATATGATGAGATCGAGGATCCGTTGCCATTTGATAAGGAAGCACCCATAATTGAGATCGCTGATGATGATTATGCCCTCTGGTATAGAGATCTTTCGGAGGATATGGAGGCATATATCGGAAAAACAGTCAAATTCAAGGGTATCGTTGCAAGAAGTCCCGCTCTTCCCGAAAATATGTTCATAATCGGACGAGGCATCATGTCCTGCTGTGCGGATGATATTGAGTATAGCGGTCTTGCTTGCCGTATGCCCTCAAAAACCAGCCTTAAGGATGGGGATTGGGTAACTGTTGTTGCAAAGGTATGCTTTGAAAATTGCTGTGTCTATAAGCAAAAAGGTCCTGTTCTCGCAGGTGAAAAAACAATTTTTGCCGTAAAGCCCGAGCGGGAAATCGTAACATTCTATTGAGAAACGGGGTTGAGCTGTGGCTTAACCCCGTTTTTGCTAAACAAAAATGCGAAAAATTCTTTACAAATTTCAATAAATATGGTAAAATATATAAGTATGATTTTTTCGGTATGCTGAAAAACTATTTTTGCATTTCGGTTTCATATGATGAAGGTAAGGATCAAAAAAAGAAATGTCTTTGTCATGCGTTTTGCCATTGGGTTCGGACTTGGACTCGTTTTCGCAGGTGCGATGCTTTTGGTTTTTCTGGCAATGACTTAAAAAAAGGAGGATGCCGCTTTGAGAATTGATAAATTTCTTTCCGAGATGGGAATAGCAACAAGAAAAGAAGCGGCATCAGCCGCAAAGCGGGGCGGTGTGCTTATTAACGGTGTTCCTCAAAAGGACACGGCAAAGCATATTGATCCCGAACTTGACGAGGTCATTTATCTTGGACGAAAAATTGAATACGCAAAATTCAGATATATCATGCTCAATAAGCCCGAGGGGTATGTCAGCGCAACCGAGGACGGGCGTGACCCCACGGTGCTTGAGCTTTTGCCGCCGGAATATATGAATTTTAATCTTTTTCCCTGCGGAAGGCTTGATAAAAACACTCTGGGGCTTATGCTGATAACCGATGACGGGGAGCTTTCTCACAGGCTTCTTTCACCAAAGAGGCATGTTGATAAAAAATATTATTTTCATTCGAAATTTCCTATTTCGGAAGAAGATGCTTCAAGACTTGAAACTGGTGTTATTCTTGATGACGGTTATGAAACAAAGCCTTCAAAAATCGAGCTTTTGGGAGACGGAAACGAGGGCTATATAACTCTCAACGAAGGGAAATATCACCAGATAAAGAGAATGCTCGATTCTGTTGGAAACAAGATAACTTATCTTGAAAGAGTTACATTCGGTCCGCTTTCGCTTGATCCCTCTCTTGAAAGAGGCGAATGGCGTCCTCTTACGGATGAAGAAATAACGGCACTTCGGAACGCCGCAAAATAACGGAGAAATACATAAATGGCAGAAAGAAATTTTCCAAAGGTAAAGATAAGTGAAAAATCCGAGAGAACTGTTAGGCTCGGGCATCCATGGGTATATGCCGAGGAGGTAACCGAGAAGATCGGTGAATGCAAAAACGGCGAGCTTGTTGATGTCTATACGAAAAAGGACAGATTTCTCGGCACGGGATATTATAATGATAATTCAAAGATACTTGTGCGCATAATTTCCCGAAATGCAAATGATAAATTCGATGAGGATTTTTACAGAAGAAGAGTAAGATACGCCCTTGAATACAGAAAAACGGTCATGGGCGATGATTTTGGCTGCTGCCGTCTCATTTTCGGAGAAGCGGACAGCTTTCCGGGACTTACAGTAGACCGCTTTGGGGATGTGCTTGTGACGCAGGTCGCTTCGCTTGGCACGGAGAAGCAAAAGGACATCATATACCGTGCACTTCGTGATACCCTCGCTGAAATGGGCGAGCCGATAAGGGCGATATACGAAAGAAACGAGGGGGCTATCCGTGAGCTTGAGGGAATGGAGCGCTATAGCGGTTTTTATGAGCTTGATGGGCTTTCCGTTCTTTCGGGCGAGACAGAGATCGTCGAAAACGGCATAAAATATAAGGTGGATTATATAAACGGTCAGAAAACCGGATTTTTCCTTGACCAGAAATATAACAGAGCGGCAGTTGCGAGAATTGCAAAGGGAAAAAGAGTTCTCGATTGCTTCACTCACACAGGTGCTTTTGCACTCAACGCCGCAAAGGCGGGAGCGGAGATAGTAAACGCTGTGGATATTTCCGAGGATGCGGTGAATATGGCGAGAGCCAATGCTTCTCTGAATGGGCTTACGGAAAATATGCAGTTTACCTGTGCAAATGTTTTTGAGCTTCTCACGGAGATGGGCGAAAAGAAAAAATGCGATTATGATTTTATCATCCTTGACCCACCTGCTTTTACAAAAAGCTCGGGAACCGTTAAAAATGCCATAAAAGGCTATAAGGAGATAAACCGACGGGCAATGTCACTTCTTCCGAGAGGAGGTTATCTTGCCACCTGCTCCTGCTCTCATTTTATGACGAATGAGCTTTTCCGCAAAATGCTTCTTGATGCTGCAAAGGATGCGGGAGTTTCGCTTCGTCAGATAGAAGAGAGACAGCAGTCTCCTGACCATCCGATCTTATGGAATGTCAGAGAAACCGATTACCTGAAATTTTACATTTTCCAGATAGTATAAGGAGATATATAGATGAATATTATTGAAACACTTGCAAAGGAATTTAATCTTAAGGTCGATCAGGTTGAAAGAACCGTTGCCCTTATTGACGAGGGAAATACCATCCCTTTTATTGCTCGTTACCGTAAGGAGGTTACGGGAAGCCTTGACGATACAACGCTCCGTGATCTTGACGATAAGCTTACATACCTGCGTAATATCGAGAAAAGAAAGCAGGAGGTAAAGGAGCTTATTGCGGCGCAGGAAAAGCTCACTCCAGAGATCGAGGCGGCAATTGATGCGGCTGTGACCATTACCGAGGTGGATGATATCTACCGTCCTTTCAGACCCAAGAGAAAGACCCGTGCGTCTGTTGCAAGAGAAAAGGGACTTGAACCTCTTGCGCTTCTTCTCATGGAGCAGAAGGATGAATACGATGCGCCTCTTGAAATGCTCGCAGAGGCATATATTGACGCCGAGAAGGATGTTGAGAGCGCAGAGGATGCACTTGCAGGTGCAAGAGATATCATTGCAGAGGACATTTCGGACAACGCTGAATACAGAAAAACTATCCGCTCTCTTACCTTCGGTCACGGTCTGCTTATATCAAAGGCTGCAACCGAGGAGGATACCGTTTATTCGCAGTACTATGATTATAGCGAGGGCGTAAAGACCATGCCCGGTCACAGAATACTTGCCGTTAACCGTGGAGAAAAGGAAGAAAAGCTGAAGGTAAATATTGAAATTTCAAAGGATATCATCCTTAATTATCTTTTCAGTATGGTTATAACAAATTTGAAAAGCCCTGCCGAAAAGCAGCTCGAAATTGCCATCATCGACAGCTATGAGAGACTTATCTCTCCCTCTGTTGAGAGAGAAATACGCTCAGATATGTTCGATAACGCCGCAGAGGGCGCACTTGTGAATTTTGAGGTCAATCTCAAAAATCTTCTCATGCAGGCCCCCCTTAAGGGCAAAACAGTCCTTGGCTATGACCCCGGTTACAGAACAGGCTGCAAGCTTGCGGTTGTAGATAAGACAGGTAAGGTTCTCGATACTGCCGTGATCTACCCCACAAAGCCTCAGGAGAGAATTGAAGAAAGCAAGAAAAAGGTTCTTTCGCTCATAAAGAAATATGACATAAATGTTGTTGCCATCGGTAACGGAACAGCATCGAAGGAGAGCGAGATCTTCATTGCAAACACTCTGAAGGAGCTTGACGGAAGCGTTAAATATGTTATGGTGAGCGAGGCGGGCGCATCGGTCTATTCCGCATCAAAGCTGGCTGCTGACGAATTTCCGGATTTTGATGTTACACAGCGTTCCGCAGTTTCCATCGCCCGCCGCTTGCAGGATCCTCTTGCAGAGCTTGTTAAGATCGATCCTAAAGCAATCGGTGTCGGTCAGTATCAGCACGATATGAAGCAGGCAAGGCTTGACAGCGCACTCGGCGGCGTTGTTGAGGGATGCGTAAACAGCGTTGGTGTTGATCTTAATACTGCTTCTCATTCGCTTCTTTCCTATATTGCGGGAATCGGTGCGCAGGCAGCGAAAAATATCGTAAAATACCGTGAGGAAAACGGAGAGTTCAAGTCGAGAAAAGAGGTCCTCAAGGTTCCGAAGATCGGCGCAAAGGCGTATGAGCAGTGCGCAGGCTTCCTTCGTGTTCCTTCATCAAAGGAGATACTTGATAATACGGGAGTTCACCCCGAATCCTATGAGGCTGCGGCGGCTCTTCTCTCAATGTTCGGTTATACCGAGGAGGATGTTAAGGAAAGCAAGCTGGGTGAGCTTCGAACAAAGGTCATGAGTAAGGGCAATAAGAAGGTTGCCGAGGAGCTTGGAATCGGTGAGCCTACACTTCTCGATATCATCGGAGAGCTTGAAAAGCCCGGACGCGACGTCCGTGATTCAACTCCTCCGCCGGTGCTTCGTGACGATATCCTCGATATGAGCGATCTTAAGCCCGAAATGGAGCTTGTCGGCACTGTCAGAAATGTTATAGATTTTGGTGCATTCGTTGATATCGGTGTTCATCAGGACGGTCTTGTTCACATTTCGCAGATCTGCAATAAGTATATCAAGCATCCCTCGGAGGTTCTTGCGGTAGGCGATATCGTTAAGGTCAGAGTTCTTTCCGTTGATGTGGCAAAGAAGAGAATAAGCCTTTCGATGAAAGATTTGAAAAATTAATATATTAAAGCTTGGTTTTGCTCTTTTTGGCATCAATGACGAAAAATGGTATTTTTTTGTGAAAGATGCACAAAGAGAGAGGGCAAAGTTTGGATGATTAACCACTTCCATTTTTGTGTGAAATTTGGTATAATATATCTGTTAAAAATTATATACCCGAATTGTGCTCGGCACAGTTCAAATTCAAGGAGGATAACAAATGGCAAGCCTTTCCCTTAAGCATATTTACAAGAAGTACCCCGGCGGTGTAACTGCCGTTTCCGACTTCAACCTCGAGATCAAGGATAAAGAGTTCCTTGTACTTGTAGGTCCTTCAGGTTGCGGAAAATCCACAACTCTGCGTATGATCGCAGGTCTTGAAGAGATCTCCGAGGGTGAACTTTTCATCGGCGACAGACTTGTGAACGATGTTGCACCGAAGGACAGAGATATCGCAATGGTTTTCCAGAACTACGCTCTGTATCCTCATATGTCCGTGTTTGATAACATGGCGTTCGGTCTCAAGCTCCGCAAGACACCCAAGGAAGAAATAAAGAGAAGAGTTGAAGAAGCAGCTCGTATTCTCGATATCACCCACCTTCTGGACAGAAAGCCGAAGGCACTGTCCGGTGGTCAGAAGCAGCGTGTTGCGCTCGGTCGTGCGATCGTGCGTTATCCTAAGGTATTCCTTCTCGACGAGCCTCTGTCAAACCTTGATGCGAAGCTCCGTGCTGCCATGAGAACAGAGCTTACAAAGCTTCATAAGAGCGTTGGTACAACATTTGTATACGTTACTCATGACCAGGTCGAGGCTATGACCATGGCAAGCCGTATCGTTGTTATGAAGGACGGCGTTATTCAGCAGGTTGATACACCTCAGAACCTTTATGATAAGCCTTGCAATATCTTCGTTGCAGGATTTATCGGCACACCTCAGATGAACTTCATCGACGGTAAGCTCACAAAGAAGAACGGCGAAGTGTTCTTCACATTCGAGGAGAGCGTAACAATCAAGCTTCCTGCAGACAAGACTGCAGACGGAGTTCTTGATGAATATATTGATAAGGATGTTATCGTTGGTATCCGTCCCGAGTGCATCCATGACGAGCCTGTACATCTTTCCACATTTGCTGATGCTGTTGTTGATACAAATGTTGAAGTTACCGAGCTTATGGGTGCAGAGATCTATCTCTACCTCAAGGTGGGTGAGGAGACCAATCTTATTGCAAGAGTTTCTTCCAGATCCACATCAAGAGCAGGCGACGAGATCAAGGTTGCATTCGATACATCCAGAATCCATATCTTTGATAAGGATACTGAGCGTTGCATCGTTCACTAATTTTGAATATTCAAGAAAAAATGAGCTGAAAGGCTCATTTTTTCATAGGAGGAACATAAAAATGAATAAGCCGATCAAAATTTTGCCGGAACGAGCGTGGAGAAATTACCTTGGGGGTAAGCTCATTGAAGAGCTTCACGGAAATGAAAATGCAGAAGACACAAGCTTTCCCGAGGAATGGCTGATGAGTACTGTCAGAGCAATTAATCATGGCAGAGAGCATATTGTTGAAGGGCTGAGCAGAACAGCGGACGGCAAAACCCTCGCAGAAATAATTGCGGAAGATCCCCAAAATATACTTGGCGAAAGGCATTATGCAAAGTATGGTGCGAAAACAGGCGTTCTTGTTAAGATACTTGATTCCGCTATCCGTCTCGGTGTTCAGGTTCATCCCACAAGAGCGAAGGCGAAGCAGTATTTCGGCTCTGATTTCGGAAAGACCGAATGCTGGTACATAATCGGAACAAGAAAGATCGAGGGCGAGGATGATCCTTGCGTTTATATAGGCTTCCGAGAGGGCATCACAAAGGAAAAATGGGAAAAATGCTTCTATGAGGAGGATATTCCCACGATGCTTTCATATCTTAACAGAGTTCCCGTCGAGGTGGGGGACACCATCCTTGTTAGAGGCGGAGTTCCTCATGCCATCGGAGCGGGATGCATTCTTGTTGAAATTCAGGAGCCAACCGATTATACTCTCCGAACAGAGAGGCATAATTTTGACGGAAGCTATTCTTCTGACGAGGCTTGTCACTACGGTGCAGGCTTTGAGGCTATGTTCGATTGCTTTGATTATGATGGACTTTCCCTTGAGGATGAGCGTAAAAAAAGCGGAATCAAGCCGATTAAAACAGATTATGACGGATATAGCATAAGTCAGATTTTGAAATATTCCGACACTCCGATGTTCAGAATGGAGCTTATAGAGGTCGAGACATCCTGTAAGATCGAAAAGAACGATGTTTTCAGCGGAATGTATGTTCTTGAAGGTGAAGGATATATTGCAGGCGATGCCGCAGGAAAGGGAACACAGTTCTTCCTTCCTGCTTCCTGCGACGGTTTTGAGATAAAAAACATCGAAAGCACTCCGATGAAGATAATGAGATATTACGGACCCGAGATTTGATTTTGGAATTATAAAATGAAAAGAATAGCAGACTCTCATATACATATAAGATTTTTTGAATTTGAGCATGCGCTGAAGCTGTTCAGCGATATTGCCGAATGCGGAGTTACGGATGCGGCAATTTTGTCGTTGCCTTATTATGGTGTAATTGCCAACCTTGCCGCAGTTTATTTCAAGATGACAAATAAGGATCTTGATTTGCGCGCATTTGGCGGATTTCATACCGTTGATCAGTATGCTGAAATACCGCCGGAGGTTCAGCTTGAAGCACTTATAAAGCTTGGAATTGACGGCTTTAAGATTATGAGCTGCCCAACTATGCGCAGATATTGCGGAATCGGTATTGATGACGAATATTATGAAAAAATGTTTGCTCTGCTTGAAAGGGAGGGACTTCCCGTAAACTTCCATGTGGCAGATCCCGAGGAGTTCTGGGATGAGGGCGGAAGCTATGCCGATCCTTCGTTTGCGTCAAAAAAACAGCTTTGCGATGAGGCTTTGAGAGTTGCAAAAAGGCATCCGAATCTTAAAATCATTTTTGCTCATTTCTTCTTTTTGTCGAATTTCCCCGAAGAAGCGGAGCGCATAATGGAGGAATACCCCAATGTGTATTTTGACCTGACACCGGGAACAGAGATGTATTATAATTTTGACAAAAATATCGAATATTGGCGAGGATTTTTCAAGAAATATAAGAATCGTCTTCTTTTCGGCACCGATGCAAATGCAAACAAGGACTGTAATAAGGAGCTTGAGGCGCTGGTTTACAGAAAACTCACGGAAAAGACCGATTATTTCACTCAAAATTGCTATGGCAAGGATTTCGTCATCAGGGGACTTGAGCTTGATGAAGAAACTGCCGATGCCATTGCATACGGGAATTATTTTGAGATATTCGGTAAGGAGAAAAAGCCTGTTAATTTGGAGCTTTTTTATGAATACTGCGAGCGAGTTCTTCATGATCTTGAAGCAATGGAGGGCGATCCTTATCAGGAGAACAGAGTTAAGATCGTTCCGAAGCTTGATATTTATCCAAGCAAGCAGGTGTCTCTTGATTTCCTGCGTCGTGTTTTGAAAGAAAAATAATAAAAAGACGGTGTGTGATGCTTTTTTCACACACCGTTTTTTGCTTTGTCTCATTTTTGAAGACCGAAAATTTTCATTCGCATGAGCTTTGAAAGGAAAAACGCAGGATAAGAGATGAGACACCAGAAGAAGCTGAAAAGCAAGCATATTTGCCCTCTGAAATTGAGTGGAACAGAGGAATAATCCCATATGTCAAGTCCGAGCGCATTGTTGAGAATTTCGCCTGTCACAAGCTCCAGCAGTGTTATGATGATCCCTCCGAGAATGCAATAAAACAGCGTTGGAATTTTCGGGAAAAAGCGACCGATCAGATATAAAAGCAAAAAGCAGATCCCGCCCAGCAGAGCCATGGCAATATGCGAATAACCACGCCAGATGACCTCGATTGAATAATAGATCACAGCCCCTGTGAAAAATATCAGTAAAAACTCCGCAAAAGTGTTAATATTGAATAATTTTTTCAAGAAAATTCACCTCCGTTACTATTTTTTGGCGATTTTTTAAAATTCTAAACGATCTTCCAAAGAAAAAACGCAGAAACTCTTGTATTAAACGGAAATATCTGTTATAATAATATAATAATGCCATATGGGGGGATGTTCTTGACAAATAATAAAGAAATGCGTTTCAAGCAGCGTGAAATGAAAAAATATGCCGCCCATTTGCTTGGCGAGCGGGGCAACCTTCTGCGGATGATCTTCGCATTGCTCATTGTTATCGGAATAATCGGAACGGTGATGCACATTTTTGAATCGGTATGTTATTTTATCTTTTTTGACAATATACCTATTTATGCTTTGCTTTTGGAGATCATACTTGTTCTTGCATTGGCACTTCCGTTCTTTATGGGTATTTCCCGAATGGCTTACCGAATGTGTCTAAGTGAAAAAACGGAAATATCCGAGATTTTTCGTTATTTTGAGAAGGATAAGGCACTTGGAGCATATAAGGTTGCGCTCATGTCTTTTGGCGGCGTGATGCTGCAGTTTGCCCTCGCATTTGCACTCGGTTGGATCATTGCATATGCTATGGACGGCTTCAGCGGAAAAATGATACCGGATGATACCTATGTTTATGCAATAACGATCTATCTGTTGATTTCCGGTATGCTTCCGTCGGTATACATTTTG
Source organism: Clostridia bacterium (assembly GCA_017517035.1). Classification (GTDB taxonomy): domain Bacteria; phylum Bacillota; class Clostridia; order Oscillospirales; family CAG-272; genus SIG710. Next base: position 11,472 of record JAFXAN010000052.1, read on the forward strand.
CCAAATGCGTTTTTTAGGTGCGAAAACGCAAAGGAGGCAATCGCAATAGCCTCGAAAAGCAGTTTTTTGCCCCCGATAGATATAATCGTATTCAATATCTCGTTTGTTCCTTTGGCTCTTGTTTCTGTCATATCCTTTGGAATATTGTTTGTTGTTTATACGATACCGCTTTATCTTGTTGCTCTTCAGATGTTTATTATAGAAAATCAAAGAAAAAAAGAAAATTTATAAAAGGTCAGGTATATAGATTATGGAAAAGTTTTATATCACAACAGCCATTGCTTACGCTTCCCGTAAGCCTCATTTCGGAAATACATACGAGGTCATAATGACCGATGCTGTGGCTCGCTATAAGAGACTTCGCGGCTATGATGTCTTTTTCCTCACTGGAACCGACGAGCATGGTCAGAAGATCGAAAACCTTGCAAATGAAGCAGGTATCACCCCCAAGGCCTATGTTGACGGCGTTGCAGGTGAAATAAAGGGCATTTGGGATCTGATGAACACAAGCTATGATAAGTTTATCAGAACTACAGATGATTACCATGAAAAGAGCGTTGAAAAGATTTTCAAAAAGCTCTATGATAAGGGCGATATTTATAAGGGATATTATGAGGGCTGGTACTGCACTCCCTGCGAATCTTTCTTTACAGATACTCAGATCACAGACGGCAAATGTCCCGACTGCGGCAGACCTGTTCAAAAGACAAGAGAGGAATCGTATTTCTTCAAGATGAGCAAATATGCGGACAAGCTTATTAAGTATATTGAAGAAAACCCCGATTTCATTCAGCCCGAATCACGCAAAAAGGAAATGATCAACAATTTCCTTAAGGTTGAGGGAGGACTCCAGGATCTTTGCGTTTCAAGAACTGCTTTCAAATGGGGCGTTCCCGTTGATTTCGATCCGAAACATGTCATCTATGTTTGGATAGACGCACTTTCAAACTATATAACTGCGCTCGGCTATGATCCCGAGCTTACAGAGCAGCCTGAGCTGTTTAACAAGTTCTGGCCGGCAGATGTTCATATGATAGGTAAGGATATTCTTCGTTTCCATACTATTTACTGGCCTATCATGCTCATGGCTCTCGATGTTCCGCTGCCGAAGAAGGTCTTCGGACATCCTTGGTTCAATTTCGGTGAGGATAAAATGTCAAAATCCAAGGGCAATGTTATCTATGCGGACGATCTTGCAAAGCGATTCGGTGTTGACGGAGTACGCTATTATGCGCTATCCGAGATGCCCTTTGCAAGTGACGGATCTATCACATATGAGAGCGTGATTACCCGTTATAATGCGGATCTTGTAAATAACCTCGGTAACCTTTTCAAGCGTACTCTCGATATGCTGAAAAAGTATAATGATTCTGTTGTTCCGGAACCTGCAGCCCCCGAAGCTCTTGACGATGAGCTAAAACAGGCTTGCGTTGATGCTTTTGCTAAATTCACCGCAAATATGGATGAATATAGGATCGCCGATGCGCTTGAGCATATCTTTACAATGCTTCGCCGCGCCAATAAATATATTGACGAGACAACTCCTTGGGTACTCGCAAAAGATCCCGCGCAGAAGGTTCGCCTTGATACCGTTCTTTATAATCTTCTTGAAACCATTCGTTGGGGTGCAGTTATGCTTCAGCCCATCATTCCTGAGTCTGCAGAGGATATTCTTAACCGTCTCGGAACAGATGCAAAGAGCTTTGATACCATCGGAAGCGCAGATAAGTTCTGCGGCATGAAGAGCGGCACATCCACTCTTGAGAGCAAGGTGCTCTTTGCAAGAATTGACGAAAAGGCAATGCTGGAGGAGCTTCAGGCAGAGCTTGAAGCACAGATGAAGGCGGCACAGGCGGCAGAGAAGAAGATCGAAAAGCCTGAAGGACTTGCACAGATCGGAATCGACGACTTTATGAATGTTGAGCTTCGCACGGCAAAGGTTGTTGCTTGCGAGAAGGTGCCGAAGGCAAAGAAGCTTCTTAAGCTCACTATTGATCTTGGTTATGAGCAGAGAACTGTTGTTTCGGGAATCGCAAAATTCTATGAGCCTGAGCAGATGATTGGCAAAAAGATCATCGTCGTTGCAAATCTTAAGCCCGCAACCCTTTGCGGTATCGAGTCAAACGGTATGATACTTGCATCGGGAGAGGAAGAGATCAGAGTTGTGTTCCTTTCGGACGATACACCTCTCGGAGAGAGAGTAAGATAAGAGAAGCATATGAGACTTAATGAAAAACTCCTGAATGCTCTTGATACTGTTTTTTGTGACGAGCCTTTGCCACTTTCGGATACACTTAAATATACCGAATTTTTGAGATGCGAAGCCTTTACATTTCAGTGGGCGATAAGACTTGAGCCTGAGGAAACTGACAAGATCTGGGAAAACGGAATGGAGCTTCGTGCCGTGGTGGAATCGCCCATCTCGGATAAGATCGAGGTATATATTGCGGAAAATGTTCCTGCAATGAAGGTTGGTTATCGTTCGAGTGATGATTGGTTTCTCAGAAAAACACCCGGACTTTATCCCGATAGGCTCACAAAAGTAAAAAATCTTAATTTTACCGCCCCTCGTGGACTTGCACGTAGCATATATTTTACTATCAATGAGGAGCTTTGCGATATCCCGTCGGGCGAATATCCAATAAAACTCAAGCTTTACAAAAGATATCGGGGCGAGGTCGATGCCGTTGAAACGTTCACAGAGCTTGTTACCCGTGAGATTACTGTCAAGGTTATAGATGCTTGTCTTCCAAAGCAGAAGATCATTGCAACAAACTGGATACATTATGATTGTATTTCACATTTTTCGGGATACGAGCCTTTTTCGGAGGAGTATTTCGAGGTTGTTAAAAAATATGTCAGACTTGCGGTGAAAAACGGTCAGAACATGATATATGTTCCTGCGTTTACTCCACCCCTTGACACACCTGTTGGCGAGGAGCGAATGACGGTTCAGCTTGTGGATATCACACTGGAAAACGGTGAATATACCTTTGATTTTTCAAAGCTTGAAAGATTTATTCTTATATGCCTTGATGCAGGTGCAGAGTATCTTGAGCATAATCATCTTTTCACTCAGTGGGGGGCAAAAAATGCACCTAAAATCATCGTCAGAGAAAATGGTGAGAAAAAGAAGATGTTCGGCTGGCATACTGATGCTTCGGGTGAGGAGTATGTTCATTTTCTTCGTTCATATATCACGTCGCTCAGAAAATTTCTTTCAGAAAATGACTATGAAAAGCATTTCTTTTTCCATGTTTCCGACGAGCCTGAACAGAAGAGTATAGAAAGCTATTCAAAGGCAAGTGCCATTGCAAATGAGCTTCTTGAGGGACTTCCTTGCGGAGATGCGCTTTCGGATTATACCTTTTATGAAAAGGAGATAGTTAAAATCCCTATCGTTACCACTGACCATATTGGTAATTTCTTGGGTAAAGCAGAGCATCTTTGGGCATATTTTATCGGAATGCAGAGTTATGATAATTTGCCCAACAGACTTATAGGAATGCCCGAGGTAAGAGGAAGAGTACTTGGAGCTGAGCTGTATTTCTACAATATTGAAGGATTTTTGCATTGGGGCTTCAATGCATGGCATAACAAACTTTCAAGAAAACTCGTAGATCCTCGCATTTCCACAGATATGAATGGCGATTTTGTGAGCGGTACATCGTTCATCGTCTATCCATCCGATGACGGAGCGGCAGAGCCTTCGATAAGACTGATTTCATTCAGAGATGCCATGCAGGATGCAAGAGCACTTTTGCTCCTTGAAAATCTTATGGGCAGGGAAGAAGTCATTTCTGTGCTCAAAAAGCACATTTCCGATATCGGTTTTAATTCTCGTGTGAGCAGCGAAGCTCTTATAGCACTTCGTGCCGAGATCAATGCTATGATCGAGGCCGAAATGGCTTAAACAAATATTGAAAAATCAGAGAAGCAAAGGAATAAACATAATGAAGCTTTTTGATTCGCATGCTCATTACTATGACGAGCGATTCTCAGAGGAGACAGAGGGCGGAGCGGATGCTATCCTTTCCGCCCTTTTCTCAGAGAATGTGGGATGGATCGTTAATGTGGGGACAAGCAATGAAAATGCCGCTGAATGCATAAACCAAGCGGCAAAATATAAGAATATGTATGCGGCGGTGGGAATACATCCCTCCGATTGCCGTCACTATAGCGATGTTGATTATGAAATTGACAGACTGCGCCGGATCCTTGATGATAAGGAAGAAAAAAAGATCGTTGCTCTGGGTGAGATCGGTCTTGATTATCATTATGAGGGAACAGATAAGGCAAAACAGATGGCTTTTTTTGAAAGACAGCTTTCTCTTGCAGAAGAGCTTGATCTTCCCGTGATAATCCACGATAGGGAAGCCCACGGTGATTGCTTTGATACCGTTTGCCGTCATCCGAATGTGAGAGGCGTTTTTCATTCATACAGCGGAAGCGCTGAAATGGCACTTGAGCTTGTGAAGCGAGGATGGTATATCTCTTTTTCGGGTGTGCTGACATTCAAAAACGCCCATAAGGTCAAGGAGGTGGCTGCGATCCTTCCCGAGGACAGAATTTTGATCGAAACAGACTGCCCCTATCTTGCGCCTCATCCGCACAGGGGAGAGATGAATCATTCGGGCCTTATGAGCTTCACTCTTGCCGAGCTCGCAGATATAAGATGCGTTTCCGAGGAGAAAATGGCGGAATTTACCGCAAAAAATGCAGCAAAATTTTTCGGAATAACACTTTGATGCAAAAAACAGTGTTAAAATTGTCAAAAATGCAGAAAAAATGTATTTGAAATTGTGCAAAAGGGAGAAAATTTTGCGAAAGTATATTGATGCTTGACAAACTTGTCCATGAAATGATATAATATTCGGTAGCAATGGGCAAACTATGCCTAATTGCGCCTATATGACAGTAACGTGTGCCCGTCACACGCTTGTATATAAGCATTTATTACAGAAGAAGGAGGAACAAAATGCCAACATTCAACCAGCTTGTAAGACAGGGTCGTACAGACAGAGTTTATAAGTCCAAGAGCCCCGTGCTCCAGAAGGGCTATAATGCTCTCAAGGGTGCAACGACCAACCAGTCTTCTCCTCAGAAGAGAGGCGTATGCACAAAGGTATCCACAACAAGCCCTAAGAAGCCTAACTCCGCGCTCCGTAAGATCGCCAGAGTAAGACTTACAAACGGACTTGAGGCTACAACTTATATCCCCGGCATCGGACACAACATTCAGGAACACTCCGTTGTGCTTATCCGAGGCGGAAGAGTTCGTGACCTCCCCGGTGTTCGTTACCACATTATCCGCGGTACACTCGATGCACAGGGAGTTGCAAACCGTAACCAGAGCCGTTCCAAGTACGGCGCAAAGAAGCCTAAGAAGAAGTAATAAAATTCTAATTTCTTAGGAAGGTATTAAAGTAAGAACAGAAATCTTAGCCCACCGTCCTGATGTTACTGTAAGAAATGTTTATATACAACATCTTTGACGAAGCGCTAACGAAAGTCTGCTTTCGAGTACCAATGAATTCATAATAATTTGATGAAGGAGGGAAGTACAGTGCCGAGAAGAGGACAAATTTCCAAGAGAGACGTATTGCCGGATCCTATATACGGATCTAAGCTCGTAACAAAGCTTGTAAACAATATCATGCTTGACGGTAAGAAGGGTGTTGCCCAGACAATCGTTTACGACGCATTTGCAATCGTTGAAGCAAAGCAGGGCAAGAACCCGCTTGAAGTTTTCCAGGCAGCGCTTGAGAACATCATGCCTGTCCTTGAGGTTAAGGCTCGCCGTGTAGGTGGTTCAACCTACCAGGTACCTATGGAGGTAAGAGCTGAACGTCGTCAGACACTTGGACTCCGTTGGCTGGTAGCATATTCCAGAAGCCGCGGAGAGCGCACAATGGCTGAGCGTCTTGCAGCAGAGATCATCGATGCTACAAACAGCGCAGGCGGTGCATTCAAGAAGAAGGAAGAGACACACAGAATGGCAGAAGCAAACAAGGCTTTCGCTCATTACAGATATTAATTCACCAAATCTTGAAAGGAGACCATAAAAATGGCAAGAGAGTATTCGCTTGAACATACTCGTAATATCGGTATCATGGCACATATCGACGCCGGTAAGACGACCACCACAGAGCGTATCCTGTTCTATACAGGTAAGACTCACAAGATTGGTGAAACACACGAGGGTTCCGCAACCATGGACTGGATGGCTCAGGAGCAGGAGAGAGGTATCACAATCACCTCTGCAGCAACAACCTGCTATTGGGCGCACACATCTCTTCATAATGACCCCGTAAAGGCAAAGGCAAACACCCATCGTATCAATATCATTGATACCCCCGGTCACGTTGACTTTACCGTTGAGGTTGAGAGATCACTCCGAGTTCTTGACGGTGCGGTAACCGTATTATGTGCAAAGGGCGGCGTTGAGCCTCAGTCCGAGACCGTTTGGAGACAGGCTGATAAGTACAGAGTCCCCAGAATGGTTTATGTAAATAAGATGGATATCAACGGCGCAAACTTTTTCCGTGCAGTTGGAATGCTTAAGGAAAGACTTCATGCAAATGCAGTTCCGATCCAGCTTCCTATAGGCGCAGAAAATGACTTCAAGGGTATTATCGACCTTATGAAGATGGAAGCCGAGGTTTATTATGATGACCTTGGTAAGGATATTCGTGTTGAGCCTATCCCCGCAGATCTTGCAGATAAGGCACAGGAATATCACGATGCAATGGTTGAGTCCATTTGCGAAACAGATGAAGATCTTTTCGAGAAGTACTGCGATGGTCAGGAGATCTCCGTCCCCGAGCTTAAGGCAGCACTCCGTAAAGCAACAATCGATAACAAGATCGTTCCCGTAATCTGCGGAACATCCTATAAGAACAAGGGCGTTCAGATGCTCCTTGACGCTGTTATCGACTATATGCCCGCTCCTACCGATATCGAGGCTATCAAGGGTGTTAACCCTGATACCGAGGAAGAGGAAGTTAGACATTCTTCTGATACAGAGCCTTTCGCAGCTCTTGCATTCAAGATCATGACCGACCCTTATGTTGGTAAGCTCTGCTTCTTCCGTGTATATTCCGGTAGCGTTTCTACGGGTACAAATGTTTATAACTCTTCAAAGAATAAGAAGGAGAGATTCGGACGTATTCTCCAGATGCATGCAAACGAAAGATCCGACCTTGATACCTGCTATGCGGGTGACATTGCGGCTGTCGTTTCCACAAAGTACACCACAACAGGTGATACATTCTGCGATGAAGCACATCCCGTAATCCTCGAATCTATGGAATTCCCCGAGCCCGTTATCAGCGTTGCTATTGAGCCCAAGACCCGTGCAGGTCAGGAGAAGATGGGTATCGCTCTTGCTAAGCTCGCAGAGGAAGACCCGACCTTCAGAACTTATACCGATGAAGAAACAGGACAGACAATCATCGCAGGTATGGGTGAGCTTCACCTTGAGATTATCGTTGACCGTCTGCTCCGTGAATTTAAGGTAGAGGCAAACATCGGCAGACCTCAGGTTGCATATAAGGAGACCGTTCGCAAGAAGGTTGACCACGAATGCAAGTATAAGAGACAGTCCGGTGGTTCAGGTCAGTATGGTCATGTTAAGATCACCCTCGAGCCTAATGAGCCCGGTGCAGGATACGAGTTTGTTAACTCTGTTACAGGCGGTGCGATTCCGAAGGAATTCATCGAGCCTGTTAACCAGGGTATCCAGGGCGCAATGCAGAACGGTGTTCTTGCAGGATATAACGTTGTTGACGTTAAGGTTACACTTTACGATGGTTCTTATCACGAGGTTGACTCGTCCGAAATGGCATTTAAGATTGCCGGTTCAATGGCATTCAAGGAGGCTATGAGACTTGCAGATCCCGTGCTCACAGAGCCTATCGTTAAGGTTGTTGCCATTACACCCGATGATTATCTCGGTGATATCATCGGTGACTTCAACTCCCGCCGTGGTTCGATCCAGTCAATGGAGCCCGGCAACGGCGTGACAGAAGTCCTCGCTCATGTTCCGCTTTCCGAAATGTTCGGTTATGCAACCGACCTTCGTTCAAAGTCTCAGGGACGTGCGCAGTACTCCATGGAGCCCAGCCACTTCGCAGAAGTGCCTAAGTCCATTCAGGAGTCTATTATCACAGCTCGTGCAAAGAAGTAATTTCTATTTGCAAAAATAAAAATATTATATAATTTTAGGAGGATTTAGCAATGGCTAAGGAAAAATTCGAAAGAACGAAACCCCATGTAAACATTGGTACTATCGGTCACGTTGACCACGGTAAGACAACTCTTACAGCAGCTATCACAAAGACACTTTCTCTCACAGCCGGTAACGTTGAGTTCATGGCATATGACCAGATCGACAACGCTCCCGAGGAGAGAGCAAGAGGTATCACAATCAACACTCGTCACGTTGAGTATGAGACAGAGAACCGTCACTATGCTCACGTTGACTGCCCCGGCCACGCCGACTACGTTAAGAACATGATCACAGGTGCTGCTCAGATGGACGGCGCTATCCTCGTTGTTGCAGGTACAGATGGACCTCTTCAGCAGACACGTGAGCACGTTCTTCTCGCTCGTCAGGTTGGTGTTCCTGCAATCGTTGTATTCATGAACAAGACTGACCTTGTTGACGATGATGAGCTTCTCGATCTCGTTGAGATGGAGATCCGTGATCTTCTCTCTTCTTACGATTTCCCCGGTGACGATATTCCGATCGTTCGCGGTTCTGCTCGTGATGCTCTTGAGTCCGCAAGCACAGATATTTCTTCTCCCGAGTATGCTCCTATCCTTGAGCTCATGTCTCAGGTAGACTCCTACATTCCTACTCCTGAGCGTAAGGCTGACCTTGACTTCCTCCTCCCTGTTGAGGACGTATTCTCTATCTCCGGTCGTGGTACAGTTGCTACAGGTCGTGTAGAGCGTGGTACAATCAAGGTTAATGATGTTGTTGAGCTTATCGGTCTTACAGAAGAGAGAAGACAGACAACTGTTACAGGTGTCGAGATGTTCCACAAGCTCCTTGACCAGGCAGAGGCAGGCGACAATGTTGGTCTTCTTCTCCGTGGTGTAGCTAAGGACGAGATCGAGCGTGGACAGGTTCTCTGCAAGCCCGGTTCCGTTAACCCCCACACAAATTTTGATGGACAGGTTTACGTTCTTACTGAGAAGGAAGGCGGCCGTTCAAAGCCCTTCTTCGCTGGTTACAGACCTCAGTTCTACTTCAGAACAACAGACGTTACAGGCGTTATCGGTCTTCCCGCTGACGTTGAGATGTGCCGTCCCGGCGATAACGTTGTTATGAGCGTTGAGCTTATCACTCCTATCGCTATCGAGGAAGGTCTCCGTTTCGCTATCCGTGAGGGTGGTAGAACAGTTGGTTCCGGCGTTGTTTCCAAGATCAACGAATAATTTAAGTTAAATAATTAACTTAAAAAGCCATAAAAGGGAACGCCGAGACGTTATACGCCTCGGCGTTCCCGAATATTATAAAAAATATAACATAATCTTTGAGGAAGGTGAAAATCCTTACCGGCGGTGTGCTTTGGAACAAAACAAGGTTAGCCCGCAAACGCAAAAACTGCGCCGAACAGGTGAGATCCCTGTGCCGACGGTAAATGAAAATCTTTGCAGATCATAAATATTGTTATAGCAGATCTGCAGTTGAATTTTTCAAAGTCCGGATGAGAAAAGAGGTAAATATGAATAAGAATTTAAAGTATATTGTTAAGATAGGAATACTCAGCGCGGTTGCGGCGGTGCTGATGCTCTTTGAATTGCCGCTTTGGTTCGCTCCTCCGTTTTATAAGCTTGATTTCAGCGAAATCCCGATACTTATCGGAAGCTTTGCTCTCGGCCCTCTTGCAGGTGTTATCATGGAGCTGTTGAAAAATCTCTTGAACTTACTTATGGACGGAACTACCACAGCTTTTGTGGGTGAATTTGCAAATTTTGTCACGGGATGTGCATTCGTGCTTCCTGCGGCACTTATATATAAACATAAAAAATCGCTTAAAAATGCACTTGTCGGGCTTGCTGTCGGAACGCTCAGCCTTGTTCTTGTTGGTGCTGCGATGAATTATTATATTCTCGTTCCAACATTCTCGGAGCTTTATCATCTTCCACTCGAAAATATAGTTGCTATGGGAACAGCGGTAAATGCTTCGATAAGCGACCTTAAGACATTAATAATTTTTGCCGTTATGCCATTTAATCTGCTGAAAAGCGTGGCTTGCTCGGCAGTGACTTTATTGCTTTACAAGAGAGTTTCAAAAATATTGCATATTTGATGAGGTAAAACAATGGTTGAAGCAATAGAAAGCTTTTTGTTTGACACAGTTGGCAGGGAGCTTTGTGTTTTTATTTGCTCGATGATCCCAATAATCGAGCTTCGAGGAGCAATTCCGCTTGGAGCAGGTCTTGGAATGGGACTTTTTGAAACATACTTTCTCAGTGTTATAGGAAACCTTATTCCCGTTCCTTTTATTCTTCTGCTGATCAGAGCTGTTCTTGATTTTATGAAAAAAATCAAGTGTCTTCGCAAAATAGCTCTTTGGGTCGAGGCGAAAGCGGAAAAGCATAAAGGAAAGATAGAAAAATATGCCTATGTGGGACTTTTTCTGTTTGTTGCTATCCCTATCCCCGGTACGGGGGCATGGACAGGCTCACTGATTGCGGCTCTTATGAAGATGAAATTCTGGAAATCCTTTTTATGGGTAGCTCTCGGAGTTTTAACAGCGGGTGTTATTATGAGCGTAATTTCCTTTGGTGTCGTGGGAGCAATAGGATTTTTCGGATAATGTTAAAAATATTATGAAAAACTATTGCAAAAGAGCGAAAAATGTAGTATAATATATAAAAATAAATATAACTGATCTGATCTTATCAAGAGTGGCGGAGGGACTGGCCCTGTGAAGCCCGGCAACCTACTTTTTTGCAAGGTGCTAAATCCCGAGAGATGAGTAATGAGTAACAAAAATGATTTATTCTCCCTCGGTGCGCCGAGGGAGTTTTTAGATTGGATCAAAGAAAGGATCAAAAAATGAAAAAGGTACTTTTCACTTCCGAATCTGTAACAGAGGGACATCCCGATAAAATTTGTGACAAGATCTCGGATTCCGTGCTTGACGCAATTCTGGAACAAGACCCAATGAGCCGTGTCGCTTGTGAAACCTGCGTTACAACAGGTCTTGTTATGGTTATGGGAGAAATAACAACAAATGCTTCTATTGACATCCAGGAGATCGTAAGAGAAACAGTCAGAGAAATTGGCTATGACAGAGCAAAATACGGCTTTGACTGCGATAGCTGCAGCGTTATCAGCTCAATACATAAGCAGTCTCCCGATATTGCACTTGGTGTTGACAAATCTCTTGAAGCAAAGAACGGTGAGACAGCAGATGAATTTGATACGGGCGCAGGAGATCAGGGACTTATGTTCGGCTATGCCTGCAACGAAACGCCCGAGCTTATGCCTCTCCCCATCTCTCTTGCTCATAAGCTTGCAAAGAGGCTGACAGATGTAAGAAAGAACGGAACGCTTGATTATCTCCGTCCCGATGGAAAGACTCAGGTAACGATCGAATATGTTGACGATAAGCCCACAAGAGTTGACACTGTTGTTGTGTCTTCACAGCACAGCGATTCTGTTACTCTCGAGCAGATAAGAGCGGATGTGATAAAGCAAGTTATCGAGCCTATCATACCTTCCGGTATGATGGATAAGGATACAAAAATTCTTGTGAATCCCACAGGACGCTTCGTTGTTGGCGGACCTATGGGCGATAGCGGTCTTACGGGAAGAAAGATCATCGTTGATACATATGGTGGATATTCCCGTCACGGCGGCGGTGCTTTTTCGGGCAAAGATCCAACAAAGGTGGACAGAAGCGCATCCTATGCAGCAAGATATATTGCAAAGAATGTTGTTGCCGCAGGGCTTGCGGATAAGTGCGAGGTTCAGATTGCATATGCTATCGGCGTTGCAAAGCCTGTTTCTGTTATGATCGACACCTTTGGCACTGCAAAGGCAGATGAAAATAAGATTTCCGAGGCTGTACAGAAGCTTGTTGATCTCCGTCCGGCGGCTATCATAAAGAAATTTGACCTTCGCCGTCCTATTTACCGTGATACTGCGGCATATGGTCATATGGGCAGAGAAGATCTGGGTGTTCTTTGGGAAAAAACAGATCTTGCCGAGGCACTTCGTGCAGAGCTTGCATAAAAAATCATGGGGCTGTGCATACCACAGCCCCAAATGTTTATATAAACAGTAATTTAGCGAACAGTCTGATAGTGATGAAATCATCCTTTAGCGTTTCCAGATCCTTCACTTCGTTCAGGATGACTTGTGAGGAGATTGATGACAAGTTTTCTACATAGAATTCTCATAAATTCCATGTAGAAA
>JAFXAN010000053.1 GCA_017517035.1 Clostridia bacterium
CGACCGACGCCGCCGTCGGCTCGCGCGACCTTTTAAAAAAGGTCGATCAAAACTTCGAAAAAGGTAATTTTTATTGCTGTTTATCTGTGTTTCTACGGAAATTTTACGGAAATTTCATGTAGAAAAACTTAGCATCAATTTACTCTCGAGTCATTCTGAGCGTAGCGAAGAATCTACGTGCGCTAAAGGATGATAATCTCACAGCAGTCAAAAACGAGCGGAACGCAGTGGAGTCGAACCCATAGGGCAATGCGACAGCATTGGGGTATAATTTCACCGTCTCCGCCTGTTCGATAAATTACTGTTTATAAATATAAAGCAAAAGGGCGAAGCGATCTTGGCTTCGCCCTTATTGTCAGAAATCTGCATGCTTATTCTTTGTAAATCTCTCGATGTTGCGGTCGCTTTCACGCTTTGCATCCGAATCTCTCTTATCATAGAGCTTCTTACCTCTGCAAAGCCCAACCTCCACCTTAACATATGATCCGGAAAAATAGAGAGAAAGAGGAACGAGCGTAAAGCCTTTCTGCCCCACAAGCCCATGAAGCTTCATAATTTCTCTCTTGTGCATAAGAAGCTTTCTGTCTCGGAGAGGATCACGGTTGAAAATGTTTCCCTGCTCATAAGGGCTTATATGTATGCCCACAGCAAGAAGCTCGCCGTTTTTCACCTCGCAATAGGAGTCCTTCAGATTCACCTGACCGGCTCTTAAGCTCTTGACCTCTGTTCCCGAAAGAACGATTCCCGCCTCATATCTTTCATCCACAAAATAATCATGGAATGCTTTTTTATTTTGGGCAATTATCTTTTTCCCGCCCTTATCTGCCATAGGTATCACCTCGCTTAATGTCAACTGCTTTTATTTTATACCTCGGTAGCCTTGAAAAATTCAACCTGTTCCCCACCCGGAGCTATGACAAAAGCACAATTTATGATAATATTTGTCGGTTCAGAATTGACAGGCACATTTTTCGGAAGAATATGCGGTTTTCCTCCTGCGGCAATTGCCTTATTATAAGCCTCCTCAACATCGTCAACCTTAAATGCAAGATGGATATATCTGCTGTCCTGTTCCTCTTTTCCCGTTCCGTTTGAGAAAAGCTCGATATATTCGCCATTCCCCACATCAAGAAGTGCAATGGTCTTTTCGGGCCCTCCCCATTTTGCATAGAGGGTAAAGCCAAGCCCCTCCGTATAGAATTTATATGACTCCTCAAAATTATTAACAGCCAAAGCCACATGATGTATTCCGTTTACAATACTCATATTGAAACCTCCAAAATTCATTATTATATATTTTAACAGAAAAAGCACAATATGTCAATATGCTTCCATCTTCAAAAGCATTAAACACATTATCAGAATACTGTTTTTTTAATAACATCCCCAATGAGCCTGTCCATTATATCCGCTCTCTTGATATAATCAAGATACGCTCTCGGAACAAATGTGGTTTTGTTTTCTATTGCATCGAATTTTTTTCGCGCCAAAGCCTTTTTTTCCTCAAGCGATTTATTTTGAAGCCAGCCAGCCTCAAAAATATCACAGTATTCAACATATCTCAGAGTGTGAAGCTCTTGCTCGGCATCAAATCTTTCCTTGTTCCACGCCTCAAATTCAAATTCCGTTTCGGTATCGATATTCGGTATCTCACCAACCTCATATAGAAAGGTTTGGGCCATTATGTGATATCCTCTCGCCGTCGGATGAACTCTGTCGGGGGATATGACCCCCTCCGAAAGAAGCGGTTTCATTGCTTTTTTATAGTCCACCACAAAGCAGTCATATTTTTTTGCAAGACTGTAAAGAAATTCACCGCATTCGTCAAGACGGTGCTGACAGTGAAGGTTTTCTTCTGCACCCTCACTCTCCTCATCATATGGAACGGGGATGCAAATAACAGCCTCGGCGCCCGAGGTCTTTATTTCGCAGATGATCCTTTCATAGCAATCTTTATAAATATCAATCGCTGATCGCAACAGCTCTTCTCTGCCGGGAAAATTTTTGTGTTTTTCCTCAAGAAGCCATCTTTCGATATCGTTTATACCGAACATTGTTATAACGATGCTTGGATTATAGTGCAAGCAAAACGAATGTAGATATTCGATTGCTTTTTTTGCAGTTCCGCCCGAAACGCCGCAATTAAAACATTTTATCTTATATTTTTTACGAAGAGTCTGATAAACCTCCGCCATATAAAGCCCGCCTGCGGTTATACTGTCACCGAGAAAGCAAACTATGTCTTTATCCTTAAACATAAAAAACCTCCATAAAACATTTTTGCTATTATAACACTAACAATCAGAGTTGTCAAGGGAAAAAGTGCGTTTCATTATGCCACTCAGCTTTGACCTATTATACCAAGAAGAACCTTACGCATAACAGCAATACTTTTATCAGGATTTGAAAAATCGGTTTTTTCAAGATATACAACCGTTCCGTATATCAAGGTCTTTAAAAGATACTCTATTTCGCTCTTTTTTTCATCGTCATATCCCATATCATCCGCATATTTACCTACAAGAGAAACTATTCTGCACCATATTTTTTCTCTTTCTGTCATCTGTTCATCGGTCATTCCGCTGCCGATGGGAAGCATTATCGAAAGATAATTGGGATTTGCTATGAGAAAGCGCACATTGGCAATGCACGACTCCACTATCTGCCTACCGATATCCCCATCAAATGCCTTTTCGATCTGCTCACACATCATATCCCATCTGGAGTTTATATATGAAATGATGGAAAGAACAAGCTCGTCCTTGTTCTTGAAATGTCGGTAGGGAGCGGCGCAGGACACCTCACACATGGATGCAACTCTGCGCAGGGAAAAATCATTAAGCCCGTGAAGTTCGATCTCCTTTATGCCGGCAATTAACAGCCGTTCACGAATACCCTCATCAAAATTAGCACTTTTCATATAAAACACCTCCAAAGATTGATTAACACTGTTATTTTAACATAAAATTCCCGAAAAATCAAGTTTTTTCTTGAATTTCTATTGACTTTTTTCAAAAAAAGGTGTATAATACCTACATCATGTTAACAGTGTTAACTTTTTCAAAAAAGGAGACGCCACTATGAACGAAAAAATGTACGGTCTTGGCTCTGCCAGATCGGTTATACGAGAGATATTTGAATATGGCAAAGCAAGAAAAGCTGAAATCGGTGATGAAAATGTTTTTGATTTCAGCCTTGGCAATCCAAGCGTACCTGCTCCCCTATGCGTAAAAGAAACTCTTTGTGACCTTCTCGAAACCAAAGACCCTGTTTCACTTCACGGTTATACCTCCGCTCAAGGCGATGCCGAGGTTAGAAAAAAGATATCACAGTTCATAGAAAAAGAATACAACAGCGAAAACACTCCCGTTTCATCTCCCGATCTTATCTATCTTACATCGGGGGCAGCGGCAGCTCTCACTTGCACTCTCACCGCAATTCTCAATAAGGGCGATGAAGTGCTTGCACTTGCTCCTTTTTTCCCCGAATACCGTGTTTTTGTTGAAAGAACGGGAGCTTCTCTTGTGACTGTTCCCTGCAAAAGCGGAAGTATGCGTCCCGATCTTGATCTCATCGAGGATGCAATTAATGAAAAAACCGCCGCAATAATCATAAATTCCCCCAATAATCCGACAGGTGTTGTTTATCCCGAGGAGGATATCATAGGGCTGTCGAAGCTGCTAAGCAAAGCATCCGAAAGCATCGGACACCCCATATACCTTATCGCAGATGAGCCATACAGAGAGCTGGTATACGGAGATTGCTTTGTTTCTTATATTCCCAATTACTACGAAAATACGGTTGTCTGCTACTCACTGAGCAAATCCCTCTCGCTCCCCGGTGAGAGGATCGGATATGTCTCGGTAAGTCCGAGAACAAAAGATGCTCAAAAGCTATATCTTGCACTTTGCGGAGCGGGACGGGCACTTGGATTTGTTTGTGCAACAAGTCTTTTTCAATATATGATGGCATCTCTTCTCGGAAAAACATCGGATGTCTCGGCATATGAAGAAAACCGTGATATCCTTTGCTCTGCTCTCGCTGAATACGGATTCAGCGTGACAAAGCCAGATGGAGCATTTTATCTTTTCGTAAAATCCCCGATCTCTGATGCGAAAAAGTTTTGCGAAAAAGCCAAAGAATATGAGCTTCTTCTCGTTCCAAGCGACAGCTTCGGAGTGGAAGGCTATATCAGAATATCATATTGCGTAAAGAAAGAACAAATAGAAAGATCACTGCCCGCATTCAAAGCACTTGCGGAGCATTACAGAAAAGGTGAATAAAATGAACGGACTCGAAAAAGCAAGACAAATTATAAACGAGGTTGACACCGAGATGGCAAAGCTCTTTGAAAGACGAATGAGAGCTGCCGAAATGGTGGCGGAATATAAAAAAGAAAACGGTCTGCCGATTCTCGATTCGGGCAGAGAAGATGAGATCATCAAAAACGGATCAATGAGAATCGAGGACACGGTTCTTCGTGAATACTATGTCAATTTTTTGAAAGACACCATGAAGGTTTCAAAGCAGTATCAATCCCGCCTTATTGAAGGGATGAAGGTTGCATACTGCGGAACAGAGGGAGCTTTTGCTCATATTGCAACAAAAAAGATGTTTCCTACCGCCATCAGCGTTGCTTATCCCGATTTTGCAAGCGTCTATGAAGCAGTTGTGAGGGGGGATTGCGATGCGGCTGTTCTCCCCGTTGAAAACAGCTATAACGGAGAGGTGGGACAGGTGACCGACCTGCTCTTCTCCGGAAGCCTTTATGTGAACAGTATGCTTGAGCTGGCAGTATCCCATGACCTTCTGGGAACTGCGGATGCAGAGCTTTCGGATATAAAGGATGTTGTCAGCCATCCTCAGGCTCTTGCTCAATGCGCAGAATACCTGAGAACAAATTCACTGACCCCACATGAATTTACAAATACTGCACTTGCCGCAAAGCATATTGCGGAGAAGTGTGATAAATCATTTGCTGCAATTGCAAGCGAGGAGGCGGCAGATATCTTCGGTCTTAAGGTCCTTGCAAGAAACATAAACGCAAGCCGCAGCAATACCACAAGATTTGCAGTTCTTTCAAGATCGGAAAATATACCGACATCAAAGAAAATGGATGTCTACTCGGTGCTTCTCTTCACGGTCAAGCACGAGGCAGGCTCTCTTGCAAAGGCACTTGACATTATCGGTGCATACGGCTTCAATATGAGAACTCTCAGAAGCCGTCCCATGAAAGAGCTTCTCTGGCAGTATTATTTCTATATCGAAGTTGAAGGAAATGTCCATACAGAAGAAGGAAAAGAAATGCTCAGAGGACTTTCAGCCTGCTGTGATCGACTGAAAATGGCAGGAACATTTACAAAACAGGAGCAAAACTGATATGAAGCTTAGAGTGAATCTTGCCGAAAAAGGCTATGATATCATAATAGAGCGAGGAGTTCTTTCGAGAGCAGATGAGCATCTGAAGCTTGATCGAAAGGTTCTCATCGTCACAGATTCGGGCGTTCCGAGGGAGTATGCGGAAGCGGTTGCAGAAAAATGCAAAAACGGATATATCGTCACAGTTCCCGAGGGCGAGGGAAGCAAATCCTTCGCTATGCTCGAAATGCTTTGCCGCAAGATGCTTGATAAAGAATTTACCAGAAGCGACTGTGCTGTTGCCGTAGGTGGAGGAGTTGTTGGCGATCTTACGGGATTTGCCGCCGCTTCATTTATGAGAGGAATTGATTTTTACAATATCCCCACAACGCTTCTTTCACAGGTGGATTCATCGGTTGGAGGAAAGGTTGCTGTCAACCTTGACAGCGTCAAAAATATAGTCGGAACATTCTATCAGCCAAAAAAAGTGCTTATTGATCCCAATGTTCTTTCAACTCTTCCCCACCGTCAGATTTCAGCAGGGCTTGCGGAATCGCTGAAAATGGCAATAACAAGCGACAAAGAGCTTTTTGAAATTTTCAAAAGCAGAAAAGCCGAGGATGATATCGTAGAGGTAATTCGCCGCTCGCTTCTTGTGAAGATCAATGTTGTTGAGCAGGATGAAAAAGAGCTGGGTCTGCGCAAGGTGCTGAATTTCGGTCACACTTTGGGACACGGCATCGAAGGTGCTTCGGGAATGCGTGAGCTTTACCACGGTGAATGCGTTGCACTGGGAATGATACCTATGTGCTCGGATTCACTTCGATGCGATCTTATCGAAATTCTCAAATCTCTTGATCTCCCCACAAAGGTAAACGGTGACCTTGAAGAAATGCTCAGAGTTGCAACACATGATAAAAAGAGAGACGGCGGAAGCATTTCAGCAGTATTTTCCGATGAGGCAGGCAGCTTTGAATTCAAAAAAATGCCCATTGAAGAATGGAAGGACCTCATGCGTGAGCGTTTTTCCCCATATATTGAGAGGTAATAATGAAAAATACATTCGGAAACAGCATCTCATATACGCTCTTTGGTGAAAGCCACGGAGAGGAGATAGGAATAATCATCGACGGACTTGCTCCCGGAGTTGAGATCGACGAAGAATATATAAAGCTACAGCTTATGCGTCGCAGACCACATGGAAAGATATCAACAGCAAGACAGGAAAAAGACGAATACCGCATAGTTAGCGGTGTTTTTGAGGGTAAGTCCACCGGAACACCGATATGTATCCTCATACCAAACACAAGCAAAAAAAGCGGTGACTACAGCTCACTTGCAGAAATTCCCCGCCCCGGTCACGCAGATTTTGCGGCAGAATGTAAATACCACGGCTTCCAAGACTACCGAGGAGGCGGTCATTTTTCGGGAAGGCTTACAGCTCCCATCGTTGCAGCCGGTGCGATCGCACAAAGCGTTCTTAAGAAAAAAGGCATTTACATCGGAACTCATATAAAATCCATCGCAGGCAAAAAAGACCGTGATTTTTCTTGCCTTGAGGATGATATCAAGGCTCTCTCGGAAAGCATCTTTCCCGTTCTTTGCGAAGCATCGGAAGAAATAATGCGAGAGGAAGCTGAAAAGGCAGCACTTGATGGCGATAGCGTTGGCGGTATTCTTGAATGTGCAGTCATCGGAATGCCCGGCGGCATCGGTGAGCCTTGGTTCGACAGCGTCGAAAGCATTCTTTCTCATGCACTTTTTTCGATTCCGGCAGTTAAGGGCGTGGAATTCGGTGCAGGCTTCGGTTTTTCCGAAATGAGGGGAAGCGAGGCAAACGATGCCTTTGAAACCGACGGTGAAAAAATATATACAAAAACAAACAACAATGGCGGAATCAACGGTGGGATCACAAACGGAATGCCGATCATCTTCCGTCTTGCCATAAAGCCCACCCCTTCAATTTTCAAGGAGCAGGAAAGCGTCAATATGAAAACAAAGGAAAATGCTTCCCTTAAGATAGAGGGAAGACACGACCCTTGCATCGTTCACAGAGCTGCCCCTGTTGTGGATGCTGTTGTGGCAATGGTTCTCTGCGATCTTCTTGCAGGCAGATTCGGCACAGATTTTCTTTCATAAGAGGTAAAAATGAAATACGGATGTATCGGTGAGCATCTCGGGCACTCCTTCTCAAAGGAGATACATAATGCCCTTGCTCCCTATGAATATGAAATATGCGAGGTTGAAAGAAATCATCTTGACATTTTCATGGAAAAGCATGATTTTCTCGCAATAAATGTTACGATTCCATATAAAGAGATGGTCATTCCGCATCTTTATTATGTTTCGGACACAGCAAAAGAGATCGGAGCCGTAAACACGATCGTCAACCGTGACGGAAAGCTTTACGGCTATAATACCGACCACTTTGGCATGAGTGCGCTTATAAAAAGAATGGGGCTTGAGCTCTCGGGCAAAAAGGTGGCAGTTCTCGGAAGCGGCGGAACAAGCAAAACCGCCTACGCTGTTGCAAAGGACATGGGAGCTTCCGAAATTATAAAAATCAGTAGAAGCGCAAAGGAAGGAGCCTGCACCTATGAGGAGCTTTACCTTAACCATGAAAACACGGAGATAATCATCAACACAACTCCCTGCGGAATGTTCCCACATCCCCACGAAATGCCAATTGATCTTGACAGATTGCCATGCGTCAAGGGTGTTGTTGATGCAGTTTATAATCCACTTCGTACTCTTCTTGTAAGTGAGGCGAAAAAAAGAGGCATCTGCGCCGAGGGCGGTCTTTTTATGCTTGTAGCGCAGGCTGTGAGAGCTTCCGAGATCTTCATTGACACGAAATATTCAGAAAAGGACACCGAAAAGGTATATAAAAAGGTACTTTCCGAAAAAGAAAATATCGTTCTTTGCGGAATGCCGGGAAGCGGAAAAAGCACAGTCGGCGCTCTTCTCGCAAAAGAGCTTGGCAGACCTTTTATCGACACGGACAGCCTCATCATCGAGCAAACGGGAACAGAAATTTCCGATATTTTTGCAAATCAGGGTGAAAAGGTCTTCCGAGATATAGAGGAAGAAATAATCAGAGAAAAAGTCCTGTCTATAAGCGGGGCTGTGATCGCAACGGGAGGCGGTGCGATCCTCAGAGAAAACAATGTGAGAGCCTTAAAGCAAAACGGAAAGCTGTTTTTCCTTGACAGACCTCTCATGGATCTGATGCCCACCGATGACAGACCACTTGCAAGCACAGCGGAAGCCATAAAAAAGCGTTACGAAGAGCGTTATGAGCTTTACAAAACTGTAAGCGATATAAGAATAGATTGCGATAATCTCCCCGAAAAAATTGCAGAAGAAATAATTAAGGAGCATTTTTGATGAAATTTTATATAATCAACGGACCGAACCTCAATATGCTCGGCATAAGAGAGCCGGGACACTATGGAAAGACAGACTATTCAGAGCTTTGCAATATGATAAATGAGCATTGCGAGAAAAAAGGAATTGAAGCCGTGCTTTATCAGTCAAATCACGAGGGTGATCTGGTTGATAAAATACAGGAAGCCTACTTTATGGGAGCTGACGGCATAGTCATAAATCCGGGGGCCTATACACACACAAGCATTGCACTTCTCGATGCGGTCAAATCAACTTCTCTTCCAACAGTTGAGATACATATTTCGGCAGTTGAAACAAGAGAAGCATTCAGACAGATCAGCTATATAAGAGAAGCTTGCATAAAAACGATAACAGGAGAGGGTGTCATGGGATATCTCCATGCCATCGACGATCTCTCCGCCTATCTCCGAAAGGAGATTGATGAATGAAAGTTATTATAACACCGTCAAAAGCAACGGGAGCAGTAAAAGCTCCCCCCTCAAAGAGCATGGCACACAGACTTCTTATTTGTGCCGGAATGTGCGAGGTAGAAAGCATCATCCACGGAATATCGGAGAGTGAGGATGTTTCCGCAACTCTTGACTGTCTCTCTGCAATGGGGGCGAAGTACCAAAGAATAGAAGACGGCGAAACTATAAAGATCAGAGGCGTGGATTTTACAAAAGCTGCACCTTCCGAAGCACTTAATTGCCGTGAAAGCGGAAGCACCGTCAGATTTTTTATCCCCCCTGCCCTGCTTTCGGGAAACACTGTTATGTTCAGAGGAAGCGAAACTCTGATGAAACGCCCAATGGATGTCTATAAAAAGCTCTGCGATGATGGCGGAATGCTCTTTATCCAGGATGGCAACAGCATAGTTGCCAAAGGCAAGCTGACATCCGGCAATTATACCGTTGTCGGCAATATCAGCAGCCAGTTTATAAGCGGTCTGCTCTTTGCACTCCCAATGTGCGAGGGAGACAGCACAATAAGCATAATTCCTCCAATCGAGAGCCGTTCATATATCGAGCTTACACTCTCTGCCCTTGCAACATTTGGCGTAAAGGCTGAATGGAAGGACGACCACACCCTGTTCGTCGGCGGATCTCAAAGATATAAGGAATGTGAGGCAGTGGTTGAGGGAGATTATTCAAATGCAGCTTTTCTTGATGCCCTCAATATTCTCGGAGGGGATGTTAAAACCGAAGGACTTTTTGAGAACAGTATTCAGGGTGACAGCGTTTATCCCAGATATTTTGAGATGATCGCAAAAGGCTCTCCGTCAATTCATATAGGTGACTGTCCCGATCTGGGACCTATCATGTTTGCTCTTTCTGCAGCAAAATTCGGCGGAATTTTCAGCGGAACACGGCGCCTCAAGATAAAAGAATCGGACAGAGCAAGCGTTATGGCAGAGGAGCTTCGAAAATTCGGAGTATCTGTTACGGTAAATGACGACAGCGTTGTCATCTATCCTTCGGAATTTCGCAAGCCCACAGAGCCGCTATTCGGTCACAATGACCACAGAATAGTAATGTCACTTGCCGTTCTTCTTACAATTACCGGCGGTGAAATTGAGGGTGCCGAGGCGGTGACAAAGAGCTTCCCTGATTTCTTCGAAAAAATATCCTCACTCGGAATAGGAGTAGAAAAAATTGATACTTAATAAGGACACAAAAATACTGATAGTCGGTCTCGGTGTTATCGGAGGCGGCTATGCAAAAGCTCTTTCAAAAAAGGGCTATAAGGTCAAGTGTATAACGAGAAAGCAATCGGATATCGACTATGCGCTTGAGCATGATATGGTTATCGGCGGAAGCCCCTTCCCCGATCCCGATCTTATTAGCGAGGCAGACCTTATCGTGGTCGCCCTTTACCCACAGGCATTTATTGATTGGGTAAAGGAATATCAAAAACATATGAAGCCCGGTGCAATACTCAATGATGTTACCGGTGTCAAGGGCGGAATCGTAAACGAGGTTCAGAGCTTCCTTCGCAGGGATGTTGAATTTATCGCTTCCCACCCCATGGCTGGTAGAGAGCGGAGCGGAATCGAATATAGTGATGATATGGTCTTCAAAGGAGCTAACTTCATCGTAACTCCAACCGAAAAGAACACAAAAGAAGCCATCGAATTTTGTAAAAGCCTTGGCGAGGAGCTGGGATTTGCAAAAATCAGCGAGCTTTCCCCCGAGGATCATGATTCAATGATCGCATTTCTCTCGCAGCTTACTCATGTTATCGCAGTAACACTGATGACAAGCAATACAAAGGAGGGACTTGAAAAATATACAGGTGACTCCTTCCGAGATCTTACAAGAATTGCAAAGATCAATGACCGAATGTGGTCAGAGCTTTTCCTTTGTAATAAGGAAGCACTGCTCTCCCAAATGGATGCCTTTGCAAAGGAATTTGAGCTTTTCAGAAATATGCTGTCAGAGGGCGATGAAGAAGGTATGAGAGAAAAAATGAGGCTCTCAACATCACGCCGCGGACTTTTCGACAAACCCGCACAAAATTAAAAAGGAATATCAAAGAAAGAAGGTATATAAACCATGAATATGCAATTTTACAGAAAGTTACCCATTCCGAAGGAAATAAAGGAGCAGTTCCCCGTTTCAAGCGAGCTTGCAGCGCTGAGAGAAAAATGCGTTAACGATATGAAGGACATTTTTGCAGGAAGAAGCGACCGTTTTCTTCTTATAATCGGTCCTTGTTCTGCAGATAAAGAGGATTCTGTTATCGAATATATCTCTCGTCTCAGAGATGTTCAGGATAAAGTTGCAGAAAAGATCATGATCGTTCCGAGAATATATACGAACAAGCCAAGAACCACAGGCGACGGTTATAAGGGAATGCTTCATCAACCCGATCCCAATTCGGCACCCGACATTCTCAAGGGTCTTATCTCCATAAGAAAGCTTCATATGCGTGCCCTTTCCGAAACAGGCTTCGCTTGTGCGGATGAAATGCTCTACCCCGAAAACCACCGTTACCTTTCCGATGTGCTTGGCTACAGCGCAATCGGAGCACGCTCTGTTGAAAATCAGCAGCACAGACTTACAGCCAGCGGTCTTGATATTCCCGTTGGTATGAAGAACCCAACAGCGGGAGACCTCTCGGTTATGATGAATTCGATCACCGCCGCTCAGCATTCTCATGTTTTCCTCTATCGTGGATGGGAGGTTCAGAGCCAGGGAAATCCCTATGCTCACGCAATTCTCCGTGGATATGTTAACGATCACGGTCAGTCACTTCCTAACTACCATTATGAGGATCTTATAAAGCTCAGCGAGATATATGCGAAGAGCGGACTTCAGAATCCCGCAGTTATAGTTGATACAAACCACGCAAACTCGGGCAAAAAATATGATCAGCAGCCCAGAATCGCAAAGGAGATTCTCCACAGCTGCCGTCATTCCGATGATGTAAAGAAACTGGTCAAGGGTCTTATGATCGAAAGCTATCTTGAGGACGGTTGCCAGAAGATCGGCGAAAATGAGGTTTGGGGCAAGTCCATCACCGACCCGTGCCTCGGATGGGAAAAGACAGAAAAGCTCATCTATGATCTTGCAGATCTTCTATAATTAAGAATATAGTTCAAAAGGGATTGAATTTTTCAATCCCTTTTGCCTATTTACTTACCGTTTTAAATCTCCTTTTTTAAAAGAAATGATGGACACACACCGTATTCAGCCTTAAAAGCGCGACTGAAGGTATAGATCGAGGAATACCCCATCAGCTCCGCAATTTCACCCACACGCAAATTTTTTTCAAGCAAAAGAATCTTTGCCCTTTCAAGTCTGCACCGTCGATAATAATCCTTCAAGGTATCACCTGTAATTTCATGAAAAAGATCCGAAAGATAGCTGTAATTATAATTCAGTGTATCTGAAAGCTCCCCAAGTCCCTTTATCGTATATATATGTGTGTCTATATAATTCATAATTCTGTAGCAAAGCTCATCTGCTCTGCCTACGTTAGTACCGGTGTAAGACACGGACGATACAGAGCGAAATCCTCTTATCAGATAAAAAACGACCTGTTTGAATATCGTCTCCAAAATAATATCCGAAAATCTTTCACTTCCGCTTATCTCAGCAATAGCGTTACTTACAAGATAATTTATCCTGTCATCGGAAATTATTCGGCTTTCAGCGTCTATGCAATTTTGCATTATTGCCTCAAGCTCATCTTTTATCATCTCATCTTTCGCTTCAAATGAAAAAAAATCAAATTTCAAAGGAAGATCAGAATCCGATTCAATACCGTGCAGATCACCGGGAAAAGAAAGATATATCTGTCCACGACAAACAGAAACAGATTTATGATTAGTTTTTACTCTTCCCTTTCCATCGGTAATTATCGTTAACTCAAACCAATTTCTGTGCAAATGTTCATTTATAACAGTATGCTCTGAGCAATGCATCCTTCCGATTTGAACAAGTGAAATGTCCCCATAGCTTCTCGGACTATCCAAAAAAGACTTATCCAAATGATATCGCATCTCATAGGATTTGTTTTTATCTTTCATTTGTGATCAACCTCATTTCTATATACAATTATATTGCTTTTAAATACGAATGTCAATAAAATATCAAATATTTTTAAGATATAAAACAGCCTTTTGATAAAAAAACAAAAAAATGCTAAATTTTATGCAAAAATATGACATTTTATTTGTTTTGATTTGATGCTATAATTAAATAAAAAATATCGGAGGTTTAAAACCATTATGAAAAAAACAGCAATTGCAATTATAGGTTGCGGAAGAATCGCTCAGAATGCCCATTTTCCCGCACTTACAACACTCGAAAATGTCAGAATTAAATATGCCTGTGATCTTATTCCCGAAAAGGCAGAGGCAATGAAGGAAAAATATCCTGCAATTGAACAGGTCATTACCGATTATAAAATTGCACTGGATGACCCGGAGGTCGAGGCTGTATTCGTGCTCACACCAAACTATGCACACTATACAGTTACCATGGATTCACTTCGTGCAGGTAAGCACGTAATGTGCGAAAAGCCTATTACTGTTAATTATCAGCTCTCAAACGAAATGGCAGAGGAAGCAAAAAAACAGAACAGAATTCTTAACATTGGTGTTTGTAACCGTTACCACAAATCGGTTGAAAAGCTTGAGGAAATGTACCGTACAGGTAAATTCGGCAATCTCTATCATGTTTACTGCTCATTCCGTTCATTCCGTTCTATTCCCGGCCTTGGCGGTGCATTTACAACAAAAGCTCAGTCCGGCGGTGGTGTGCTTATAGATTGGGGCGTTCATTTCTTCGATCTTATCCTCTATATTCTCGGCGGCGCGAAGCTTAAAAGCCTGACCTGCGATACATATTGCGAGATGGCAAAGGATATGAAGTCCTATAAATATCACGGAATGTGGGCAGAGGACACAAAGGATATCGAAAACGGTGTCAACGATGTTGACGATTTCATCACAGGATATATAAGAACTGACAAAGCAAGCATTTCCTTCAACGGTGCATGGGCACAAAATCTTGACAAAGACGAAATGTTTGTTGATTTCCTTGGAGACAAGGGGGGCGCAAGGCTCAATTACGGAAATTTTTTTGAATTTTGCAGCGGTGAAACCCTTGAAACAGAGAATCCTGAATATGATATTCCCAATATGTATCTGCGCGAGGATGAGGATTTTATCCATTCTGTAGAAACAGGCGAAAAGAACCGTAACCATATAGAGAATGTTCTCGAAAGCGCAAAGCTGCTTGATTCACTCTATAAGTCCGCAGAGCTTCGCCGCGAAATCGAGGTTTGATGTGAAAAAAATAGGCTTTGTTGACTATTATATAAGCGAATGGCATGCAAATAACTATCCCGCTTGGATAGAGGAGGTTTGCCAAAAGCTCGGATTTGATTATAAAGTATGCTATGCATGGGCAGAGGAACGTATTTCGCCCATAGACGGTGTTACCACAGAAGAATGGTGTGAAAAGTTCGGTGCAAAAAAATGCGATACCCTCGAAGAGCTTTGCGAAAAAAGCGATGTTATCATCGTTCTTGCGCCTTCAGACCCAGAAAAACACCTTCAATATGCAAAGACCGTACTGAAATACGGCAAGAGAACATATATAGACAAGACCTTTGCACCTTGCCTTGATGAAGCAAAGGATATCTTTGCACTTGCCGAAAGGTATAATACCCCCTTTTTCAGCACATCAGCTCTGCGATATGCAAGTGAGCTTGAAAAATGCGAAAATTGCAACAGAATAAAGACTGTCGGAGGTGGTAGCAATTTATGTGAATATATCATTCATCAAGTTGAGATGGTCGTTCACAAGCTCGGAATCGGTGCCACTCACATCACCGCAAAGGAAACTGAAGACAATGCTGTTTTCAGCCTAAAATATCCCGACCAAAGAGAAGCAAGTATGACCTTTGCTTATAATGGCTCTCCTTTCATTGCTGAAATGTCAAACTGCAAGGATACATTTTCTGAAGAAATCCAATCAAATTTTTTCGGAACACTTATGGAAAAAATACTTACATTTTTTGAAACCGGAAAAAGCGATTTTTCGGGAGAGGAGACCCTTGAGGTCATGAAGATACGCGACGGCGTCTTCGTTTCCGAAAAATCACCCGAAAAATGTATCGAGCTTTAATGGTGAAAATTGTTTCACCACAATATAAAAAAAGCCTTGACAAGAAGGTAAAATGATGATATAATTATACCGTTAAAGGCTTTGAAAGAAAGAGTAATCAAAGAAAACCGTTCAGAGAGAGGGACAAATGCTGTGAGTCCCTTACGGAGCTTTGCCGAAAACCGTTCCCGAGCCGCAATGCGTAAAATCATTTTTTTGAAAAGCATTGTCGTATTCCTGCGTTAAAGGATTTTGAGTTAAAGATCAAGGTGGAACCGTGTATATGCACCCTTGTCGGTATTTTTTGCCGCATTGGGTGCTTTTTATATGTTTATTAAAATTTATCATAAATCAAAGGAGAAAAAAAGATGAAAGTCATTTACAACGACGGTCATGTGGCTGAATGCGCTCCCGAAGAAGAGCTTCATATACTTCGCCACAGTGCCGCACACATTATGGCACAAGCTATAAGCCGCCTTTACCCCGAAGCAAAGTTCGCTTACGGCCCCGCAAATGAAAAAGGCTTCTACTATGATGTAGATCTGGGCGAAACAAAGCTCACAGAAGAGGATCTTCAGAACATCGAAAAGGAAATGAAGAAGATCACAAAGGAAAATCTTCCGATCAAGCCCTTTGCTCTTCCCCGCGAGGAAGCTATCAAGCTCATGGAAGAGAGAGGCGAGATCTATAAGGTCGAGCATATTGGAGATCTCCCCGAGGATGCAACCATCACATTCTACCAGCAGGGCGATTATATTGATATGTGTGTTGGCCCTCATATCTGCTATACAAAAGCACTGAAGGCTTTCAAGGTTATGGATCAGTCGGGCGCATATTGGAAGAATGACAAGAATAACAAGATGCTTACCCGTATCAAGGGTATCGCATTCCCAAGCCAGGCAGAGCTTGATGAATATCTGAAGCTCCTTGAGGAGGCTGAAAAGCGTGACCACAGAAAGATCGGTAAGGAAATGAAGCTCTTCATGTTCAGCGAAGAGGCTCCCGGCTTCCCCTTCTTCCTTCCCAAGGGTATGCTTATCAAAAATACCCTCATCGACTATTGGAGAGAGATCCATACAAGAGAGAACTATGTTGAAATCCAGACTCCCCTTATTATGAACCGTCACCTCTGGGAGACCAGCGGACATTGGGATCATTATAAGGACAATATGTATTCAACAACGATCGACGAGGAAACATATTGCGTTAAGCCTATGAACTGCCCCGGCGGAGTTATGGTTTACCGCAGTGATCTCCATTCCTACAGAGATCTTCCCATAAGAGCAGGCGAGCTTGGCCTCGTTCACAGACATGAGCTTAAGGGTGCGCTCCACGGTCTTTTCCGTGTTCGTTGCTTCACACAGGACGATGCTCATATCTTTATGACACGAGAGCAGATCACAGACGAGATTGTCAGTGTTGTTCACCTTATCAATGAGGTCTATGAAAAATTCGGCTTCAAATACAGCGTTGAGCTTTCTACCCGTCCCGAGGACAGCATGGGTAGCGACGAGGATTGGGAAGCAGCAACAAACGGTCTTAAGAACGCACTTGAAAAGCTCGGTCTTCCCTACACCATTAACGAAGGCGACGGCGCATTCTACGGACCGAAGATAGACTTCCATCTTGAGGACTCTATCGGCAGAACATGGCAGTGCGGCACAATCCAGCTTGACTTCCAGATGCCCATCAACTTTGAGCTTGAATATACAGACGACAAGGGCGAAAAACAAAGACCCATCATGATCCACAGAGTTTGCTTTGGCTCGATCGAGCGCTTCATCGGTGTTCTTACCGAGCATTTTGCAGGTAAGTTCCCCACATGGCTTGCTCCCGTTCAGGCAAAGGTTCTTCTTGTTTCCGAAAAGTGTGCGGAATACGGTGAAAAAGTCTATGAGGCTCTCCGTGCGGCAAAGGTTCGCTGCGAGCTTGATAACAGAAATGAGAAGATCGGCTATATGATCCGTGAGGCACAGGTCATCGACCGTGTTCCCTATATGCTCATCATCGGTCAGAAAGAAGCAGAGGAAGGCAATATTTCCGTTCGTAACCGTGATACCGGTGCAACAGAAACAATGTCCCTCGATGACTTCATCGCAAAGATCACAAGCGAGATCAAGGAAAGAAAGTAATATAACTAAAGAGGCTGTTAATTCAGCCTCTTTTTTTCTCCGTTAAACAGTAATTTAACGGTGAGTGAAAACGAAATTTGTAGGGGAGATCATTGATCGCCCGAAAAAACAAACGGCGTAAAATAACGATATTTTGAGCTGTTTATGAGACGGGCGATCAATGATCTCCCCTACAAATTTCGTTTTCACTCACCGATAAATTACTGTTTGAATAACAAAACAACCGCATCAATGCCATATAAGCATTGATGCGGTCATGTTTTTCACCCAAGATTATATATTTTTTGTTTTTGTCCGCTATTTGCGCCAATTCTCGTTGCAACAAGGGTGTTATCATCGGTGATGGTGAAAATGGTAAAGCTCTGCTCGGTGATCGTTCCCTTAACCGGCTTTTCTGCATCAGGCTCGGATTCACCGTTATTCTCAGAAGCATTATCTTGATTCAAAAGAATAAGCTGAATAGCATTGTCGCTGAGATCATCTCCAACCTCATCATATGGAACGCTCATATAATATTCTCCGTTCTTTGTCTGGGAGACAAGATCAAGATCAAGATGACGGTGTCCTGTTATGCAGAAAACCTCACCCTCAAATTTATTTCCCGAAAAATCATAGTTCATAATTCTTGATTTTTCACCGTTTTCACAGCCGAAAAGCTTACCTGAGAACGCATTGTTTCCGCTTGCTGAGAAACTTACCGATGTACCGCCCTCAAATGCACTGAGCATACTGAAAAGGTCCTTATGATATGTTTGATTTGGAGTGCTTTTATCATAGAGCATATGCCCTGCCACCACAACATCATAATCCGAATACTTCTCGGATATCTCGCTAAACATTTTGCCAAGGAATTCATACTGTGAGGGATGGAATTTCCAAAGCTCACGGTTGAGAATTGCAAAGTCTGTAACCGTAAGCGCGCCTGTGTTGAGAACGATATAGCAGATCTTGCTATCATGGTCATAATAAGCATAATGCATCTTCGCCCAACATACGAGATTTTCGTACATTTCATCAGCAGTATAGCTTACATTTCCAAAAAGCTTGTTATATGCTTCCGCATCCTCGGGAGCAACATTATTGAGAACAAAATCGGTTATCTCGCTTCTGTTTTCTTCAATTATATCAAGCAAAACCTCATCATAGACAACATTTCCGTTCTTCTTACCCCCTTCCTCGATATGAGCAAAGGTAGCTTCGTAAATATCCTTGTCACTAAGGAGAATATCCATATCGTATGTTGATGCATCTTCATCCCTTGAGTTTCTGGAAGCTGTGAGATTTGAATCATGATTGCCTATGGCATACATTCCGTCCTCACCGAAGAAATCAAAGAATTTTGTCTCCATTGAACGCTTTAGCTGCTCAAGAGCTTCAGCATATGTTTTTTCACTATGGTGAGGGTCGCCAAGATGAATGACCTTTTTTATTCCTGTTTTTTCTCTTACATAATCCATAAGCGCCGCAGATTTTCCTACATTTCCGCCGCCGCTGCTGTAATGGGTATCTGTAATTGCAATAAATGATCTGCCCTCGGGAAGTGTTTCAAGCTGAGCATCAATATGCTCTATCCAATAATCGTCAAGAGGAACATAAAACTCTGTTTTTGTAAAACTGCAAACCTTTTCAATTGCAGCTCTGTCATCCTCGTTTTTAACGCTTATAATGAGATCCTCATTATCGGGAAAAGCATTCTCTCCCACCTCAAAGCCCGTGGAATTGAATATGATACTAACAAGCGCCTCACAATCCGCAAAAGCTTCTTTTCCAATTTTTTCGATGCCTATTCCAAGCGATATTTCCTTGAGAGATGAACATCCCTCAAAAGTAAATTCGGTTATTCTTTTTATCTGCCTTGGAAAAATAACTTTTTCTATAGAAGAACATCCGCAAAAAAGTGATTCTGAAAAATAGTTATCTCTGTTTGAGGGAGTACCGTATCCAACACCCGAAAGGTCGATCACATTTTCTTGTTTGTTATCACCGAACCATACTGTTTTAAGTGAAGATGAGCCATAGAAAAGCCCGCTTGTTTCCGCATTGTTTTCCTCTACCCAGAAATTTTGCTTATCACCCACAAAATGAACGCTCAAAAGATTCGGCATCAAGGCACAAAGATTTCTCTCAGCACTTCCGACTGCCTCATTTGCTCGGTCACCGCTATATACGATTTTTCCCGCAAATCGCTCGATCTCAATATGAGTAACCTTATCGCGAAGCGGCTCAATGGCAAGAAGATATTCGGCATTTGAAGCATCAAACTGCTTTGCCTTGTTTCCCTCTTCCATTGTTATCTTAAGAACACCCGATTCATCAAGTGACCAAGAAAATTCACCCGTGACAGTTCCTTTTGTATAAAACCCGTCATTATCGGGAGTTAAAACAGGTGCATCTGCCGTGTCATCGCATGAGACAAAAAGCAAGGAAAAAGCCAACAAAAGAACAAAAGTCAAAATTATTCTTTTCATTTTTCCTCCTTAACGGTATTCTTCAACCGTTTGCCTGATTTTCTCCCACAAGCAGTCCGCAATTGCCTTCATACCCGCGTCATTGGGGTGATTATAAAGACCACGGTACTCGGTATTAAAGCGAATATCATCTCCGAGTAAAACATATGTATCACCGTATTTTTCCGCAACGATTTCCTTTGATTTATCCAGATAAGGCTTATTATAAAATCCCTGAACATGGAAAAAGTCAACATCTCTATCGCCGGCAAGAGTATTTCTGAAACGCTCATAAGCCTCGCCGAAAATCACTGTTGCATTTTCAAATCCTACCTCTTCTGCCCACTTCCACGCAACATTAGCTCCAAAGAACATGATGACAAGATTAGGCTTAAATTCAACCGCGCCCTCAAATTCCTTTTTCAGGTCATTCATCGTAAGAAATTCACGCTCAAAATCAGAAACATGACAAATTCCAACAGATGCATTGGGAACTGTGTCTAAAATATACTTTTTCACAACATGAACATAATCATTTTCAAGACAGCTCGCCGCCATTCCGCAATCAAGATCCCATCCGATATCGGGTTTCGGATCATGGTGAGTTATCGAATTGCCCACAAAAAGCACTCTTAAACCTTCATGAGGCTCGAAGAAAAATTTCTTATATACCTGCTTTGCCGCAGGAACCTTGTTTTCTTGTAAATCCATTTTTAATTCCCCTTTTATAATACATTATACGTATATCATAACACATCATATTTCTTTTTGAAATGTCAAAAGCAAAGAAAAAACCGTCGAAAATAAAGAACTTACGAATTATATGAAAAAGTTCCGCCTTCGCCTGCACCGATTTTTGTTATGACGACCTTACCGTCATCTTTAATTGTTACGATATCAAAGGTGTTTTCAGTGGTAGTGCCGGGGATCATCTCGAAGTCAAGATCATCTGCAGGCTTTTCAAAGCAGTCGTTATTTACAAGGAAAAGGAACATTGCGTTATCGGGATATTGTTTTCCTGCCTCATAAGGCTCATTCACATGTTCAGTTCCGTCCTCGTCGTTATACCATATATAGCAGCGCTCTCTGTGCCAATGACCTGCCATTGTAAATATGGTCTTGTTGAATTTGCTACCCGTAAAATCATAGCTCTTGTGCATATCACCGATAAGTATCTTCGCATTGTCGCACTTATCGGGAACATCAAATTCGACCTTCGATTTTGCCCTGAATGCCTGAAGCATCTTATAAATTCCATGGCTTCCGCCGCCCTCACCGGGTCTCTGCGTTGCAAACATATGACCTACCACCGCAATGTCATATCCCTCGGGAGTTGACATAAGAGTTTCAGCAAGCCAATCATATTCAACGGGGAAGATTGCTGTCCAGAGCATTTTCAGAACATAGAAGCCCATAAGCCCACAGTCTCCCGTATCCATAACGATATATCTGATTTTGTTTTCGGGATCGTCATAATGGTAGTGCATCTTTGCCCAGAAGGGTGCCTGCCGCCTCATTTCCTCGGGAGAATAATGGATTCCGTCCTCTTTTCCCACATATGGATATTCAAGCTGATCAAGCTTTGCCAGCATTTTTTCGTCAAAGCATACCATATCCTCAATATGTCTCACCGATGCATTATATATTTCCTCTTGCGTTGCAAGATAATTGAATGCACCACCGCCATCAACGCCCTCAACCTCGGGATTTTCCTCACGGCGGCTGACACCAAGCCAAACACAAACATTTGTATCATGGTTTCCTACAGCAAAAAGTCCGTCATGTCCGAAAACATCAAAAAAATATTCTTCCATCGAAACATGGATCTCCTCGCAAAGATCCTGAAGATCATCCTGCCCTCTCAGCGGATCCCCAAGATTGAGCACCATTCGGATGCCTGTTTTTTCTCTTATATATTTGATAAGAGCGGTGGTTTTTCTCGAATTTCTCGCCCCGCCCTTGGTAAAATGCCAGTCTGTGCAAACGATGAAGGATTTCCCCTCGGGAATCTCCTTTATCCTCTCGTCAATATGCTCCTTCCAATAACCGTCGATCTCCATATCGACTCTTGAAGGCACACCGTCTATACTGTATTTTATTTCTTCGCTCATTTGTCTCACTCCTACCGAAAAAATTACATTAAAATTATACACCTAAATAGACATTAAGTCAATAAAAACGGTAAAAGTTGTTGCAAAAATATACAAAATATGTTAAAATGGTAGATAAGGTAGGTGATTTTATGATTCAATTTAATTTGTTCCCCGGCGGAGTTCGCCGTGTTGTAACTTTCAGCTATGATGATGGTTCCGAGAATGATGTTCGTCTTGTTGAGTTATTCAATAAATACGGTGTCAAGGGAAGCTTTCATCTCAATGCCGGAAAATACAAAGATATGGGCGATGAAGAGCTTGATGCCATCGAAAAGCTCTATATAGGGCATGAAATATCCTGCCATACCGTAAATCACGGATGGCTCACAAGAATGCCTTATGCAACCGCTACCAGGCAGGTGCTTGAGGATAGGATGATTCTCGAAAAGATCGCAAAATATCCCGTGAGAGGAATGTCTTATCCCAGCGGTGATTATAACGAAAAGGTCTGCGAGATCCTTTCTGCTTGCGGAATCGAATATAGCAGAACCTGCAAGGCGACAATGGGAGCAACAGAGATTCCGGAAAATCCCCTTATGTGGCATCCAACCTGCCACCATAAGGATGCGCTTCCCATTGCCGAGAAATTTATGGAGGATCTTGATTCCCAGTGGCGCAGACCTCTGCTTTATATCTGGGGACACGCTCATGAACTCCGCACCGAGGATGATTGGGTTTATATGGAAAAGCTCGTCTCAACTCTTGCACGCTCGGAAAAAATCTGGTATGCAACGAATATTGAGATTATTGACTATATGAATGCTCTTCGTATGCTACATATATCCGCAGATGAAAAAATACTTCAAAATCCCACAGGTATTGATCTTTGGATTGAGCTTGACAAAAAAGAAAACATAAAAATTCCCGCCGGAGAAACTGTCAGATTGGCGTAATTGCCAAATTGCACCCCATATTTTGGTGGAGCATTGATTAAATTGCTATATTTAAACAAAAAAGTCTAAAACGCTTGACAAATCTGAATATTGGGTGTATAATATTCACATAATAATTATTTTTTGCATATTTATTCACGGAGGTCTTTTATTATGAATAAGGAAAACATCAAAAAGGTCGTTCTTGCATATTCGGGAGGTCTTGATACATCAATCATCATCCCGTGGCTCAAGGAAAATTATAATAATTGCGAGGTAATTGCCGTTTCGGGTAATGTTGGACAGGCTGACGAGCTCGAGGGACTTGAAGAAAAGGCTATCAAAACAGGCGCATCCAAGCTCTATGTTCTCGACCTTACAGACGAGTATGTTGATGAATACATCATCCCCACAATGAAGGCAGGCGCAGTTTATGAGGAATATCTCCTCGGAACAAGCCATGCACGCCCCTGCATTGCAAAGGGTCTTGTTGAGATCGCAATCAAGGAAGGCGCTGATGCCATCTGCCACGGCTGCACAGGTAAGGGTAATGACCAGGTTCGCTTTGAGCTTGCCATCAAGCATTTCGCTCCTAATATGCCCATCATCGCTCCTTGGCGTGAGTGGGATATCAAATCCCGTGAGGAGGAGATAGACTATGCAGAGGCACATAATATTCCCCTCAAGATAAACCGTGAAACAAACTATTCAAAGGATAAGAACCTCTGGCATCTTTCACATGAGGGACTTGACCTTGAGGATACGGGAAATGAGCCGCAGTACGAGAAGCCCGGCTTCCTTGAAATGGGTGTTTCTCCCATCATGGCCCCCGACACTCCCACATATATCACTCTCGATTTTGAGCAGGGCGTTCCCGTTGCTCTCAACGATGAAAAGATGAGCGCAAAGAACATCATCCTTAAGCTCAATGAGATCGGCGGCGCTAACGGCATCGGTCTTCTTGATATCGTTGAAAACCGTCTCGTCGGTATGAAATGCCGTGGAGTTTACGAAACCCCCGGCGGAGCTATTCTCTATAAGGCACACAGCGTTCTGGAATCCATCTGCCTTGACAAGATGACATCTCACGAAAAGCAGAAGCTCTCCATCACATTTGCAGAGCTTGTTTATAACGGTCAGTGGTTCACACCTCTCAGAGAAGCTCTTTCTGCCTTTGTTGATAAGACACAGGAAAGAGTTACAGGTAAGGTTCGCCTCAAGCTCTATAAGGGCAATATGATAAATGCAGGCGTTTGGAGTCCCTATTCACTCTATAGCGAGGAGATCGCAACATTCGGTGAAAGCGATTATAACCAGAAGGATTCCGAAGGCTTCATCAACCTCTTCGGTCTGCCGATCAAGGTTCAGGCAATGGTTGACGGAAAAAAATAATATAGTTTTATTTTGGATTTTCGGGCGTTCACGCCCGAAAATCTTGTTATACGGAAAGGATTTTTAAAATGGCAAAAATGTGGGCAGGAAGAACTGCGGGAAATGTTGACAAGATCGCAGACGACTTCAATTCCTCGATACACTTCGACTGCAAGATGTACCGCCAGGATATAAAAGGAAGCATGGCTCATGCTGCAATGCTGGCGGCTAAAAATATAATCACAAAGGAAGAAGCCGATACACTTATCGACGGTCTTGACGGCATCCTTTCGGATATTGAGAACGGAAAACTGGACTTCGATATGGACGCCGAGGATATCCATATGTTCGTTGAGCAGGTACTGACCGAAAGGCTCGGTGATGTGGGCAAAAAGCTTCACACAGCAAGAAGCCGAAACGATCAGGTTGCACTTGATATCCGTATGTATCTCAGAGATGAGGCAGAGGATATGATCAGAATGCTGAAAAAGCTCATCTCCTCCATCACAGATAAAGCAGAGGAATATAAGGCAACCATTATGCCCGGCTATACCCATCTCCAGAGAGCACAGCCCATAACATTCGGACATCATCTTATGGCATATGCTATGATGCTTCTCCGTGATATCGACAGAATAAGTGACTGCAAGGCTCGCATGAATTTCTCCCCCATCGGCTGCTGCGCTCTTGCGGGAACGACCTATGATACAGATCGTCGTTTTGAGGCTGAAAAGCTTGGATTTGATGGAATTTGTCTCAATTCTCTCGACGGTGTTTCGGACAGAGATTTCTGTCTTGAGCTTCTCTCATCACTTTCGATACTAATGATGCACCTTTCACGGTTTTCAGAAGAAATAATTCTCTGGTCAAGCTGGGAATTTAAATTCGTTGAGCTTTCGGATTCATATACGACAGGATCATCCATCATGCCCCAGAAAAAGAATCCGGATATGGCAGAGCTTGTGAGAGGAAAAACAGGCAGAGTTTATGGTGATCTTATGGCGCTTCTCACAACGCTGAAAGGGCTTCCCCTGGCATATAATAAGGATATGCAGGAGGATAAGGAAAGCATTTTCGATGCCCTTGAGACGGTGAAAATGTGCCTGCAGGTATTTGACGGCATGATAAGCACTATGAAAGCTATTCCCGAGAATATGAAAAAGGCTGCACAGGGCGGATTTATTAACGCTACCGATCTTGCAGACTATCTTGTAAAGAAGGGACTTCCCTTCCGCTCGGCTTATAAGATCTCAGGCTCGATCGTTGCCCATTGCATCGCAGAAAAAACAGTTCTTGAGGAGCTTCCTCTTGAAGTCTATAAGAGCTTCAGTGAGCTTTTTGAAGCAGATCTCTATGATGAGATCAGCCTTGAAACTTGCGTGAGAAAAAGAATAAGCGAAGGCGGCACATCGGTGGAATCAGTCGAAGCACAAATTAAATTTGTAAAAGAAAAGATTTAAGTTAAACAGTAAAGGAGGAAAATATGTTATCCCTTAAAGGAAAGCACTTTTTAAAATTACTTGATTTTACTCCCGAAGAAATAGAAGGGCTTATTGACCTTGCAGCATCTCTCAAGGCAAAGAAAAAGGCAGGAATCGCTCACAGAGAATGCGAGGGCAAAAATATTGCACTGATTTTTGAGAAGACCAGCACGAGAACCCGTTGCGCTTTTGAGGTTGCGGGAGCTGATCTCGGTATGCACCCTGTTTATCTTGACCCATCGGGATCGCAGATCGGTAAAAAAGAGAGCATTGCAGATACAGCAAGAGTTCTGGGGCGAATGTTTGACGGCATCGAATACCGCGGCTTTGGTCAGGAGATAGTTGAGGAGCTTGCAAAATATGCGGGAGTTCCGGTTTGGAACGGTCTTACAAATGAATATCATCCAACGCAGATCCTTGCGGATTTCCTCACAATAAAAGAGCATTTTGGTTCTCTCAAGGGCAGAAAGCTGGTCTATATGGGTGACGCAAGATACAATATGGGCAATTCCCTTATGGTCGGCTGCGCTAAAATGGGTATGCACTTTGTGGCTTGCACAAACAAAAAGTATTTTCCGGACTCCGAACTCGTCTCCGAATGCAAAAAAATAGCAAATGAAACAGGCGCAACCATTGAGTTTTCCGAGGATACAGATGCAGTCAAGGGCGCGGATGTTATCTATACCGATGTTTGGGTCTCCATGGGTGAGCCGGCGGAGGTTTGGAAGGAAAGGATAGAGGATCTTACACCCTACCGTGTAACTTCGGAAATTATGAAGAAAGCAGGCGAGCAATGCCGCTTCATGCATTGTCTGCCCGCATTCCATGATCTGAAAACTACAGTAGGAAAAGAGATATACGAAAAATTCAGGCTTACCGAAATGGAAGTTTCCGACGAGGTATTTGAATCCTCCGCTTCAATCGTCTTTGATGAAGCCGAAAACAGAATGCACACAATAAAAGCAGTTATGCTTGCAACACTCAGATAAAGAAAAACCGATTCACTGCAGTGAATCGGTTTTTCTTTATCTATCGGATAATGCTATATAAGCTTTTTCTTCCTTTACATTGATATATGCCGGGCGAATGATTTTGCCCGCATTTTGTATTTCTTCCATTCGGTGAGCACTCCAGCCGGCTATTCTTGCAACTGCAAATATAGGTGTGAAAAGCTCATAAGGAAGCCCAAGCATTTTATAGACCATTCCCGAATAAAAGTCAACATTTGCACTGACGCCCTTATACATTTTGCGTTTTTCCGCAATGATTTCGGGAGCCATTTTTTCAACAGACTCGTACAGCTCAAATTCCTCCTGCATTCCCTTTTCCACAGACAGCATTTTTGCATAGTGTCTGAGAATATCGGCTCTGGGGTCTGAAAGAGAATAAACCGCATGACCCATTCCATAAATCAATCCCGCATTGTCAAAGGCTTTTTTATCAAGAAGCCTTATGAGATAATCTTTGATGGCATCCTTATTCTTTGTATCAATATTTGCTTTCATATCGTCAAACATCTGCATAACCTTGATATTTGCACCGCCATGACGCGGTCCTTTGAGCGAACCAAGCGCAGCAGATATCGCAGAATAAGTATCTGTTCCCGAAGATGTAACAACATGGGTCGTAAAGGTTGAATTGTTTCCCCCTCCGTGCTCTGCATGAAGTACAAGCGCAAGATCAAGAAGTTCTGCTTCCAGAGCAGAATATTGTCCGTCCTCACGAAGTATATAAAGAAGATTTTCCGCTGTTGTCAGCTCTTTTTTAGGATAGTGAATGAAAAGACTTTGTCCGTTATGATAATGCTGAAAGGACTGATAACCATAAACTGCAAGAAGAGGAAACTGCGCAATAAGCTGAAGGCACTGACGGAGAACATTTGCAGGAGAAATATCATCAGGATTTTCATCATAAGCATAAAGCGCAAGAACACTTCTTGAGAGAATATTCATCATATCCTTGCCGGGAGCTTTGAGTATCATATCACGAACAAAGGACGGCGGGAGCGAACGGTAGAGCGAAAGCTGATCGCAAAATTTTTCCAGCTCATTTTTATTCGGAAGATCCGAGAAAAGCAGCAAATATACCGTTTCTTCAAAGCCGCGGCGATTATCCTCTGTGAAGCCTTTTACGATATCCCGAATATTAACGCCTCTATAATAAAGCTGACCTTCACACGGAATAATATTTCCTTCCGCATCCTTATCCTTTGCCTTTATATTCGAAACCTCGGTAAGTCCTGCAACAACTCCGTTTCCGTTGATATCTCTAAGCCCTCTCTTAACATCATGTTCAGAATACATTTCGGGAACTATATTATTTCTCATGCCCGAAAGCTCCGAAAGCTCTCTAATATATGGGGTTATTTCGGAATAATTTATCATTTTGACCTCTTTTCCACCTGTTTTGGTAACTGTTTCTTTTAATTATACCATAAAATTGTGAAAAAGTCTATATTTATATGGTTTTTTTAATACGCCACCTCTGCGTGTCTTATGAAGGAATCCTGCTCCGCCTTTGAAAGATTTACAAAATAAGCATTCCAGCCGCAAAGACGAACTTGAAGATTTTTATATTTTTCGGGATATTTCTGTGCTGCGCGTAGAACCTCGGGGTCAAAAACATTTCCGTGCATTGCCATTCCGCCCTTTGCAAAATAAGTCATAAGAATACCGTAAAAGGCATCAATTCCATCCTCGCCGCTGACAGCGGAGGGATGAAGAACAACATCAAGAACTGCACCGTTGGGGAAAAGGCTGTGATCATAACAGCATACCGAATTTATAAGTGCGGTGATTCCGTTTCTGTCAGCTCCCACCGTTGCGCAAAGATTCTTTGAAAGTGGATCTCCCGCATTTCTTCCATCGGGAGTTGCCATTGTTTTTGCACCCATATCAAAGCATTTATTTATCGAAAATGATCCCGGCTTGAAAACACCGCCTCTGGCATTTTTTCTCCCCAAAAGCAAGGAAGAGCAGTATTCTGAAAATTCCTTTGTAAGCGCATCTGCACCCTCATTTCCGTTTCCGTATTTTTCCGGAAGATTGCGGGCAATGAGGCGAAGCTTTTCGCTTCCCTCCCAATTATTTTTTAACACTTCAAAAAGCTCGGCAAGAGTAAGTCTCTTTTCATCATAAACAATCCTTTTGATAGCCGCAAGAGAATCTACAAGGCTTGCAATCGAATAAAACTGAATAGCAGTATTGTTGTAGTCTGCACCGCCCTCATAAACATCAAGACCGATTTCTGCGCTTTTATCATACATAGCCGAAAGAATCGGATCGGGATATATCTCCGTATAATGCTTTTCAATTTCACAGATACGCTTATATGAAACATCGGTAAGATGCTTGATTTGAGCCTTTACAGCATCCTTCAGCTCCTCAAAGCTGTTGGGAATCTTTGTCTCAAGACCGATAACCTTGCCGCTTGCAAGATCTCTTCCTTGGTTTATCACAAGTTCGATCGCTTTTGGTGTGCTTACATGCCCCGCTCCCGTGCATCCTATTTCTTTGCCCCAAACAGTCGGCTCATAGCATCCGATGGGAACATAATTTCTCGCATCAGACTCGGTTATACCAACCTTCATAAGGGAGCTTACAACAGATTCATCAGACAGGAAAACATAGCTGCTGTTACCGCCTCTAATATTGCAAAGCACTGTTTTTATAAGCTTTTCCGGACTTTTTCTCGAAACTCTCACATGAATTTTCGGGGAATTTATATTGATGGCATTGAAGGAATCGACAATGAGATATGTCATCTCATTTGTAATATCCTCGCCATTCCCGTCAACTCCGCCGATGCAAAGAGGCGTTCCGTACTGATCTCCGAAAGCATAGAATTTTCCAAAGAAAAATTTTAGCATTTCGGAAATTTCTTCTTTTGTATATTTTCCCTCCGCTATATCATTTTTGTAAAAAGGATATAGCATGGTATCAAGTCTGCCAAGGGTTCTGACTCTTGAACCGCCAACATTTTCGTGAACAAAAAAGTAAATTATGAGGAGCTGCAGTGCTTCATATGTGTTTTTCGGTGCTCCCATGGCAATTTATGAGGAGCTGCAGTGCTTCATATGTGTTTTTCGGTGCTCCCATGGCAATAGAATCAAGTGC
Source organism: Clostridia bacterium (assembly GCA_017517035.1). Lineage (GTDB taxonomy): Bacteria > Bacillota > Clostridia > Oscillospirales > CAG-272 > SIG710. The sequence goes on from JAFXAN010000053.1 coordinate 29,937, forward strand.
AGCTGCATTTTCGGGATTTGATTCTCTGACAGCAGAAGCAAGTCTATGGCAAAAAGCAAGAATCGCCTCGTATGTTATTCGGCACGAGGTATAAAAATCCTTTTGCTTTTCTGTAAGTCCTTCCCTTTCGGAATATTTGTTAATTCTATCGAGAATTCCCTTAAAACCAACCTTTAAAAGCAGATCGGAATTAGGAGAAATATGGCCAAAATCCTCGTTACCATCACAAGCACCAAAACCAACTATTAATTCAAAGGTTTTCCATTCCGTTTCTCTCAAGAGCTTTTCAACAACCTCATTTTTCCAAAGCCATCTTTGATGAGAAAAAATGTTTCCCGAATCTATCTTATCCTGAAAAATATCATCATCCACAATTGCTATTCTTGCATTTTTCAGCACAAGGTCATATGTCAATGCTTTTATTATGCACCTCGGCTCGTCCTTGACCTTTTCATAGAACTTTTCATATTCTACCTTAAGCTCTTCTGCCGAAAAGCCGCTGTTTTCCAGCCAATTTACAACTTTGAACTGTTCAGTCAGACTTTTATTTTGTCTGTCATATTTTTTCATAAAAACCACCATCCTTCCGCTATCATTATATCACAAGGGAAAAATTTTACAATGAATATTTCAAAACCACTTGACGATTTCGACACAAATGTGTATAATCAAAAAAAAGGATGTGAGAGAATGAAAAACTTTATGAATACAAATCACAATATTTCGTCAATCGAATTTGCCAGCCGTGTAAATTCTAAAACCGCAAAAAAAGTACATACAAACAGAGCATGTCACGGACTGGTTCTTCACACGAGCGGCGACAGAACATATGTTTTTGACTCGGGAAAACGGGTAAGAGCCGCAGAAAACGATATAACATATCTTCCCAAGGGGGCAAATTACATAGTTGAAAACACCGGAAACGGAGAATGCTATGCGATAAACTATCTGACCTCTGATGATGTTTCCTACGAGCCTTTTTCGTTAAAGGCGAAAAATCCATCTCTTTTTCTTGAATACTACAAAAAAGCTGAAAGGGTCGGAAAAATCAACAATCAAGTTGCACAAATGGAAAACAAATCTCTGCTATATGCAATAATCTGTGCGCTGATAAATGAATTTGAGGCAGGCTATGCGCCCAAAAGTCAACTTGCCGTTTTGCGTCCCGCTATAAAGTATATTGACGAAAATTTCTCGAAAAAAAGTATCGATATACCTTATCTTTCAGAAATGTGCGGAATAAGTGAAACATATTTCAGAAAGCTTTTTTTGAAAGCATACGGAACTTCTCCCATAAAATATGTCCGTTCACTGAAAATTGAAAGAGCAAAAGCCCTGCTCTCCTCGGGACTTTATTCTGTCACCGAGGCAGCAGAGCTTTCGGGCTGGAACGACGAAGCCTATTTCAGCCGTGAATTCAAAAAAACTGTTGGAGTATCCCCTTCCGAATCTTCAAAGTCGGAAATTTAATTTTCCCCTTGCATCAAAGTACAAGCGAGGGAGCGCTGTAAACTCTTGCGCCAAGCTCGGAATTAAGCATATAGAGACTCTTTGGATCAGAACCGAAAAGCTCCATTTTTGTGATAAGATCATTGGCATTGGTCTCTTCCTCGCCCTGTTCCTTCACAAACCAATCAAGGAACTGCATTGTTCTGAAGTCCTTTACATCGTATGCAGCACCGTAAATATCGTTTATAAGCGATGTTACATACTCCTCATGCTCAAGTCCTGCCTTAAGTACATCCATATGGCACTCGAATACCTTATCAGGCTTCGGAATCGCCTCAAGAGTTACCTCCTGATTCTCATTCTGAAGATACTGATAAAAGAGCATCGCATGATCTCTCTCCTCCTGTGCCTGGATCATATACCAATTTGCAAAGCCGTCAAGTCCCTTTGCCTTAAAATAGTTTGAAAAATCAAGATACAGATAAGCTGAATAAAACTCTTTATTGATCTGCTGATTAAGCAGATCACGAACCTTTGCATTCATCATTTAACTGTCCTCCTTATGTCAATTCTTATATATCTGCCTTCCAAAGTCCGTGAAGATTGCAGTAAGCATATACCGCAAGAGGCTTCTCGTCTGCAAGAGCAAACTCAACTTCAGGCGCACCGCCAACCTGGAGGCACTTGCGCTGACCGCCTCTGTCTGTCTGGAGATATACCCAAAGGATGCTATGCTCCTCTACCATGGGATGATCGACAGAGCCAACCTTCACCTTAACAACATTTCCTTCAACGCTTACAACGGGAATGTGCTTTTCGTGGCTTGCTTCAACCACGCCAGCCTCGAGCTTTGTCATGTTCTGACCGCAGCACTTCATGGGCACGCCCGCATCATTGATCATTCCTACAAGATTTCCGCAATGCTCGCAGATATAAAACTTATTGTTTGAACACATAATTAAAATCCTCCGTGTTATGTTTTTTATTTTATGGCTATATTATAGCATTTATTTTTTATTTTTTCTGTGACTGAGTCACATTATTGACATGAAAACATTTTAGTGATATAATTATAAAGTAAATAATACCGTTGGGAGTAAAAAAATGGAAAAAAACGAACTGATAGAGCTTTTCGAAAAGGTTTTTCCCTTTTGGAACAAGATGAGTGAGACGGACAAAGAAACCTTCTGCCGCACGGCACACCATGTGGTTTTCAAAAAAGGGACAAATGTTCATAATGGCAACGAGTGTACCGGTGTTATTCTTATAAAGAGCGGAAGCCTGCGTCTCTATATGCTCTCCGAGGATGGCAAGGAAGTCACCTTATATAGGCTTTTTCCCGGGGAAATGTGTATGCTCTCCGCATCCTGCGTCCTTGATTCAATAACCTTTGATGTTTATGTTGATTCTGAGGAAAACAGCGAATGTATCGTTGTTGGCGGATGCGCCTATGAGGATCTATCGAGAAGACTTGTGGATGCAAAGCTTTTTGCTCTTGAAACAGCACTCAGTCGTTTTTCAGATGTCATGTGGGTAATGCAGCAGATCCTTTTCATGAGCATGGACAAGCGCCTTGCAATCTTTTTGCTGGACGAGATCGCTCAAAAAGGAGGCGACACCGTCGCTCTCACCCACGAGCAGATCGCAAAATATATAGGCTCTGCCCGTGAGGTGGTTTCAAGAATGCTTAAATATTTTGCTTCCGAGGGACTCGTTGAAGCATCGAGAGGCGGCATCAAAATTCTTGATAAAAAGCGTCTTCGTGAAATGTCACTTTAAAAGTGCAAGTATCTGCGCCTTGGGGCGTGCGCCCGTGACCTTATTTACTACCTCTCCGTTTTTCATCACCACAAGCGTTGGAATGCTCATAACTCCAAACTCACTTGCAAGCTCCCCCTCTTGATCTACATTGATCTTTCCGATAACAAATTCGGGGTTTTCATCTGCAATTTGGTCAATAATGGGAGATACCATCTTGCAAGGGCCGCACCAATCTGCATAGAAATCAAGAAGGACGGGCTTTTCACTTGCTTTTATTTCTTCAAAATTCATTTTATTAATCTTAATAGCTGACATATTCCTATCTCCTTATTTTTTATTTTTGTCACAGTCAAAGCTTCTCTCCTTGACTGTGACATTATTATATCATATTTTTTCCGCATTTTCAGTGATAAAGTCACAAAAAACAAACCAAAATTTGGTTTTCAAACAGGAATTTATCGAACTGTCGGATTTGCTGAACGGTAGTATACGGAAATTGTTTATTTGAGGAGAAGTTAGTTACTGCGTAGGCGCTCATGCCGCGCGGCACTTCCTTTGGCCCGCCCCAAAGGAAGCAAAAGTCTCCCAAGGCGTTCCCCCTTGGGTATCTCCCTTTTTAAGTCTGAACCAACGCAGACAAAAGACTTTGCCTTTGGCAAAGCTCTTTTGCTCTGCTGTAAGTGCTCTCATATTCCCATTTGCGGCATAAAGCACCGCCGCAAGTGGGGCACAACTTTTGGCTCTTATGTCGCTCACACAAATAATATTATAAGTAACGCACGCCATTTCGTCTCGTTACGCTCCGCGACGATTTGAAAACAAAAACCTTCTTTTCGACAAACAACTGCTTAAATATGAACATTCAAAATAGTTAGTTTTTACAAGGTATTGTTTCACCGTTTCCAAAATCTTTATATCAAATTCTCGCGAAGCGTAAGGGGATAATATGGCGTGTGTCTGTAA
>JAFXAN010000054.1 GCA_017517035.1 Clostridia bacterium
AATACCACCGGATCTATGCTTGGTCTTCCGTTGCTCTCGCTGTATAGATCCTCTACCATTTCATAGATCTTTTCAAAATTCACCGCTGCTTCTATTTTCCTGAGTAAATGATCCTTTGGTACAAGGTCTTCAAGCCATACCATTTCCATCATTTCTCATCCGCTTTGTCCCCTTTTTAACATCTTTTCACCGCCTCTCTTTTCTTATCTATATTATACCATATTTTACGCAAAAAAAGCCACACTTTCGTGTGACTTTTTCGACAGTCTGTGACTGTCTTGTTCGTATGAACAAGACAGTCTTTTTTATTATTGGCGAATCTGTAAGCAATGCTCTGCTTTTATAAAAATTACAGGTTTATTTTCTGTTCTATTATGTCTGCACCTTTCAGAAGCATTTTCTTAATATTCTTTTCTTCTTCCGCGAAGAAGCTTTTTTCCTCACTTAACGGAATCTTAACAGCGATTCCCAATGCGCCCACACATTTTATATTATTCAAAAGCGGTAAAGCATAGCCCAGTGCTATTGTTTCGCCGTGACATTTGCGAGTTGAAATAACATGGCGGGAATGTTCATTATCACAATAATCGTAAAGGTCGCGGAGCGAGCGTATTTCGCTCCAATCACCCTCTGACGGGCATCCGTATTTTTGCCAGATAACGTCAATCTCGTCTCGGGACATATTTTTTAGTATTGCACGACCTGTGGCTGTTCTGTAAATATCATCCTTTTGTATCTTTTTTTGCTTTTGGAAAATACTTCCGTCGTCTATATAGTCAATGACGTATTTTGTGCCCCCCTCAATGACCGACAGAACGACACAGTGTCCGAGTGTTTTATAGAGATACTGCATAACGGGGCGGCAGATAGAAATAAGGTCTCCGCCGTATCTGTTCATGGAGGAAAGACAGTATGCGGCAGGTCCGAGAACATACCCTTTTGAGGCGGAAATTCTTACCATGTATCCTTCCTCCAGAAGAGTATTTATAATATGAGAGCAGGTCGCCTTATTTATCCCCGTTTTATCGGCTATTTTATATAATGGCATTGGATCGGCCCCTCCCTCGGAGACCGCATTAAGTATCCTTATTACCTTTTGAGTTGAGCTTATCATTTTTTCATCCTTGTTTTTTTAAAAGTATAGCATAAGAAAAGCAAAATGTCAAGATTTCATCCCATGAAATTCTTTGACATTTTATTTTTTGAGGGATATAATGAAATCATCACATTTACAGGAGGCTTTTATGGAGCTGAATCAATCTGTGAAATCTTTTGATTTTTCGATTCATCTGTAATATAATTAAGAAAAATACCGAGGTGAAATTAAAATGTTCTTTTTTGCGTTATCAATAATAATGTACCTTGTTCAAAATTTCGGGAATAAGCAGTACACAAAACATACAGGTGAATCTTCTACCGGAGTTTCTCTTGCACAAAATGCGATATGTACGTTTAGTGCCGCAGTGATACTTGCTTGCTTTGGAAAGGCCAAGCTCATGCCGCCCCCAATAATGCTTCTTGCCTTGATCTTCGGTGCATTGTATCTGACTACAGTATTTTTGGTAGTAAAAGCTTTTTCACTTGGGTCAATGGGTGGAACTACTCTTCTTTGCAATACGGGAATGTTTATTTCTGCCATCTACGGTATCATAAGGTTTGGTGATGAATTCACTCTTTTTATAGGTATCGGAGTTGTTTTAATGTTCGCTTCCATACTTCTTTCAATGCCAAAAGATGACAAAAATCAAAACAGCGGTATTATATGGTTTACAGTGGCTCTCGGTTCGGGATTTTCAAACGGAGCTGTTGCCTTGGTGAAAAGAGAAGCGGTTGCGATTTTTTCACAAGACTCGGGTATCTTCCTCTTTTGGGGGTTCCTTTTTGCCTCTGCCATTGCATTTGCACTGCTGATTTTAAATAAACGTAACCGCGAAGATGCATTTCAGGTTTTGGGCAAAAAGACACCTATATTATACGGTATCTGCGCGGGATTAGGTACAGCGGGTGGAAATTTGTTTCAGATGCTTGCGCTTGATACAGTGTCCTCTGCAATTATTTACCCTCTCACTGCAGGTTTTCTCGTCGTTTCCCTTGAGCTTGTTTCTCTGCTTGTTTATAAGGAAACAACCTTGAAGTTGAAAAATATTTTTGCTGTTATTTGTTGCGTTTCCGCAATTATAATCATAAACATCTAAAAGAAAGGAAGAAAAAATGACACTTAATCAACCTTATTACATCGAAAAAAGAAAAAATGAAAGCCACATTTCGCTTGACCTCGGCTGGGAGCTTTGTTATACCGATGCTCCAACCGACAGCATTTCTTCGCTGAATTATGACATAAAGACCGATCTTCCTTCGTCGCTTTTCCATTCGCTCCACAAGGCGGGAATTATGCCCGACCCATATTACGGAACAAACAGTAAGGAATTCCATTGGGTCGATGAAAAGGTTTGGTATTACCGCAAGAAATTCACTTTGAACAATCCCGATTTTGAAGGCAACGCCTTTCTTTGCTTTGACGGAGTTGCGTACTATTCAAGGCTTTGGATAAACGGCACGCTCCTTGGCGATCACGAAGGAATGTACGGAGGTCCTTGCTGTGATATTAAGGAACATCTTAATTTTGCAGGTGAAAACGAAATAACCGTTGAGGTAAAGGCTTGCAATTTCGGTCAAAAGGACGGATATTACGAACGTTATTACGAAGTAGGACTAAAGGAGATCGTTCCTTGGAATATTATAAGAGATAATTCCAGCAGCAACGGTGATTTTATCGTGCTTGGAATTTGGAATTCGGTTCGCCTTGAGCTTCTTCCCAAGATGCATTTGAGCAGACCTTATATGTACACCAAAAGTATTGCTAATGATACTGCAAACATCTGCTTTGAGGTGGAAATTTCAGACGGAACTCTGAAGGAGCTTCATAAGTATCACGGAGTAGATAATTCCCGATGGGCGTGCTATACATATACAAGAGCCTATGACCGTGGAAACACAGGTGCAGTGCTTGATCGCTCGGTGGATATAAATATCACACTTTCAGACGGTGAAAAAATCGCCTATGAAAGTGCCGAAAGTGTTCCGCTGACAGATTTTCTGTCTCTCGGAATGGATGACAGATATTTTGAACTTCAATTTTATAAGAAAGATATAGAGCTGAAAAATCCCAAGCTGTGGTATCCAAACGGAATGGGAGAAGCATTTTTATATGATGCAAAGGTCACACTTTCCTTTGAGGGAAAAGTGCTTGACACTCAGAATTTCAAGTTCGGCGTCAGAACGTTCAGTGCCGATTACACAAAGGGAAATAAATACCGTCACCGCTGGGATAAATTCCTCTTTTCGGTTAACGGCAAGGAATTTTTCCTTAAGGGAATGAACTGGATGCCCATAGATTATCTTTACGATATAAATCCCGACAGATATGAATGGGTACTGACCCTTGTTAAAAATGCGGGAATACAGCTTATTCGTATATGGAATGGCGGCGGTATGCCGGAGAGTGATGCCTTTTACGAAATATGTGACCGTCTCGGAATTCTCGTTTGGCAGGATCTTTTTATTGCCAATACAACAAAAACTCATAGTTATCCTCAAAATATTCTTGAAGATCAGACTTCATACAATCTCTACAGAATAAGAAACCATCCGTCTCTTGCAATTATCTGCGGCGGAAATGAATTTAATCCTTATTCGGATGACAATGCTGCAAATATGTTCGTTATGCAAAGAACGGTAGATGCACTTGCACCCGACAGAATTTTCTATTATACGACAGCGGATAAGGGCAGTGCACACATTTATATTGATATGGAGCCTGTCTGGTACAGGCACAGATATAAGCAGCTTCCTTTCCTTGGCGAAAGCGGAATTCACAGCTTCCCCTGCTACAAAACCATCAAAAAGCTTATAAGCCATGAGGAAGCAACAGGAAAGCTGCCCGATCTTTCAGCACCGGAATTTGCAGAAAACTATCCGAACCTGCTGAACCACTTTACCGAATATATACCGTCAAGAGTTCCGAGAATGACTTCGAGAATTTCACAGATAATAGACATGAGAGATATAAATCTTGAGGATATTTGTGAGGCTTCTCAGGTTCAGGCTTATGAGTTTTATCAGTTGATGATACAATCAATGCATGAAAATTATCCTGTATGCGGCGGATTAATGCCTTGGGTATTCAAGCGTCATTGGACTACGGTTGGCATACAGATGGTAGATGGTGACGACAGACCCAGCCTCTGCTATTACTCTGTAAAGAATTCATACAGACCGATAAATATAGCTTGGCTTCAGGAATGGAGCGTAATTGCACCAAATGAAAAATTAAATCTGAAATTGCGTGTGTTCAATGATCTCTCGGAAGATATTTCTGATGCCAAAATCAAGCTGACCGTTTTCTCTCCCGATCTTTCGGTAAATAAAGAATACAGCGCAGTATATACGGAAAATGTTGACTTTGGAACATTTATTCCCGATGACAGCTTTACAGATAAATGCTTCCTTGTTTGTGCCGACATTGAGAGGCATGGAAAGAATATTGCAAGATCGGTCTATTTCTGCAAATGCACAAGTCTTCTTTGCGATAAGTCGCTTTATGAAAAGTACAGAAGTGCGCCATGCGAAAATATTCGTCTGGATAACGGTCCATGGCTCAAGAATGATATCTCATCATCTCAAAGAACAAATATCACAGCCGAGAGGGTTAAAGATGGCTTTGACGGAAAATATCCTTTTGTCGAAATAATTATCAGAAACATTTCGGATGTTCCCGCATATCCCGTTGTAATTGATATGTGCGATGAAGACTCCAGATGCTTCCTTGATGACAATTTCTTTATGCTCAAGGGCGGAGAAGAAAAGCTTGTTCGTATAACGTGTGATAAAGAAACAACAGGAAAAATTTCCATCAACTGCTGGAACGGAAGCAGGCTGGAAATATAAATTGAAGGGACTGTCACATTTAGCGAAGAACAAAAATCGCTGAAAAAATTAAAGGCAAAAAAATTTCCTGAAGTATAAATATTATCAATTAAAAGTTGAAATCCGCCGAAAATCGGCGGATTTCAGTCTGTCGAAAAACGCCCGTCAATTGAGAGCGAAGACAGGCGTTTTGACATATAAATTAGAAAAAAGTGAGAAAAATGAAAAGAAGTCGGAGGGATGGTTATCTCTCCACTTTCTTTTAGCGAATTTTTTAAGATTCATGGTAGCAAACTTAAGCCTTACCCAATTTGAGACTTGGGCGAGGACACGGTAAGGCGTATAACGCATGGCGTGTTTCTCTTTAGCATCCGCAAAGACACGTTCAATAGTCTCTTTGCGTTGTTTGTAGAGGTCAGCATATTTAGGAGTATACCGTGCGTCATCGGCAAGCTCCTCATAATCCTTCCAAATGTGTCTTTGTACTACCTTTACATGATCCTTAGAATGAGTACAAAGTTCTCGTGTCGGACAATTCTTACATATCTCGGGATTACTCTTGTATTCTCTGTATCCGTCTCGGTTTGTTGTACTGTATTCAAGTGTATGGAACTCGGGGCAAATGATGCAATCGTAATGCTCATCGTAAACATATTTCCACCATTCGTGTACGCCATTCATTGTCTGAGGTCTTTTGTATGCTGTGCTGAGAACCCTGTTGTCATCAAATATCTTCTTGCAAATGTGTGGAGTTTTGTACGCGCTGTCTGCCACTACATTCTCTACTTCGGGGAATTTTTCGGTTACTTTCTCATATACATCATCAAATGCTACGCGGACTTCTTCTTGTATCTTCTTTTTGTTGTTTGCATTTGCTTGATGTGTGTACCGTCAATAAATACTGCTGTGGGGGACAGATATCCTGCTTCTGCTATCTCGTTCAGTATCCATGCAAATATCTGATCTACTGTTTCGCTTGTGAATCTATGCTTCAAATTGTAGCTGAGAGTTGAAAAATGTGGTGTTTCTTCTTTTAAGCCATATTCGAGAAACCATCGATATGCCATGTTCACTTCTACCTCTGACGCTGTTCTTCTGAGCGATGGCAGTCCGTACAGATGCTGTATCAGTACCATCTTCACCAATACCACCGGATCTATGCTTGGTTTTCCGTTGCTCTCGCTGTATAGATCCACTACCATTTCATAGATCTTTTCAAAATTCACCGCTGCTTCTATTTTCCTGAGTAAATGATCCTTTGGTACAAGGTCTTCAAGCCATACCATTTCCATCATTTCGCATCCGCTTTGTCCCCTTTTTAACATCTTTTCACCGCCTCTCTTTTCTTATCTATATTACACCATATTTTACGCAAAAAAGCCACACTTTCGTGTGACTTTTTCGACAGTCTGAAACAGACACATCATTGGGTAAACTCCCAAATGATGTGTCTGTTTTTTCTATTAAAGTTTTGCGGAGCTTTTTTAAAAGCGACCTTTTTCCACAGATATTCTACTTTAACGAATCAAATTCCAGCACGTGCTTATAGCTTATGCAATTTTCAGCGGTTATATAGCCGCCTGCCGCCATATCGGTACTAATCTTTTTCAGCGAGACCGAACGGTCATTTTCACTGGGATAATCTGCATATATAACAAATTCATTGCCATCCTTATCACGTATCACAGCGTATCCTCTTACGGTTATTTCCTTATCGTAATTTGAGCTGTTAAAATTCGTCACAGTGAAATGATAAACAATGCCCTCATCATCCTTTTCGGTATATTTTCCGACATAGCCGTCTTTTTCATTATAGACAGTCGCCATAACTGCAAAGGAATTTGCCTGATATTTATCGTCCTGCTTTGTGACGGCAAGCTCCTCGCCAAGTGCGGCAAGCTTTTCGCTTGACGCGGCAATAGAGCCAAACTCAACCACGGTATAGCCGTTCGCTTCAAGAGCCTCAAGCTTTGTGAGATCAACGACGAATCTGCTTCTGAGACCGTTATAGCTATCCATTCTCACCTGATAGCCGTCAAATGAGAGGAAATATGCACCGATATCTATATCGGGACAAGCCTCAAAGAGAACCGCTGTGGCAACCTTTTTCATGTTTTCGGTGGAATTATCTGCATCTCTCGTATATTCGGGAGTGTTCATCATCCATTCCCAATAGTAATAGAAATATTTGCTATTGAGCTGATCGGCAGTATAGGTGGTAAGCGTCGTTCCATCTATGAGAGACTGCTCCATAACGTCAAGATGTGCAGACCATCTATCCTTATAGACCTCATAAAGACCGTTATATCCGCGCCTTGCATAGTCAACTATCTGCCTTGCATTGTAGCCCGCCCATGTGGTAACAAGCATCTTGGCATTAAGGGTAAGCTGATCATATGAGAAATCGTCAAAGCCATCTCTTGCCGCCCAGTCCTCTGCCTTGCCTATCCATTCTCCGAGCAGCATCTCCTGCTGCGTTGCAGCAACAGAATTTGCAAGATCGAAAAGCGCAAGATATTGCTTTTTGTATTCTCTGAAGCCTTCAAGATCGCCGTTGTTATAGCAGGCATATACATCGGCAAGAACAACGCTTCCCTCATGGGTCACTACCTGACGCATAAGCTCGCTAAGGTCATACATATAAGCTTCACTTGAGGAAAGCTTATCGAAATCAGTAAGAAGAAGTGCAAGTGCCTGCTGTACCTGCGGACTGATAGATTTTGCCGACGGCGATGTTACAGCCTCGGGCTTTGAGACAAAATGTCCCTCATTTCCGTAGCTTGTATAAAGAGTTCTGTAAAGAATAGTCCAAGCCTCGTTCGCACTCTCGGAATAAGAGCCATATCTTCTGAGGGCATAGTCTTCAAGCCAATCGTAAATACTTATCTTCTCGGTGGTCCACACAAGCTCCCAGAAAAGATCGTATTTTACGGGATTGTCATAGGTCGCCTCGGGAATTATACCGATACCCTTCAGATGCTCGGCATCCCTAAGATATTTGGTTTCGCTTACACCATCCAGATTTGTATATGTATAGCCCTGGTCCATAAAATTGGCTATCATTCCGATATAACCATCCATATGTGTAGTTCCGCCATAGTTGTCAAGATAGCAATATACCCAATTTGTATTGTTGAACTCGTCATAGTCAAGATAGGTCGTTCCCGGATCATCTATTTTGAGAGGATTATTGTTGTCGGTATAAGCCGTCTTGTACCAGCGCAGACCGCCAAGATCGAGGATCATTATATGCTCGTCCTTGTAGTCTTTTACACCCTCAAGCAAACCTACCGTTGGGTTGTTCGTCCAAGCCTGAACCATCCAAACGCCTTCCGCATCATATTCAAGCAGAGATTCTATAACATTTCTTGCGATAACATCCTCGCCAAGGTCTGTGGGCTTTATGCCGCCCTCGTGGAAGGGGTCTGCGGCATAATGATCGGAAATATCGCCAAATGCCCAATTCTGTGCCTCATAGAAGAGTTTTGCATATTCCTTATATTCGTCAGCGTCGGTGCGGAGCATATACGGACGGTTAAGTCCTGCCCAAGTTCCTTGGGCAATCAGCGGAGCATCGGGCTGATAGTCCGCAAAATTGGTGGGAACCATTCCCGTATATGCCTGAAGAACCGTATCCATGCCGAGAGAAGCCTTCCATCTTTGCTGCTTTCTCGCCATCTCAAGTCTATCGACCACCCACTGATCGGATATGGGTCCACCCGTTATCTCAAGATTCTGCATGAACTGCCAAGCATAGTAAGCAGGACCTGCAAGCCAGTTTTTAGCTTCATCAAAGCTATAGCCGAAGTTCATAAGGAACTTTATCCAAACAGCCTCCTGACCCGAAAGATCCAGAACACAGTTTACGCCGTTCAGCGCAAGCCAGTCATTTTCCTTCTGATAATCCTCCTCGCCAAAGAAAGCGAAGGTATAGTCAAGAGTACAATAGTTGAAGGCGTATCTCACCTCATAGGGCGTTTCACGTCTGATCACAGTTCCCTCTCCAATGGGAACTATCTCGCTTGGCATCTTATTCTGATATGCCTGCTCACTGATATTTACATGGCAATAGTTTTTATAATAATAATTGATACCGCTGGTTATGGAAAGGCCCTCATTACCGATAATGTGTATCTTTCCGTTCTTATCAAGGATCTCATAATAATCCTTGTCGCTCTCGGCATTGGGAGCGATCTCAAAGCTGAACCATGAGCGGTATTCAGAGCCGACCGTGCGGTCAATTATACCGTAAATATTCTCAAATATCTCCTCCTCGGTTATGGGAGCAGCGTATTCGGTCTCGCTAAAGGGCTTCATGCCGATAATTTCTTCAAATGTGCCGCCGCGAAGCTCTCCGCCGCCATTGCCCGTAGGCGTTCCGTGAACTCTCACCTCGGAAAGCGCCGCAGTGCCGATTCCCGAGCAATATTCAACATAAACTCTTATGTATCTATAGGTTTTATCCGTGAGCTTTATGTTGTCGCCATCATTGTCTGCAACATCCTTTGTCCTCTTCTGATAGAGACGGTCAAAGGTCTTATAGTCGTTACTTCCATAGACAGTATAATAGTAATATCTTCCTTCCGAAACGGGGAAAAATACATTTATCTCGCTGATATCATACTGCTCTTCAAGGTCAACGTCAACCGCCGCGGGATAATATTCGGCGTTCCATGTAGTTCCGTTCTTGCCGTCTGTAACATTTGACGCAAATTCGGGTGAAAGATTTGAGTATGCAGGCTTTTCATAAGCCACGTTTTCGGGGTCATATTTATCCACATTCACCTCAACGTAATCCGGGTCAGCACAGCCCATAACTGTAAGCTCCTTTATGTGTCCCGCCTCGTTCACGGAATTGTGCAGCACCTCGATCTTTATGTATCTCGCATATTCGGGCACATCAAAATTAAAGGTATTACCGCCGCGAGCGGAAACGCTTTCGTCGGACTTCTCAGCAATCATTTCATAGGTGCTTCCGTCAACGCTTCCGTAAATATTGTATAGGTAGTATCTGCCATCGCCGCCGTAAAATGTTTCAGCCTTTATGCTTGTAATGAAGCAGCCTGATCCAAGGTCTATCTCAAGGGTTGCGGGAAGGCTTTTTGCCTCCCACCAGTCTCCGTTTGCTCCGTCGTTGATCTTTGCGGCGGTGTCAGAGCCGGAGGAGACCGAAATTATTGGCTTGTTCAGAGAAATATTTGTTATCTCCGCTCCCTCGGGAAGCATGTAGCTCGGGGCCTTATAGCCATATACCTCAAGCTCGGAAAGATGTGTTCCGTTATTGTTTTCAATACTTATGCTGTTCATTTTTACCTTGATATATCTTGCGGTTTTAAGTGTTTCGGGATGGAAATAATAGATATCACCGCTGATTGTGCTCGCGTCATAATTCGTTTTTTCTCCCACAAGCTCATATTTTTCGCCGTCAAGACTTGCCCAAACCTCATACATATATCCTCTGTTATCGTTAAAGACAAGGGGGAATGCGTGGATATAGTCGATATAGCAGGGATAGCCAAGATCTACTACCAGCTCCGAGCCGAAACGTCCCTCCCAGAAGCCGCTTTTGGTTCCGTCAACAGCCTTTGATGGAGGATTTGAGCTGTTATATATTGCCTCGGCTGAGGCATCCTTGCCGAGAGCAAGATTTTCTATGGTAACATCACCGATCTCGGGATCAACATAAGATGTGTCCTCATATCCCCAAACTTGAAGCTCGCACATATGCATTCCGTCATTCGACTTCATATTCCACTGATTAAGGGGAGAATCGTTGGTCTTTGTCACAAGCTTTACGTATCTTGCAGTATCAAGCGGACAGGCTGAAAAATCAAACTTATCGCCACTACCCGAATTTACCGTGTCAAGTGTCTTTTCTCCAACCATTCTCCAGATAACGCCGTCATAGCTCGCCAACACCTGATAAGCATAATTAACTGCGCCGTCCTTGCCGGCGTTATTTGTATATACCTTGATGTTGTCAATATAATGCGCCGTACCAAGATCCACTATGGCATATCCGTTCTGCTCCAAACCTTGAACAGAAAACCATTCCTCAACTCTTGTTTCCCAATAGTTCCATGTTATTCCGTCAACAAGACAACTGACATAGCGGTTATTTCTAACCTCATCGGGTGTGGTAACTGTCTTTCCCTGCGCCACATTGGTAAGAGTGGGCTCATCAGCAAAGCTGCCGATGGCAAAAATGGCAGATAGAACACATATTATCAATGCAAAAGCAATGATAGGTACTATCAGACTTCTTTTCATAGTTCTTTTCTTTGTTTTCATATTTTCCTCTCCAAAATGTATTTTTATTTGTGTATTCAAAAAGTTGAACATAAATCAATCCCTACGGTTTTTCCTCTTTTCTCTTTTATATTCCATTGGCGACATTTCCCAATATTTCCTGAACATTTTTGAAAAATGCGTAGCGTAATTGAAGCCGCAGAGAGCAGCGGTCTGGGTAACATTTTTCCCTTCTCCGAGATATTGCTTTGCCCTTGTCATTCTAACGGAAAAAATATATTGCTGAAGGGTCTGACCGGTTTCCTTTTTAAAGAGCTTAATGAGATAATAACGGCTGAAATTTACTGCTTTTGCAAGCTCTTCAACCTTTATATCCTTAGCATAATTATCCTCTATATACTCCTTAACATATTCAACATAGGCATTAAAGCGAATCATATCATCAGAAAATAATTCTGCATGGAGACGGTACAAAAGCGAGGTAAGCCGAAAAATTTTTCCGCCCTTATAATTCACCGTATCTGTTATCTCTCTGAAAATATCTCCGTCCACCGTTATAACCGGCGGCAGCTTTGCAAAATCGAAGCTGTATTTACCGTCAAAAGCGATAAAACGGTAAAACCAAGGGTCTTTCTCATCGGCAGTATAGGTTGCAATTTCATTTTGAGGAATTATAAAAGCCTGACCTGCGCTCACACGGTATATCTTGCCGTTTTTCTCAAGAGTTCCTTTTCCGCTTTCAACATAATGTATAACAGTATGATTTTGAACAGTCGGACCGACAACTCTTCCCGGTGCAACATATTCATAGCCGTATATCCTGGGATTAAGGTCCTGAAATTCGGTCTTTATATTCCAATATTCATAGCTTGGCACTCTATCACCTCACAAAGAATTCGATCAAGGAAATTTTAGCATATTTTTTCTGATATAACAAGTATTTATCCTAAATATGACACAATAACTAATGTTTTGAACAATATAATTATCAATTTCCATATTTCAAAAAACAGAATTATATGATTATTACAGCCTTAAGTGTTGCCGCCGTCATTTTCAGCCTTTTCATTGTAAAATCCATCCGTTTTATAAAAAATATTGGACACATCATCAAGGTTTTCACCAAAATGATGTGCCCAACTTTTTTGTTAATTATTTTGTTTGATAAGATTTTACAATGCTTTATCAGGAATTTTTCATAGTTTCTTTGAGAAAATCATCGTTTGCCCTACCGGCGGGTTTATCATCAAAAATCGGTGCACAAGCCGAGCACGCGGTACCGCACACATCTACGTTATTCTTACAGCTTATCTCGGTACAGTTTCGAAGTACGATACTTTCACCGTTTTTCGTGTGGCAATCAACGAACTTATTGCCACCTATTTTAACTCCGTCTGTAAGAGAAACATAGATAGGTGCAATGTTTGTGTTCACAAAAGTATTGTTTTCGATAGTCATATTCCGATGAATATGGTACAGATCCTTCTGAAAATCCGCCGAGCCGAAAACCCATGTGTGAATTACACCGTTATAGTTGGATCTTCTTATGCTGTTACCATAAAAATAATTGTTGCGGATAACAATATTCTCAGCGGGGCCTGCTTCGTAATAGCCATTGAAGGCTGCCGAAATATAGATTGCAGCGGGAGATCCTTCAATTGTATTGTTTTCCACCAAAAGAGAGCTCACCGCCTGAAATGTCAAGGCTCGGTTTCTTTGGTTTCGTATTACGTTGCCTCTTATGACAACGTTTGGATAGTAAGTTTCGTTTGAAACAATGTCGCTCTCGTCTACTGTGAAAGGAAGATCATCAAAGGTAACAACGCCATCCTTAAATGATTTTACGTAGATTTTACCCTTGAGCGAGAAATCCTTTGACGAATAGACTCTTAAAATATCGTTTTCCTGTGCCCAAGAGGGTGATACAACGCCAAAAGGCTTATTATATATCACTTCAAACGATTTTTTCGTGACATTTCTTGGTACAAATGCTTGCGTATGTATATTGAGTACGTCGTCCGAGCTTCTTTCGACAAAGCAATCTTCAAAAATCAGTTTGCCGCCAAGTCCTGTTGTGTGGATAAGATCTGCATTTGCAGGATATGGCTGATGCTCGAAATCTTCCGTTTGTAATTTTACTCTGCGGAAGGTAAAATCAAAGCAGCGAGGCAAAATGACAAAAACAAAGCCACCGAAATTTGAAATGTGAACGTCCTCAACTGTGACTTCGGTGCAATTCTTGAATGTAAAGCCACACACGCGGTAAACAGAATGAAGCACATTTGCAAGTGTTCCCGGTCTTAAAAGAGCATCTTTGGGAGTTCTGGAATCGGGTGTCAGCTCCGACTCATCCTTTCCAAATTCCGCCAATGAGCTTGAATATATTCGATAGCACTGATCTCCGATCTCCTCACGCGGAGCATTTACGTTGATTGCTCTTGATGTTGGGATTTCGCCCGCAAAAAAGCCTATGCGGGAATCATCGCCCTTATTGATAAGCCAATAGCTTTGCAGAGGGCGACCGTCCTCGGTAAATGCCATTCCCGAAAACAAAAATTCATTTCCGTTAAAAGGCTCTGCAGCATTTACCTTAACGTCAACATATTTCTTGTTTACAGCGAGGATTCTCACGGCTGTATTAACACTCTGTGAAGCACAGAGCTTGAAATTTTTCAGAGTAATATTTCGAGATCTCCTGCAATTGAATCCGTCACTGCCGGGATTCTCGTCCTTCTCTCTGTCAAAATACGGCATGATCGTGCTTCCGTTTCCGTTAAACACAAAATCTTCCTTATCTTCTATAACGATCGGTGACATGAGCAAATATTCCCCTTTTTCAAGGACAAGTTCAGAGCCTATCGGTGCATTTCGGATAGCCTCATTGATAAACTTGGACGCATCCTCTCCTTTATTTGGTCTTGCAACTTTTATGATACTCATCAGACAAACCCCCGATTGAATTTTCTTACTGTAAGTATACATTACCAATATCCGTATTGTAAATGGAACAAAAAAAACGATTATGGATTTTTCCGAACTATTCAAAAAAACATTGTATTTCACAAAAAAGTGTGGTAAAATGTCATCAGAACATAAAAAGGAGCGATTGTTAATGTTTGAAAATATCCGCAATATACAGATTGTAAATATTAAGAACAGTACTTCTTCACCGGGCGCCATTAAATCCTTCACAAGCATAAGACACGTTTTTTCAATTGTGAACAAAGGGATGGCTTCTCACAATTTTGACGGCAATGTCATAGTGACAAAACCGAACGAATTGCTCTTCAAACCGATGGGGGCTTCATATTCCTTTAAGGTTCTCTCCGATGCCCCTGTCACAACCACTTTTATCAGCTTTGAGGCGGAACTCTCTGATGCAAAGCCCATGGTGTTCTCGGTCGAGGCATTCGAAAAGCTTTTATATTTGACAACGAAAATGCCGGGAGAATGGGCGATCGGAGAGCCGCACAAAAAATACAAATGTATTTCCACCTTTTATTCGTTGCTTTCTCATTTGAGCAAGCAGGAATCTTCTGAACGAGACATTTCTTCAAAATTTCACCTGTTAAAACCGGCCGAAAGCTATCTGCGTGAGCATCTTTTTGACAGTACGCTGTCGGTTGAACGACTTTGCAATCTTTGCGGAATTTCCGACACCTACTTCAGAAAAATATTTATGCAAAAATACGGAGAAACCCCGAGAAAATATATTTTAAACAAAAGACTTATTCAAGCAGAGGCGATTTTGAATGATCACGATTCAACATCTATCAAAGAGATCGCCAATCAAGTAGGGTTCGACGATCCTCTGTATTTCAGCCGTGTTTTTAAGAAAAAGTATAACGTCTCCCCCACCGATTTTTAGTTTTCCTATCTTACTTCAAATAAAAATCCCCCTGATGCGGCAGTCAATTCTGCAACGTCAGGGGGATAATTCTTGTCAGTTCGGTTTAACCGTTGCCATAGTCATTTCTATACTATCTCTATCATTCTCGCACTGCCCCTATAAAGAACGTCGGTCATATAATGAAGCTTTCCGTCAATGCTACGATCCTCATCCCTGTGTCCGTGACCGCATCAAAAATTATAAAGATGGTCCCGGTGCGCTGATCGACACGCAACAAACCTAAAACATAAAACACAGTATCAAATTTTGGCTTTAGTGGCAAAATACTGATACTGTGTTTTTTAATTATATCATTTTCGTTTAATCACTTCAAGTGTTAATATATGGAAACCCTGAAATACACTCGATTTGCAACTCCCACTGTTTTCGAAAAAAGTCCTGCCGAGACGGCAGGACCTTTTTAATAAATAAAAAATCAGTGGTAAAACAGTGGCAAATTGGGAAATGAATGGTAAATCGTTGATAAATTGATGGTAAAAAGCTACGTTGCTCAAACCAAAATAATTCACCATTATTTTTTCCATTATAGCACAAAAAAGTCAAGGGGGCAGCATTGCCCCCTATATTATTCGTGATCTCAATCTCATCAAAATCTACATCCCTTGTAAGCTTTTCAAAGTGATTTTGAGATATTGGCAATGATATCCATATCCCATCGTTTTTGTCACCTTTTCTTGTGATCATAATTTTCAGTTGTTGTTTCATATTTTCCTCCAAAAATAAAATTAGCTAAACATCAAACTCCTGTTGTGTTTAGCTTCTAATTATAATATGAAAGAAAACAACAAGTCAAAAAAAGGCCTTTTCACTATCTGTAAGCAAAATTATTTCAGT
>JAFXAN010000055.1 GCA_017517035.1 Clostridia bacterium
AGCGAACAGTCGAAGCCGTAATCCGTAGGGGCGATCATTGATCGCCCGTCTCATAAACAGCTCAAAATATCGTTATTTTACGCCGTTTGTTTTTTCGGGCGATCAATGATCGCCCCTACAAATTTCGTTTTCACTCACCGCTAAATTACTGTTTGAATAATTCCACAAATTATTTTTTAAAAAACTCACGGGGGGATGTTCCAAATTCTTTTTTGAACACAAGATTGAATGAACGGATCGTTCCGAAACCGCTTTCAAGTGCAGCATTTGTAATTGAATAATTTCGTTTTTCAACAAGATCACGCACATGATTAAGTCTCATGAGTGAGATAAATCTTGAAAAAGGAACTTTAACATCATTTGAAAAGAATCTGCTTATGGTTCTGATGCTCAGCCCTGTTTTTTGAGAAAGCATTTCAAGGTTGAAAGAACTGTCTTTATATTTTGCCCTGCAAATGAGAAGTATTTTTTCGTGGTTTGTTGATTGTATCGTGCTTCGTTCTTCAATTGGAATCATATTGAGAAGCTCAAGAAGCAATGTTTGGGTTATTGAGGTTGCAATTCCACTGTGCGAATTTTTTTTCATATTCGGATATTCTTCTAGCTTGCTGACAAGGATACGGAGAAAATCCGAGGTGTTCCCGGCATCAATCTTCGCATTGCTTGATGTTATCGTAAATGGCTGGATCCAATATGAAAGCTTCTGAATTTCGATGGACATAACAAGAAATTTACTGTTATTACAGAGCGGAATATATTCGTGTATCTGAAAAGGAAAAACAACAAGGAAATCTCCTTTTTTTATGTTGTATTCAAGCTTTTCCACAACCGCTTTGCATTCACCGCTCAGCATATATACAACTTCAAAATTTTCGTGAAGATGCTGACCGCAATTACATGGATCATAATGCCATTCATCTCTCGATTTGAAATATTCCATATTATTTCCTCCCCATAATCACTTTATATTATTATAACACTATTATTAATTTCAGACAAGAATTTAACCGGAATAAAAGTGGAAATATCAGGACATTGGCGCATTTTTTCCATATGCGGATCTTGGAAGGCTCTGAATTGATTTTTCCATATGAGCATGGTAAAGCTTCATTTATTCCAATAATTATACCTCATTTTTTGTAATGTCTTGATAATTCTACATTTCACTCGTCATGTTTCTTGCAAAAAAAAGTCCGAAAAGCTATAATGTGTTTAAGGCTTTAAGCTGAAATAAATAATGAGGTGAATAACTATGAAAAAAACAGTCGGAATACTGATTTTTGCCATTATCATGAGCCTTTTTCTCATGCTCGCATCAGGTGCGGCGGATCTTGCCGCAGAGCTTGAAGAAAAGACAAGTGTTGAGGGGGCAGGCGGATACTGCATTGATCCCTCATCCAACATCAGATTTGATTACTACAATGAAGGGACTGAGGACGCACCGTCATATACTCTGTATTTTGGTATTGACGAATCTGTAGCATCCGACAATACCGTGCTCACGGGAGCCAATACTGCAAATTATGCGTCTCAAGCATGGTATAATGCCAACATCGCAGCTTCCGATATTCACACAGTTGTTATCGGAGACGGAATTACCGAAACAAACGGATTCCTTTTTGCTAACATGACAGGTCTTGAAACGGTTGAAATTCCTGCTTCTTATACGAAGATGAATAACGGAATTTTCTTCGGCTGTATAAATCTTCACACAGTATATGTGAGAGGCACAGAGCCGTCTATAGGTACATTTGATCTCGGAAATCTTACTGTTCTTCCTGTGACAAACAATCTGATTTCCGGTGATTTGGCATTCAGAAACTGCGAAGCAGTAAAAAAATATATTTTTAACGATAGCTTGGTTGTAATCGGTGGATATCGCGGATTTGCGTACAATACAAGCCTTGAAACTTTTGTTTGCTCCTCGGGATGGAAAAAATTCGGAGACCAGATGTTCGTCGGATGTACATCTCTTAAAAGCGTTACTATAGGAGTGGGAGTTACAGATTATGTAACAAAGCGAGTATTTAAGAATTGTACTGCTCTTGAAACGGTTACATTCCTTTACGGGGCAACAAAATTCTATGTTAACAACTCCAATAATCTGACAACAATTATGAACACCTACACAAAGGAAGATGTTATTGCTAATAACGATCAGAACACCTTTGCTAATTGCCCGTCTCTTAAGAGAATCATTGCACCTTCCGGTTCTGCAATTGCAACTCTTTCGCAAAAGCTTGGTTTTTCAACTCTTATGGACATGAAGCCTGATAGTGCGACTGCTGTACATTCGGGTCATTGCATTGATCCTTCGGGTAATATCGCCTTTGAGGTGCATTCGGAAACCGATGGAAATGTTCTCTATTTCTTTATAGACGAGAATGTGGAATCGGATAATACCGTTCTTACCTGCGCTGAATCAAGCAGTCATTATGCAGCAGGTGTTCCTTCACATCTGTGGTATACATCCGATATTACAGCAGCAATGATAAAAAAGGTTGTGATCGGTGACGGTATTACGGAAATAACCGGTGCGCTTTTCCACGGAATGTCTATTCTTACAACGGTTGAGCTTCCCGAGTCACTTACGACATTTAACAGCGGCTATGCTTTTGCAAGATGTGATAAGCTCACAACCGTATATACTCGTGGAAATGTACCCGTTGTCGGAACATTCGATTTTTCTGAAATAACAATACTCAATCCCAAAGCATTTTTCTATAATTGCCAAAGTGTGGTACAGTATATTTTCGGTGAAAGCTCAATAGCAAGCGGAACTTCTCTCTTTTATTCCTTTACTAATAATGCAAAATTAACCTCTGTTGTTATTCCCGAAGGAATTAAGAATTTGGCAGGTGGCGGTGCATCCTTCAGTGGATGCAAGGCTCTTAAGGAAATTACGCTTCCTTTAACTTGTACGAGAATTCCAAGTGAAAGCTTTAAGGATTGCAAGGTGCTCGAAAAGATAACACTTCTCGGTGATGCAGAAATAGTATATGTTGCAGGTTCAACCGAAAAGTCGCAGGTTATTGCGTCAAACAAGGGAAATGCTTTCTCAAACTGTCCTGCACTTACTACGGTGAATGCTCCAATCGGAACACAGGGACATACCTTTGCAGTGACATTCGGATTTGAAACAACTCATGAAATATACGGTTCATCTAATGAAGCTGTATATTGTGTGTTTGATCCCACAAGTGGCAGACTTACCATAGAAAACACCAAGAGCGGCTGGAGTGAACTTGTATATTCCGATGCAAATGTTAAAAAGATACTTGCGGCATATAAGGATGATATAACCTCCATAAGCGTTGATAAATTCTCAAATATACAGGCAGCGGGACTTTTCAGCGGTCTTACTGCTCTTGAAGCAATATATTTTGTGGAAAATCAGATGCTGGGTTCTGCTTCCGGTGACCTTTTCAGTAATTGCGAGGCACTTCAAACTGTTTATTTCGGTCTTGAAGGTGATGCAAAGCCGGGGGTTGCGGATTTCTCGGGAATGAATAGTGAAAGCAGAGCTCAGGCAACATTTACTAACGGCTCATTTGTAAACTGTGAGGCTCTTAAAACACTGATCCTTCCTTCTATTGCATCAACTGTTGCAGGTGACGCATTTACAGGTTGTACGGGCCTTGAATATGTGATCATTCCAAGCGGATTTACTGCCATTGAGGCAGGTGCTTTTGCAGATTGTACAGCACTCAGCCAGGTGATCATCGAAAATCCCGATGTTATCATTGATTCTGATACAGCTTTCCCCGATAAGGCGGATCTCGGAATCGTTTGCTTCTCTGATGCAACGGCTGCATCGATAAGCAATCTTTATGAGAATACAAAGGCAGCAAATTATGCCTCCGCAGTCGGTGCTGACGGCTTCTCTATCCGTATGAACAGATATAACGGACTTCGCGGTATTTTCCATTTCGATAAAGCGGCAAATACTGCTATTGAGAATGCAGGAATGTCACTTCTTGAATACGGAATCCTTGTTTGCGCAGCATCCGAATATGAATTCTGGGGCGGCGTTTCTGCCGAGCTTGTTGGCGCAGAAATTATAACAAACAGCGCTCTTGTTAAAAAGCTCCCCGTATTCAGTGACGGTGAAATCGTTGGCAAAACCCTTGATGAAGACGAGAATAATGTAAGCTTTGCAGGCACTGTTATCAACTTCACAAAGGGTAATTGTAACAGAGATGTTTATATGTGCTCTTATGCGGTTTATCAGGACGAGCAGGGAAGAGCATATAGCGCATATGCTCATTATTCGGATGACTATAAGTTCTTCAATATTTATGACCTTACTCTTGATATGTACAGAGACGGCACAAACGGCATAAATACAGAGAATACCGATGAGGCTGCTGTTTGGGATGTTATCCTTGAGGGTGCTGTTGAGGGCGCAAAGGAACTTGCTGTCAGCGAAGGAGTTACACTCACCATCGTAAAGGACGGAGAAGAATATCTTGCATTTGTACGCACAAATGAGGCAGGTGTGCTTCCCACGGAGGCTGATATTGAAAGTGCAAAGGCACTTATCCCCGAAGAATATGCTGATGCGGAGATCGTTCTCGGCGGCTTCAATATAAGCGAAGGCGATGGACTTGAAGGTGTTGTTTCCGAACCAAAGAAGCTTTCATCCTATGTTCTTGCAGAAAACAAATATTACAGAAGCGAAGGCGCACAGCATCTTCAGGGAGCTTGCGTTGACGACGAGCTGAAATATATTTATTTCAATCTCACAGCAATGATCCTTAAGGTCGACCTTGAAACCGGCGAAGAGGTTGGAAAATTTGTTGCTCCAAACACGTTGAACGCACTTGGCTTCCATATGGGCGATATAACATACCATGACGGTAAGCTTTACAGCCCTACGATCTGTTGGAACAGCTCAAATTGCTATATTACCGTAATTGATGCAGACAAGATCGTTGGAGATGTTACCGATGTTGATGAAAACGGTGAATATATTCTCAATGCTCTTTATCTTCCCCAGATAAACACATCCGGCTCGAATCTGGAATCGGTTGGCGCATGGTACGGTATTGACGGCATAACTGTCGGAACTCTTCCCGGAAAGGGATATATCAAGGACGGTGTTGAAATTACAGACGATAAGGAATATCTCATGGTCTGCAATGCTTCAATAGAGGACAACGACGGCTATGATTCAAATGTCAAGATGATCAGCGTTTTCGATTTTGATGATATCACAAGCGAAAACCTCCTCCCGCTCACAGCAGATAGAATCAAGGCTGATACGCCCGATGGCGCAGCGGCTGATGGCAGCTTTGAATATAAGCACAGAATGTTCGTTTATACCGGCTCCAATAGATATAGCGTTCAGAACCTTGAATTTGATAAGGATACAGGCGATATTTATTTCGCTTGCTACGGAAGAGATACTGCAGGTAATCTTTTCCCCAATTTGTCAACTTTTGTGGTAGACGGTGGCAAAAAGCTCTATCTTGATGAGGTTGAGATGGGTCAGAGCGTTCCTGCAACAAGTGCGAATTATGAGGATGCGCTTGCAAAGGCGACTCTCTACCGTGATTTTGATGATGCAGACGGTGATGGAATACTTGACGAGCAGATGACAGGCTGGCATATGACCCTTAAGTGCATTTGCGGAAAGGGTGATATCGAATCTCATAATAATATCGCTTACGGTGATACAGGTTATGCTGTTAAGCTTTGCGGTCATTACGGAATCGGTGGCCATAACGGTCTTATATCAATCGGCAGCGGAAGATTTTATGTTACAACACAGGCAAATGACACAACCGATGCAAGTAATACAAAATATGGCGCTTGCGCAAATCTTTACAGGATCTCAAACAGAGTTGGCGAATTGAAATTCGTCAAAGCAAATTAAAATATTTGATATAAGAATGGCTGTCGCAAGTTCGGATATTACCGACTTGCGACAGCGCCTTTTTATATATGGTTTTGTACGGAGATTTATACTAATTATTGCAAATTTTTCTGCGGTGTGGTATAATGATCATGTCCACATATGAATTTCGAGGAGAGGAGAAAAAACATGAAATGTGAAACATATTCCATAAGGCACGGTTACGATAAAGAGAAATGTCTTGTCCATGCAAGATGCTGCTATACCCGTGAGATGATGGTAGCAACGGCACAGTATTTAAATGTTGCCGGTTGTGATTTGTTTTCGGGTATTCTTATGTCACAAAGCTTTGACGAAGGAAAAACATGGAGTGAGTTTGAAGAACAGAAGGGACTATCTCCCATTGAAGACGGAGATTATATTACCATTGGCGGTAACGCAACACCTATGCACCACAAAAAGACCGATAAAATTATCCTTCTCGGACAGACTGCAGAGTATAAAAAAGGTGAAATGTCCCCAACCGGGCGAAAGCGATACACCTTTTATAGTGCTTTTGATAAAGAAAAAAACAGCTTCGGGCAGATGCGGCTGCTTGAAATGCCAAGCGGCTATGAAATATGCGGCAATGGCTGCGGTCAAAGCGTTGAGCTTGAAAATGGGGATATTCTGATTCCCGTTTATTATAGAAAAGACAATGAGCCTAATATGTACTCTATGGTGCTCAGATGCTCCTTTGATGGAGAGAATATTGCAGTTCTTGAAATGGGGAATTCTCTTACAATTCATATTGAACGAGGACTTTATGAGCCTTCGCTTGCTTTTCATAATGGCATTTTCTATATGACCTTGCGAAATGACGAATGCGGATTTGTGGCAAAAAGTGTTGATGGGTTAAATTATACCGATTTGCAGCTTTGGAAGTGGCAAGACGGAAGTATTCTGCAGAATTACAACACTCAACAGCATTGGATGGTATTGGGGGATGAATTGTTTCTTGTGTATACAAGGCGCGGTGCAAATAATGACCATGTGTTCCGTCATAGAGCTCCCCTTTTTGCTGCAAAAGTTGACAACATGAGGTTGGTCAAGGAAAGTGAGATCATAATCGCGCCCGAAAAAGGAGCAAGGCTTGGTAATTTCGGCGTAACACCATATAAGGAAAACGGTTCTGCTGTTATGGCGGCAGAATGGATGCAACCGCTTGGCTGCGAAAAATACGGAAGCGATAATAATATATATTTTGCAAAAATCAGTAATTAATCATAGTGTAAATATGATAGAGCAATGCCCCCAAAAGCTTTGGGCTTTTGGGGGCATATTTTTATATACTTTTTCAGACTATTGACAATAGACTCTGTGACTTATTAAAACAATCATATTGAATTGATGGGCATTTTGTGGTATAATATTTCTAAACTTAACTATGCATGGCTGAAGGTGACAGTCGGAAAACGAAGGATATAGGTGATAGATATGGTAGATATTTTGATTAAAATACTTGTGTGCTTTATTGCAGGAGCAGGGGCAGGCATCGGAACGGGATTTGCCGGTATGAGTGCCGCCGCCGTTATCGGCCCTATGCTGACAACCTTTTTGGGTGTTCCTGCTTATGATGCAGTTGGCATAGGACTTATCAGCGATGTTTTGGCAAGCCTTGTCAGTGCATATACCTATAAGAAAAGCGGGAATTTAGATATTAAAAATAGCTTACCGTTGCTTGTAAGCGTTCTTATGGTAACGATGATCGGAAGCTTTGTTGCAAGCTTCCTGCCCGAGCAGGCAATGAGTGGCACGATGCAGATAGCACTTATTATTATCGGATTGCGTTTCATATTGAAGCCTGTAAACAAGACGAGAGAACAGCTGGAAGCGCTTTCTCCAAAGAACCGAGTGATCAAGGCAATAATCGGCGGCATATTCGTTGGATTTATCTGTGGCTTTGTAGGTGCAGGCGGCGGAATGATGCTGCTGCTTGTTCTGACTTCCTTCCTCGGTTATCCGATGCATTTGGCAGTCGGCACAAGCGTGTTCATTATGGCATTTACAGCTCTGACAGGAGGAATCAGCCATTTTATGATCGGCGGAGTTCCCGATATTCTTTCACTTGTGCTGTGCGTGGTATTTACTCTGCTTTGGGCAAGAATCGC
Organism: Clostridia bacterium; assembly: GCA_017517035.1. Classification (GTDB taxonomy): domain Bacteria; phylum Bacillota; class Clostridia; order Oscillospirales; family CAG-272; genus SIG710. The sequence continues at coordinate 8,008 of JAFXAN010000055.1, forward strand.
TGCGAAAATCGCCAACAAGTCTAACGCAAAAACTTTAAACCGTGTGGTCGGTGTTGTTATGATCGTTACGAGCATCGTTATCTTGGCTGTGAATTATCTTTAATACCGAAATAAGAGTGTGCATTTATTTACGAGGTATTCAAATGAAAAACTATGAAATTGAAGCTTGCTCCCGTTGGGGCAACACCGATGCCTACCGTGAGCACGAGCAAAAGACGAAGAATTATACAAAAGAGAAGTGGGCAGAGGCAAATGATGGCATGATGGCTATCTTTGCCGAGTTTTCCGAATGCAAGGGAAGCGGTGCAAGTGCTGATTCTCATGAAGCACAAGCTCTTGTTGCAAAGCTTCAGGCACATATCACGGAAAACTACTACACCTGCACTGATGAGATTCTCGCAGGGCTTGGCAAGATGTATGTCGCCGACGAGCGATTCAAGAAGAACATCGACAAGTACGGTGAGGGAACTGCTGAGTTTGCGGCAGAGTCCATTGCAGTTTATTGCAGAAAGGCATAATTATGGCATTCAAACTGATCGACATCGAAAACTGGGAACGCAAGGAGTTCTACGAGCACTTCATAGGTGAGGTGGTCTGCTCCTACTCCGTTTCCGTCAACCTCGACATCACAAGACTCAAAGAGAAAAAGCTATATCCTGCGATGATTTGGTTGCTGACAAAAACAGTCAACGATATGCCCGAATTCCGTACCTCACTGACCTCGGAGGGGCTGGGAATCTATGATGATATGCACCCGATGTACACCGTTTTCAACAAGGAAAACAAGAACTTTTCGGGCATATGGTCGTATTTTTCGGAGGATTATGACACATTTCTTCGAAATTATGAGGAGGATTCAGCAAAATACAGCACATCTACACGCTACGCGCCCAAGGACGGAACGCCGGTCAACTCCTTCAACATCTCAATGGTTCCGTGGATCGAATTTACCAGCTTCAACATCAACGTGTATGATGAAGGCAAATTCCTTCTGCCGATTTTCACCATGGGCAAGTATTTTGAGCGTGACGGAAAGCGTTTTCTACCTCTCGCCATTCAGGTACATCATGCCGTTTGCGATGGCTACCATGTTGGCATTTTCGTGGAGAAACTGCAAAAGTATATCAACGAGTTTTGATAAAAAGCAAAACAGTGTAACGCACGCATATTGGAATTTTGGAGAGAAGGTAGGACAGGCTTTCTCAGACGGAAACAAGATCAAATAAAAAGATAACGAGGTTTGCGAAATACAGGACTCGAGGAGATTGCATACTCAAAATCTTTTAATTATAAGCTGGCAAACGGCATTAAGCATTGTGTGCAATTACATGATGGCAGTATAATAATCAATGAAAAATAATTACACCGCAGAGGATTTTCTTCATTCCTTTGCGGTTCTATTTGTTATTTGAAGAATGATTAACAAATACAGCTCTTTTTATTAACTATTGCGTAATATTTTTGTGATAAAATATAAGTAAAATAGGCGTAATATTGGCTTTTCATATATTTTTTCATCGCAAGGAGATGTGACGATGCAAGGAACACCGATCCTGATATGGGATACCAGTGAAAACTCGAACGAACTGAAAATTGAATACCTTGCCGAGGATGCAGAGGAAAGAGTTCTCAACGGTGAGAGCATATATCATATTTACCATGTAAGAATGATAACAGAATTTCTTCTCCGTGAGCTTGGCGCATATAAGCCCGAGCTTTCACTTGGTGAAGAGGATATTGTGGAGATAGCAATGGCATCTGCATTGCATGATATAGGAAAGCATCAGATTCCAAAGAGTATTCTCGATTACCCGGGCAGACTTTCTTCCCTTGAATACGATATAATTAAAAAGCATTCTGTTTTCGGTGAACAGACGATCCGTGATGCAGACCACGGTGATATATCACCGAAGGCTGTTGAATATGCAGCGCAGATCGCAAGATACCACCATGAAAGAATTGACGGAACAGGCTATCCCGAGGGGCTGCGTGGTGATGCGATCCCGCTTTGTGCGCAGGTGGTTTCAATTGCGGATTCTTATGATGCTTTGACAAGCTCCCGTAGCTATAAAGAGGCTTTTTCGCAGGATGTTGCGCTCCAGATGATCTCCAGCGGAATGTGCGGCGTTTTCGATGAAACTCTTGTGGAGTGCCTTATGAGAGTTGTCAATCACCGTACTCTGGTAACCTTTAGGGAAAGTCTTCAGAAAAAGCGCAGCGTTGTTGGCGAATATTCTGATGTTCGCATGAAGAGGGTTCTTCTTATAGGAAATACCGAATATCTTACAGAGGAGTTTGTTCAGGCTACATTCCCGCAAAGCAAGGTTATGATGGTTGGAAACACAGACCTTGACGGCTCCGACAGAATAAAGCTTTTCCGCGTGCGCAAGCCCTCGGTCAAGGCTATTCTTGAAACCTATGAATTTGATCTCATTGTATTTTTTTCTGCAGGGCTCAGATTTCAGTCAACAGATCATAACGATGCCGAGGAACTGAGAGAGGTCTTGCAATTTTCTGCCGAAATGCAGAAGGAAATCAAAATTCTATATCTGTCACCCCTTGATTCATCCTTCAGCGAAAGAACCGATAAGGCGATAATAGCTTCTGCAAGCGAAAAGCTTTGTGAATTTTATGCAAAGCGCTATTCTCTTGATGTGAAAACCGTGCAGATCCCATATCTATATAGCTCGGTCTGCAAAAATGATTTTCTTTATGGAGTTTTTGAGAAGATACATTCAGGTAAGAATGTGGGGATTCCCGAGGCGGCCTCATCAAAAATGCATTTTTTGTCCCTTTGGGATCTTTCAGACCTTCTTTCTCGCATTGTGGATAACTGGAAGGCAGGCAGCGGTGTTTTGAGCGTTGGAGACGAATTTCACCTTACATTTTCCGATCTTGCAGAGCATCTTTCAAAAATCGCTCCGGGGGTAAAAACGGAATTTACCGAAAATCATAGCTCCGGTATAATAAAAACCACAAATTCGGCACTCAGAAATGAATACGGATGGTTTGCCAAGATATCAATTCTTGATGATCTTGCGGATCAATATGAGCTTTATCTTAATACCAAGGAGCAGGATACTGAAACAGTTTTCACAAAAATCAAGAATTGGATTTCAAGGCATTCCTTTTTGATAAAGATCATCGAACTGTTTTTGATGTTTTTCCTTTCGGAGCTGTTTATACATATAACAGATTCTGCGGTCATCTTTTCAATCGTTGATTTCAGAACGATCTTCATCGTAATTATTTCAACTCTTTATGGCTTGTCCTTCGGTATTGCCTCCGCAACCCTTGCCAGTGTTTCATATTTTGTTGCAAAGGTCATATCGGGTACCGATCCGCTGACCATATTCTATGAGCCGACAAATTGGCTTGCATTTGTTTTCTTCTTCCTTGTGGGCGGTCTTTGCGGATATGTTAATCTGAAAAAAGAAGAGCATGGAAAATATCTTGAGGAGCAGAACGGGCTTCTTGAGGATAAGCTCATCTTCACAAGTGAGATATATGAAGATACGCTTAGAGAGAAAAAGGAGCTTAAAAAGCAGATCATCAGCTCAAAGGACAGCTTCGGTAAGATCTTTGATATTACCCGAAAGCTAAATACCGTTGCTCCTCAGCAGCTTTATCTCAGAACCATCGAAACCTTTGAGGAGATTCTTGAAAATAAGAGCATTGCAGTTTATTCTGTAAATTCAAAAAACGCCTTCGGGCGTCTTGAGGTTGCATCAAGGGATCTTCTTGATGTTGCAGCACGCTCAATTTCTCTGCAGACATATGCACCTGTTATAAATAAGCTCAGAGAGGGCGGTATATGGAGAAATACCGAGCTTAAAAGTGAATATCCCATGTATGCGGCAGGTGTTTATCGCGGAGAAGAGCTTGTTCTTGTGATATTTTTGTGGCATGCGGATATGGGTCAACGCTCACTTTACTATGTCAACCTTTTCAAGATTTTAAGAGACCTTGTGCAGATGTCGCTGCTGCGTGCATATGACCATGGAATAGCTCTTGCAGAAAAGCAGTATATTGAGGGAACTCATATAATGAACGGAGAATATTTCAGCGAGTGTGTAGATAATTTTGCTGCACTTGCCGAAAAGAAGGTATCAACTTATATTATGCTTGAATTTGACCTTTGCGGTCATACCATAAAGGAAGCCGATGAAATGCTTACGGGCAAAATAAGGCTTAATGATATTCTCGGAATGACAAACGACGGTAAGCTGCGCCTGATCCTCTCTCAGGCAACAGAAAAGGATATTGATTTTATCCTTCCTCGTTTTGAGGGACTTGATATCACCGTTACCGTTGTAAAATAAGAAAGGCGATATATGCTTTATATCATAGCTGCGGCAGTGCATCTTATTGTATGTCTGCTTGTGTTTATCGGAATCAAAGCCCGAGTTCTTTCGGTGCATAAATATATGTTTTTTGTGGCGCTCTTGGTTCCGCTATGGGGAGTGCTTATTGTGCTTATTCTCCATTTTCAGATCGCATTTGATGCCACAGATTCCGCAGAGATCGGAGTTGAGAAATTAAAGCTTGAATCAGAGCTTTATAAAAGCGTTACGGTTGATGAAAAGAAGGCTGACACAGCAATTCCAATTGAGGAGGCTCTGCTGATAAATTCGGCAAGAGAGCGCCGCTCGATCATAATGGATGTTCTTAACGATAATCCCTCGGACTATGTGGAATTTCTTCAAAAGGCAGGTAATAATGACGATACAGAGGTTGTCCACTATGCTGTGACGGCGATGGTGGAAATATCAAAGGAAAATGACTATATGCTTCAGAAGCTTGATGCGGAGCACAATGCCGATCCCGATGATATGGAGACCCTCTCAAGATACATAGATTTTTTGTGGAGCTGTCTTTCACAAAATCTTATGCAGGGACAGGTTGAGGTGATGAACCGCGAGCTTTTCTATCAGCTGATGAGCAAAAAAATCGCTGTGGATGGCGATATTTCGGACTATTCCAGACTTATCGAAAACGAGCTTAAACGCAAGAATTATGATTCAGCAGGAGAGCTTGTTGGTGCTATGAAGGAAAAATGGCCCGAATCCGAGGAATATATATTGCTTAAAATACAGTATCTTGCTTCTCTCGGTAAGGGAAGCGAGATAAAGGATTTTGTGAAGGAAACCGAAAACGGTCATATTTATTTATCATCAAAAACTAAGGAGGCACTTGCATTTTGGGCAAGCTGAAAATTTGCATAGAGGGCTTCAGATTTAAAGGAATACTTGTTATTTTGCTGGTATTTTTGCTGATTTCGGCAATTCTTCTGGTGGAGCTGAGCGGAATACACGCAAATCGCTATGAAAGAAGCCTTGAGCTGATGCCACAGGATAAGATAGTAACAAAGGAAGAGGCTGCTTCATCTCTCGAAATGGATACTCTTCTGCTTCATAACAGCGAGGATCAGTCATCGGCTATAGCTTATGAGCAGTTTGATGTTATTCTTGAGGATATGAAGGTGGGACATATTGCTCTTGATATGGCAAAGGAGAATTTGCCATCATTTGAAGGCTTTTCATGTGTTATCGTTCTTTTGTCCGATCTTACACCCCTTGGGCAGAATGTTGCCGATCTTTGTGATTTTGTATATGGCGGAGGCTCGGCATGGTTTCCGCTTGTGCTTGAGAGTAATGTTTATTTTTCTGCAATTTCACAGATAATCGGAATTGATGATATTTCTCAGGATTATTATACCGTTAACAGCATTTATCCCCATGAGGATTTTATGATAGGTGGTGGGCGTGCCTTTGCCGTATCCGACCCCTTTGAGTCCTCACTTACGGTCGTGCTGTCGGATGATGCAAAGGTTTATGCAAATGCCGAAGACCCTTATGGAGTGCCGCTTGTCTGGAAAAAAGAATACGGAAGCGGTGTTTTTGTTGTTGACAATATCGGAATGTATGATAAGGCGATGCGTGGATTTTATGCCGCATCATATAGCCTTCTCTCCGATGTTTGCATTTATCCCGTTATAAATGCATCGACCTTTTATCTTGATGATTTTCCATCCCAGATCCCAAGTGGTAACAGTGAATATATACAAAGGGACTACCACACGACTATCCGTGATTTTTATATAAACATCTGGTGGCCCGACATGATGAATTTTGCTGACAAATACGGGCTGAAATATACCGGTCTTGCCATTGAATCATATGATGATCATGTTGACGGAACCGCAGATGCAACACCGGATACCGGAACATTTCTGAATTTCGGAAATATGCTTCTCAGAAAAGGCGGGGAGCTTGGTTATCATGGATATAACCACCAGCCGCTTGTTTTGTCGAATAAGGATTATAAGGGGCATTACGATTATAAAACATGGCAGAACGAAAAGGCAATGAAGCTTGCCTTTGATGTACTTATCGACTTTTGTGATTCTCTTTTTCCCGATACAGAGTTTACTCTTTATGTTCCGCCCTCAAATCTTTTGTCGGATGAGGGAAGGGAGTTTCTGATAAGGGAATATCCGCATATAAAGACAATTTCGGGGATATATTTTGACGATGTTGCGGATGCAGAGCTTGATTTCGGCTGTACTCAGGAATTTTCGGTCGATAAAAACGGAGTTGTTGATCAGCCTCGTGTGGTTTACGGTTTCATAATGGATGATTTTCTTACTATGGCGTCGGTTTCTGAGCTGAATCTGCATTTTGTGAACAGTCATTTTACTCATCCCGATGATGCTCTCGACTCCGAGCGAGGCGCAGAGCTTGGATGGAGTGAAATGAAGCGTCGATTTGACGGGTATCTTTCATGGTTATATAATTCTGCGCCGGGACTTCGCAATCTGACCGGAACAGAGGCCTCGGCTGCTGTTCAGAGATTTGCCGCAGTTTCCCCGAGGATGGAATATAGCGAAAATGAGATCAATATAACCATTGATAATTTCTTTGATGAAGCACAGTTTATCGTGAGATTTAACAAAAAGCTGCCCGATACCGTGGAGGGCGGCAAGCTTACCCATATAACGGGCGGGCTCTATTTGCTTTCTGCAAATGAGAATATAATTAACATAAAACTGAAATAGGAGTTTGGCGTGAGGATCTGTTTGGTTTTGGAGGGCTGTTACCCGTTTATCAACGGCGGCGTTTCCACATGGATGCATCAATATATAACCGAGATGCCCGAGCATGAATTTGTTCTTTGGGTCATCGGTGCAAAGGCAGAGGACAGAGATAAATTTGTTTATAAACTGCCTGAAAATGTAGTCGAGGTTGAACAGGTTTTTCTCGATGATGCACTTCGTGTTAAGGATAAAGGAATTTTCCATCATCATTTCACAGATAAAGAAAATGAAGCGCTTCGTCGCCTTGTGTCCTCCGATAAGCCGAATTGGGATCTGCTTTTTGAGATGTATCAGGTGCGCCGCATAAATCCTATGTCATATCTGAAAAGCGAGAGCTTTCTCGAAACACTGACTGAAACCTGCAGAAAAGAATTTCCTTTCACCGCATTTTCCGATACGTTTCATTCGGTCCGTTCCAGACTTTTGCCCGTTCTTTATCTTATGGGCTCAAGGATTCCGAAGGCAGATTGCTATCATGCCATCTGCACAGGCTATGGCGGACTTCTCGCCTCAATGGCGGCTTATATAACAAAAAAGCCGATGCTTCTCACAGAGCACGGTATCTATACAAGAGAGAGGGAAGAGGAGATCATCCGTGCAAAATGGGTGGCAAGAGCATTCAAGCCACATTGGATAGATTTTTTCTATATGCTCTCAGATCTTACATATGAGCGTGCATTCCGTGTAACCTCGCTTTTCACCCGTGCGATGTATACCCAGATAGATATGGGGTGCGATGCATCAAAATGCAGGGTTATTGAAAACGGCATCAGCTATGAGAGGCTTTGCGATATTCCTCTAAAGGAGGATGACGGCATGGTCGATATCGGTGCAGTTGTGCGTCTTGCGCCCATCAAGGATATCAAAACCATGATATATGCGTTTTTTGAGCTTTGCGCAAGACGGGATAATGTGCGCCTTCATATCATGGGCGGTGTTGACGATCAGGAATATGCAGACGAGTGCTATGCGCTTGTAAAGCAGCTTGGACTTGAGGAAAAGATCATTTTCACAGGCCGAGTCAATATTATAGAATATTTTGAAAAGCTTGATTTCACTTTGCTTACGAGCATTTCCGAGGGACAACCCCTGTCTGTACTTGAATCCTTTGCAGCAAGACGCCCTGCGGTAACCACCGATGTGGGCTGCTGTAGCGAGCTTCTGAACGGAAAGCCGGGAGATACTCTTGGAAAAGCGGGCTATTATGCTCCGCCAATGCAGCGCTCAAAGCTTGCGGATGCCATGGAGCCACTATGCGAATCAAGAGAGCTTCGATTGAAAATGGGCGAGATAGGTCAAAAGCGAGTATACGAGAATTTCAGATATATTATCATGCTCACAAAGTACCGTGAGCTTTATAAAGAGGTGGAAAAGGAATGGCCGGAATTGGCTTCGAATTAAAAAAACTGTTTGCCAAAAAAGGCGTTCTTAATTCAGCTAAGGCATATGGCTATGCGGCGGTAATTTGCACAGGTCCGATGCTTCTGGGTGTCTTACTTCTGTTTGGAATCACTGCACTCTGTATGTTTAACAAAATTGACCTTCATACAAGAGAGATACTTATATGTATGATAACATATACTCTGCTTGCATCGGTGACGGTGTCCTCATTTTTCTCAATGACGGTCACAAGATATGTGGCGGATATGCTTTTTGAGGAAAAAAAGGAAGCGGTCTTGCCCGCATTTTGGGGCTCAACTGTTATAATGCTCGTGATCGGAAGTGTTCTTTATGGCATTTTTCTCGTTTTTTCTGGTGCAACTCTTTTGCAGGGACTGCTCTGCTTCACTCTTTTCGGTGAGCTTATTATAGTTTGGAATGCCATGAGCTTTCTTTCGGCGATCAAGGATTATAAGGGAATTTTTCTTTCATTTCTCACATCGGTTGCTTCGAGTATAATTCTCGGTGCAATACTTCTGTGGTTTGAGCTTCCGGTGATTGACTCTCTTCTGTTTTCCGTAAGCTTCGGATATGGAATTATGCTTGTTTGGAATGTGATCCTGCTTCACCGATATTTTCCGCATACTACTCTCGGCGCATTTACCTTCCTCAGATGGATAGATGTATTTCTCCCTCTTGCACTTTCGGGATTTTTTATGAACATCGGAATGTTTTCGCATCTTGTAATAATGTGGTTTTCGGATATTGGAGTCAGAGTTCACGGACTTTTTTACGGTGCGCCATGGTATGATGTTCCCGCTTTGCTTGCTTTTATCACCTCACTTATGACAACGGTAAATTTTGTGGTTTCGGTTGAAGTGAATTTTTATCCGAAATACCGAAATCACTATAGCCTTTATAATGACAAGGGTACTATTGATAATATAAAGCAGGCAGAAAAGGAAATGATCGGAACTCTGAAAACAGAATTGTTTTATACAGCCCTTAAGCAGCTTTTGTTCACTGCTACGGTTATTGCCCTTGGCGGATATCTTCTTGATCTGCTTCCGCTTGGCTTCAATGAAGTTATGAGAGGATATTTCAGAACACTTTGCGTCGGATACGGCGTTTATGCCATCGGGAATATGCTTATGCTGATCCTGCTCTATTTTACCGACTATAAAGGTGCATTTATTACAACAGCAGTATTTTCCGCAGGGACAATCGCTTTTTCTCTTATATCGTTGCTTTTTTCAAATATCTATTATGGCTTTGGATTTTTGATCGCTGCCTTGGTTTTTGCGGCAGCTTGTGCCATCAGACTTGATTATTTTACCAAACGGCTTCCGTACTATATTCTGTCGGTTCAGCCGCTTGTATCCGAGGATAGATCCGGTATCTTTTCAAAGCTCGGAGTATTCCTTGAGGATAAATTGGAGGACACGAAAAAATGATTAAGAAGCTTTTACCTGTTGCATTGATCTTTCTTGCACTTGTTATGTGCATGACAGGATGCGACGGTGCCATTGATACTGCCGTAAACTCAAATCTCGGCACGATCATCGACAAATCGGAAATAAATACCGAGGAAAATGTTCATATCAGAGATAAAAATCTGATATATGAGCAGCAGAACAATACAGAGATCGTAACGATGTATCTGACGGTTTCAAGAGGAAATACCGCAGAGAATACCGATCATACATGGGAAGAGATCAACACCTATTCCGCATATGACTATGAAGAAATGGGTGTTGAGAGATATAAGGTTGCAGGGCTTATTCAAATCGGGGATGAAAACGGTCTCATTCCGGGTGAGCTTGGATATGGTCAGGTTGCGCCTAACTGCACGGTCCAGATAAGAGGTCAGTCTTCCAGCCGAAATGTGCAGAAAAACTATAAGATCAGTATTAAAGATAATAAAGGTGATTGGCGAGGACAGAAGACGATAGCTCTCAACAAGCACCAGGGTGACGGTCTTCGCTTCAGAAATAAGCTCGGTTTTGATCTTCTTTCCGGAATTGACGAGCTTTTGAGCCTCAGAACAACCTTCGTCCGTCTTTATGTTAAGGATACGACCGCAGGCGCTGATGCAAAATTTGAGGATTACGGAATATATACTCAGGTGGAGCAGCTTAATAAAACCGCTCTTGAGCGTCACGGCCTTGATAAGAGAGGACACCTTTATAAAATCAATTTCTGTGAGTTTTACAGATATGAGGACACTATCGTTTTAAAGGAAGACCCAAGATACGATATTGCGAAATTTGAGGAAATACTCGAGATCAAGGGTGATGACGACCATACCAAGCTGATTCACCTGCTCGAGAGAATAAATGACTATTCAATTCCCATCGAAACAATACTTCGCGAGGATTTTGATATAGAGAATATTACTTATTGGATGGCTTATCAGCTTCTTACGGGAAATGTTGATACCCAGAGCCGAAACTTCTATCTATACAGTGCCAAGAACGACGACAGATGGTATATTCTTTCATGGGACCTTGACGGCTCGTTCAAGCGCATGGAATATGAGCTTCTCGGAAGAAATGACTATGCTGAATGGGAAGCGGGAGTAAGTAACTATTGGGGAAATGTGCTATTTAAGAGATGTCTTAAATCCGAGTACTATCGAGAGGAGCTTTCAAAAGCCGTTGATGACTTTTTTGCTCGTCTTTGCGACGGACGGGTTGAGGAGTATGCAAGCTCCTATGCAAGTCTCCTTAAGCCTCTTGTATATATCGGCAGAGATGCCCTTTATATGCCCGTTACACAGGCACAGTATGATATTATTGCAACAACTCTTGTTGAAGAAATAAAGTCAAACTATCAAAGATTCAAGGACTCATTTGAAAAGCCTATGCCTTTCTTTATCGGAGTGCCTCAGAAAAACGATTCAAACATTAGTCTTATCTGGGAGGCATCCTATGCCTTCGATGCAGAGGCGATATCATATAGCTTTGAGCTTGCAACGGACTATAAATTTGAAAATCCGATTTTGAAAATCGAGGATCTTAAGATCCCCGCCGTCGAATTTGAGCATTTACCGGAGGGACAGTATTTTATCAGAGTAATGGCGAATGATGCGGGCGGACAAACTCAAACAGCTTTTGATTCATATATGACATCCGGTGGTAAGATATACGGTACAAAATGCTTCTATGTGGATGCAAACGGGCAGATCGTGGAGGATGTTTATGTCGAAGATTGAGCGCTATCGCCACGAATGGAAATATCTTATTGACAACGCACAAAAACAGCTTATATGTCAAAGACTTTCTCCCTTTCTTGAACTTGATAAGCATGCCAAATCCGGCGGATATATGATTCGAAGTCTCTATTTTGACGATTATTTCAATACCGCCTATGAGGAAAAGGATGCGGGTGTTCTTGAAAGGAAAAAATACCGCATAAGAATCTATAATTGCTCTGACAGCAGCATCAAGCTTGAGAGAAAGAAGAAATTCGGAGCATATATTTTCAAGGAGTCTGCAAAGCTCACAAGGGAAGAGGTATATAAGATCCTTGATGGGGATTATGAATTTTTGCTGCATAGCCCGTATCCCCTTTGCCGTGAATTTTATGTGGAGTGCGTCAGCAATGTAATGCGCCCGCGCACTATCGTTGACTATGACCGTGAGCCATGGATCCTTGATGAGGGAACGGTTCGTATCACATTTGATATGGATGTTCGGGCTGCTATCGGAAGCTATGATATTTTTGATGACACGCTGCCTGCACTTCCTGTGCTTGAGCCGGGAAAATGCGTTATGGAGGTAAAATATACGGAATTTTTGCCTCGGGTTGTTCGTGATGTTTTGCCGGACAGGGCATCAGAGTTTACAGCGGTGTCGAAATATGTACTTTGCTATGAAAAAACCGAATATATGAATAGCTTTAAATATTGGTATGAGAATTAATCTGGAGGAAAACAATGAGTGTACAGGATTTTATCAAAAAATCAATTCTTGAGTCGGGAGCTTTTGACGGTGTGAGCCTTACAAGTGCTGCACTCGGACTTCTCACAGCTCTTATTATGGGCGCTGTTATCTATTTTGTTTATAAGAAGTTTTATACCGGTGTGATTTATTCCCGAGCATTCGCCATAACACTTGTGGGTATGACGATCCTCACCGCCATGGTAACTCTTGCAATCAGCACCAACATCGTAATTTCGCTTGGTATGGTCGGTGCGCTTTCGATCGTCCGCTTCCGCACGGCAATAAAGGATCCTCTTGATCTTTTGTATCTTTTCTGGGCGATCACAACAGGCATCACCTCAGGTGCCGGAATGTATCTTCTTGTTATAGTAGCCGCTGTTGTTATGACGGTCATGATCATGCTGTTCTATCATAAGCAGCAGAAGGGAAGGATCTACATACTTGTTGTACATTATATAGGCGATTCGGTGGGTGACAATATTCTTCGTGCATTTGGTAAAACAAAGTATTTTATCAAATCCAAGACTGCAAGAAAAGATAAAACCGAAATGGCAATTGAGGTATTCTGCAAGAATAATGACACATTTTTCCTTGATAAGATAAATGCCCTTGAGGGTGTTGAGGATGCAACATTAATTCAATATAACGGAGAATATCATGGATAAATTACTAAATGCAGTAAAAGATTTTTCCACAATAAAGCGTTACCTTGAAGCTATAAATCAAACAACGGATGACTATTTGTTCATGCTCGATATACCGAACAATAATATACAGATTTTCGGAAATATCAGCGAATATTTTGAAATAAACGACGCGGACAGTCCGATTATGGACCTGGGTGAGATACTTGCGGTTATCCATCCTGCGGACAGACGCGCCATAAGCATGGAGATTGAAGATATCCTAAGCGGCAAAAAGGAATCGCACGATGTAAATTTCCGTATGTATAACCGTCGTGGAGAGACCGTTTGGGTAAATTCACGAGGAAAGGTTTTGCATAATGAAAAGGGCGTTCCTTATGTTATGATCGGGCGTATTTCTGAGGAGGCTCTTCGCCATCTTTTTAATCCTGTAACGGGACTTTGGAACAAAACCAAGCTGCGTGATGATCTTAAAAACAGGCTTGTCTGTGGCAACGGATGGCTTATGATGCTTGAGATCCCGCTTCTTGCGGATATCAATTTGAGCCACGGTAGAAGCTTTGGAAATCAGATTCTCTGCGATGTTGCGGATATCCTTGAGGAGATCGACAAGGTTGAGGAATCCTATCATGTGGATCATAATAATTTTGCTATCATTCTTGAGGATACTTCCGAAAGAACTGTTGAGTCGATATATCATAAAATTGCTGATGCTCTTCAGGAAAAATGTACTATTTTTGCGGGAGTCGTGCCGATAGATTCGGGAGTATTTCTTGATGCTTCGCAGCTCATCGACAGTGCAAATATAACTCTCAAAAAAGCAAATCAGAATCCCATTGGCGGAATCGATTTTTTCTCTGCCGAAGAGATACAGCAGAGAATAACTTCGCTGATGCTCCTTGAGGAGATGAAGGAAAGCGTTCAGAACGCTTTTGAGGGCTTTGAGGTGCATTATCAGCCACAGATAAAGAGCGGAAGCTATGAGCTATACGGGGTTGAGGCACTTCTCAGATATGATTCACCAAAACGGGGAAGGGTTTTCCCTGATGAATTTATTCCGCTTCTTGAGCAATCGGGCCTCATTGAGCAGGTTGGAATGTGGGTTCTTGAAACTGCGCTTAAACAGTGTAAAAAATGGCGAGAGAGCCTGCCCTCTCTTCAGGTTGCGGTGAATTTTTCATCGGTTCAGTTTGAAGACCGCAGACTTGGCGAGAAGATAATTGATATGCTTAAAAGCATTGAGCTTCCCGGAAATGCGCTTACGGTTGAGCTTACTGAATCGGTTCAGCTCAGCGGTAATAATCATTATTATAACCTTATCAAATATATAAAGTCATATGGCGTTCGTTTTTCAATCGACGATTTCGGAACAGGATATTCAAATCTCGGATATCTGAAGCAGCTTGATGTAAGTGAGATCAAGATCGACAGAAGCTTTGTTTCCGAGATCGAAAAGAACACATATAATTACCGACTTATCAGCAATGTTATTGAATTTGCAAAGACAAACTCAATAAATGCCTGCTGCGAGGGAGTTGAAACGGCAAAGGAGCTTTCGGTTCTCGAGCCTCTTCAGGCAGATTTCTTCCAAGGATATCTTTTTGATAAGCCTTGCACTGCAAAAGAGATAACTCAAAAATATATTCATAAGGAGTCGGAGGAATATAAGGCTCGAATGGCTGCAATTGAGGATATTCAGCGTTTCAAGGAACAATTCGGAACGATACATTTCAATCCAAAAACTGTTCTTCGTGCCAATGATATCGGACTCTGGATCATCCGAATTGACGAAAAAAGCAACCGATTCGAGCTTCATGTGGACGACATTATGGAAAAGGTGCTGGGAATTAGGGGAAGCCTTTCTCCATGTGAATGCTATGATTATTGGCATAGTCGCATTTCGCCAAAGGATAAGGAATATGTTGATAATGCAATAAGCGTTATGATAAATGATGGAAAAGCTGTTCAGCTTGGTTATTGCTGGAATCATCCGGATGAAGGCGATGTAACCGTGCGAAGCAGCGGAATACGCACTCAAGATGAGAACGGCAAGATAGTGCTTGAGGGATATCACCGTATCCTTACCGGAGTTGAGGGGGCGTGATGACTGTGAACGAAATAAGACCAAGGGGTAAAAAACTAATGAAGACCATACAAAGTAAAATACTGTTTGTTGTAATTTCAGCTCTTTTTGTGATTACAGCGATCGTTACATCTATTGCAGTGGGAGTTAACCATGAGATAATGCATAAGGATGCGGACAGAATTCTTAAAAGTGTTTCCCAAAAGGAAGCGGCATATATCAATGATATGCTGAACGATTTTATGCAATCCTCCGAGATAATGGAGCATTATGCAAAAAATGAACTTATCAGTGCCGCTGCTCTTGATGATGAGGTATATCGTGAAGAATATATAAAGAGCGTGCGTCACCTTTTTGATGAGGTAGCTCTCAATACCGCAGGTACAACCGCTTACTATCTTTGCTTTTCACCGCAAGTTACAGGCGGGGTTACAACAGGATTCTATTCAAAATTCAAGAACGGTGGCGTTTATGAGCTTTCAAAGGATGAATTTGCCGAGCTTGATCTTTTCAATGCAAAATTCATAAAGGAATGTGGGTTTGATGTGATAGGCTCGGGAAATACATGGCTGCAACCGAGAAAGAGTACATTTTCTCCCGATGATACGGTCGTTTCATATCTTGCGCCCATATATAAGGATGATGTTTTTGTAGGATTCCTCGGATTCAATATGGATTTTAACTATCTGCTGGGACTTGTTAATGAAATATCCGTTTATGAAACAGGACACGCACTGTTGCTGAGTAATGATAAGAAAAACTGCTATAATCCATCGGATGATATCTTGATATATGAGGATTATACAGAGGCGACAACAGCACTGAAGAACGGAATGAATCTTGAGCTGCGTGCAGAATATAAGGATATCCAGAGCGGAATCCGTCCTATGCTCAATTATATAATTTGTGCATTTTTGGTGGTTCTCGTTCTTGCAATTCTATATACATTCTGGGTAACAAACAAGATCGTAACTCCGCTTAAAAAGCTTACCGCAGCTGCGGGTAGCATTTCTTCGGATGTACAGAATGTCGATCTGATCGTCGATTCAAATGACGAGATAGGTATTCTTTCAAGGGTGCTTAATGATACTTATACAAAGATCCGTGAGTATTCCTCATATATAAATGCACTTGCATATAGGGATTCGCTTACGGGCGTAAAGAACAGTACCGCCTATGCCGAGGCTATCGAGGAGCTGAATAAGGAAATAAATCTTGGCAATCCTTCCTTTGGCGTTATCGTTGCGGATATCAATAACCTGAAGAAAACCAACGATACATATGGTCACGATGTCGGAAACGAGCTTATCGTTCATTCCGCAAGAATACTTACCGATATATTCAAAACAAGCTCTGTTTACAGAATAGGCGGAGATGAATTTGTTGTTGTTCTCAGAGGAAAGGACCTTGAAAGACATCGTATTCTCATGGAAAAAATGGATGTTGCATTTTCCGCAGATTATATATCGGTAAATGATGAAATAGTTCCCGTTTCGATTGCAAGAGGAGTTTCTGTTTTTGATCCGCTGATTGATCATATTTATACAGATGTATTCGCAAAAGCGGATCACGCAATGTATATGAATAAAGAAGATATGAAGGCTGCACCCAAAAATTGAAAAAAGAAAAACGAAGTGATCAAATAACAAGCAAAAAGCCATGGAAACTCAATGTTTCCATGGCTTTTTGTGAGCATCAATGTTTGTACTTTTTGCTTCTGCAACCGCAAAAGACTTCGGAGAATACAATAAATCAATATATTCATTTGTTTTAAATTATATATCTTTGAAGTTTTTTTAGTTCATCTTCAGTTTTATTAAGCATTGAAAGCAACTCAGCAAATGTGCAGAAACGGATATCAAAATCAATTCCGAGAACTTTTTTAAAAAGTACTTTTATTGGCTCCATAAGTGTTGAAAAATTTTCAAATTCAGTGGTTTCTTTACTTAAAGTGTTTGAATACTGTTGTTGCGCTTTAACGGTTTCAAGCTTTTGGGGGGATGTGAGAGTCCAAACACAGTTCAAAAGAGTCAGTTTTTGTATATTCTGCTCTTGATTTGAACGGTTTTCATAACAATCCCTATTCTTTTTCATAATTACTTGAAGCATTTTTCAGATCGTTTTTGATGGTATCAACCAGACTTTGCGGTGAAAGAATGGTAACATAAGGCGAATACTGCAATGACCAATAACGCATCGCATCAATATTAACCTTTACGACGGCCTTTACTGTGCCGTCTTCTTTGTTTTCTTCTCTGAATGTTACGCCATCTCCGAACCAATCAACAAGCTCACCCGCCATTTTTATTGAAGTTTTCATTGTGACAAGCTCGCTTTTTCCCGAAAACATATATATATGCTCTGCCATGTGCTTTGGCAGGTCAAGCCCGTCCTCAAGTCCTTTTACCTTTTTTTGCGGTTTTAACGGATTTTCGGTAAGGCTGATTTTCTTTATTCTGTCTATTCTGAAATGCGAAACATCATTATATTTCTCACAGTTTCCAATGAGATAATATTTGCCGTTTGCAACCACCATTTGATAGGGATTGACTGTATATTGGCTTTCGGCTCCTTTGGAATTCTTTCTTGGATGCAGCTTTTTATCTGTTCCGAAGTCTGCATATAAGAATTTTACCTGAACCTTTTTTTCAATTGCTTCATCGAGTATCTCAATATTGAAAAAAATTTCATGATTTAGCTGAACATTTGTTGGTAAGCTGCAAACATGCTTCATCTTTGATTTGAAATGCTTACTTGACAAGCCTTCGATTTTTTCTATGAGATCTTTACATTGCTTTGCGGGGATGTGCTTTGAAGAAAGCAGGCTGTCGATGATAAGGCGAAGCTCGGCATCGGAGAAATCTCGCTCCAGATACCAATCGGAATATATGGTCTCCTCTTCGCCCTTATTATTAATTCTGGAAGCTTCGGAATACTCAACCGAATAGCCGAAATCTATGAGGTTCATCAGATTTCGCTTGATTGCTTTTCTGTCAACCTTCATAAAATATTCATTTTCAAGAATGTCAGCAATTTCCTTTTGGCTCATACGGTGCTCTGCATCGCTGTATTTTCTGAGAATATCAAGAATATTTATGATTATCAGCTTTTTAGGTTGTTGTGTATACATAGTTTTTTCCTCCGACATATTTTCTTTATTATAACATAGAATATGTCGTTTTTCAAGTTTTTTACACATTTGTATGAAAAAGCTCCTATATATTGACAGCAATAATATTGCTGCTTTCACATATCATTCTGATATCGGAGAAGAGCAGAGTTTCCTTTTCACATAGGGCATCTGTAATTTTTTCAAGAAAATCTCTGTTTTTTATGAGAATTTCCTTTGTTTTCATCATATATCTTTCAAGCTCTGCGTATATTGTTGCTTCGCATCTTTCAAGATAGGAGGCGGATGCTGACAGATCATAATCGTGGATATCGAGCATATTAAATCCTCTGCTTGCATCGGTGATGATCTCTTCTTTTATATAAACGGAAGCACGATTTAAATCTCTTTGACAGCCTTCTGCATAGTATTCGGGATAATATAGCTCAACTGCCGCCTTTCCCGCAAGTGAAATAAGAACATCATGAGAGGGATGCTTCAATTTTTTGCAGGCATGTACAAATCCTCCTGTTGCGTCAGAATAAAAGCTTCTGATAGATGCAAGTCCGACACTTTCCGGATTGAGCACCTCGCTCACAACAAGATGTCCGGCTTCATGCAGTGCAACCTTGCGTACTTCTTCTTCCGATACCTTTGAAAAACTGTTGCCGGGTGCATCGTACTGCATTTTAAGTATTGCATCCGTAAAATTCTTCATGGATATTGAAGCTTGTCGTTCAAATGCAGCATTTATGGCTGCTTCATTGATAATGGTTTCAAGTTCAGCACAGGAATTATAGCTTATCATTTTGACAACATCATCAAAATTTACACTTTCGTCAAGCTTCTTATTTCTTAAATAGTGTTTGATGATGTTTTCGGCATCCTCGGCACATGGGCTGGAAATCTCGATCTTTCGGTCAAATCTTCCGGATCTTGTAAGTGAGGATGGAAGCTTACTGATATTATTTACAGTAGCAAAAACGAAAATATCCTTTCCTTTACAATCGTCAATTCCTGCCTGGATTGCAACATATTCCTCAGCATCACGGTGCCTATCATCTTCGTTGGCGAATTTATCCATGTCATCAAGGAATATTATAGCCGGTGAATTTTACTTTGCAAGTCTAAAGGTTTCGGTTATCGTATTTACGAAATTATCTGAGCCTTGGTTTTTTCTTAAAATATAGGTGTTTAAATTGCAGTCCTCGATGAAGCACCTTGCCATCAGGGATTTGCCGAGGCCGGGGATTCCCGAAAGCAGAATACCCTGCGGAAGCTTTGCTCCCATTTTTTCATACCTCTCCTTGTTGTGGATCATGTCGCTGATCTGCTTAAGCTCCTGTTTTACTGTCTCGTAACCGATAATTTTGTCAAATGAACTCATATTTTTTCCTCCGTTTTTTTGATTGACAATATTATACAATTTTCGGTGTACCAAAAATATCCCATCAACATTGTTATGATTTAAGAAAACAAAAGGAGGCTGGAAAATTGTCAAAAATCAAGTTACCTTTGCTTAACTGGCTTGTAAGCGAAGAAAATGGACACTATGCAACCAATATTTATAGCGGCTCTGTTGGAACAGATCCCGAAAAGGGCTGTCTTGGAACGAGAACTTTTAATTATCGTGCATATGTTAAAATAGTGGGTGAAAAAAAGAAGCATCTCTTTTTAATTGTAATAGCTTTTATTATTGGACCATGGGTCGGGGGATGTGAAGTGACAGATTATGAATGTAAAATGTTCAAATGTACAGAAAGGGGAAAAAGGAAGGCGGAAAAATGGCTTTCCAATAAATCCGAAAAATATGGGTTTTAAGTATTTTAATCCTCATCCGAGGGGGCTTATTGTCGGTGATTGCGTTAAGCGGAGTCTTGTTGCGGCAACTGAATGGCCCTATAGGACGGTTCAGCGAGAGCTTAATGATTATAAGAAAATTACGGGAGCAAGGTATTTCAATGCCGATTATAATCCGCATAAATTTGTGGAAAAGGTGCTGAGGGCGAAGAAGATATGCTTCAGAAGGAAAATTACTGCTGCAGAGTTTTGCAAGGAATATCCTGTTGGGAGATATATTCTTGACATGGATGATCATTGGACAGCGGTTATCGATTCGGTAATATATGATACATTTGACCCAAGTGATATGCTCGTTGTCAGAGCCTATAAAATGAAAAACGAAAGTCATAATACACCGGTTTGATCAAAAAATAAAGGTGAATCAGCACTCTCATTGCAGCGTCTGATTCACCTTTTGATTTGTTAACAGTAATTTATCGTTGTTCACGGAAGAAAGATATAAAAATATTAATAAACATGGGGATCCGGAAGCAAATCGGGTTTTTCACTTTTTAATTTTATCCAATATAGTGAGTTTTTGTGTGCTTCTGTCAGCATTGCGGCGGCAATATTTGCGTCCTCCAGATGCCTTTGCAGTATCTCATTTTCAAATTCAATATACCCCTCATTTTCTACGCTCTCGGAAATATAATACCAGCCCTCTGCATCTTCAAAAAAAGCCTCCTCCAATGCCTGACAGCCTTCAAAAGCGGAGCTGTTAATATATTCCACAGAGCTTGGAATTTTTACCTTTTTCATATAAGGACAGTCGGAAAATGCAAAATTGGATATTGACGAAATTTCATTAGGTATAATAATTTTTTCTTCCTCTGTTGGATGATAAGATAAAAGCTCATATGTACCATCATATTTTTTAACGCATTCCATGTTTTTATTGATCAAAAGCTCATCCATCATTTGCTCTGCACTCTGCTCTTTTAAAGCTTTGAGAAGCTTATTGAAGATCATCTGATTGGGATAATACCTATAGTCCGCAAAGATATCAATGCCGTTTCTGTCATAAAACTCTTTTATCGCTGCGGCACAGGCTGCACTTCTGCTTTGTCCGTATTCGCATTGGCAGATTATCTGACAGCCATTTTCGATGGCAGAAAAAATAAATTCAGAAAGCTTTTCAGCCTCGGGGAAATATTCGTCAAATGTGAGCCCGAAATCCGGAAGTATTTCAATATCTATATCATGTATCGGAACATAAAAAACTCTTTCGCAAACAGCGCTGTAATCAATGGGCGGGGCGGTTTTTTTATAACGCTTTGATATAGGATCGTGAAAACTGATGACTGCACTGTTTTTCGGAAAATTGCTATCAATAAGCTCAAGTGCATCTCTTCGGGATAAAATCTTAATTACATTATTCATTTTTGTGGTTCCTCCTTTAAGCTTGTGCAAACATTATAACTTTTTGAATGGGGCATTTTTGGGACATTGGACTCGTTATAATTTAGATACGAAATTTGCCTCAGCGCAAAAATCCCTTTTTCATATTATTTTAATTCTATAAGGAGAACAAAAATGAAAATCAAGAATCTCGCAATCACATCATCAAGCACCATCGAGCTCGATGAGGAAATTAAATCTCCCGTTTGTGCTTTTTTCGGAGAGTATTCGGAGCTTACACTTGACCTTATTCGTGAGGTTATAGGCGATAATGACACGATAAATGATCTTGACAGTGCAGATGACGGAAGATTTGTTATCCATTCGGAAATCGAAATGGATTCAAAGACCTATTCGGTTTGCTATATAAGAAATGCGGACTTTATCGGAGATCGTCGCATAGCAGCAAATTTTGCAGATAGTGGCGTTTCTTTTTCGAAAGACGATACAGAGGAATATCTTGATAGATTAAATATGGTCAATTCCCGCACTTGCTATGTTTTTGAGAAAGCTCTTGCGAGTATATATAAGAGGATACCCTCAGAGAGTGATAGGATGGTTGCGGCATTCAATTCCTTTATTAATTGCATATCAAGGATCGAGGATGACCGCCCCGTATTTGTATATGATTTCTTTGATATGATCGATGAGTCGGTGGATATCAGACCTTTCCTTTATAAAATGGCTTCAATGGGAAGGCAGATATTTGTTTCTGTCGGTAAAAATTTTCCCCATGAAAAAATGGAGTATAAATTCGTTCAGAAAATAAGGATGCAGAACTCATGAGGCATTTTTGCCCCATGACAGTGGTTATAATTATAAAACAAAAAAATTAAGGAGAGAAAAAATGGCAGCAGAATTATCAATCAGTCAGATGGATGAAATCACAAGGTTTATTTCTGAGAAATTTGGGGATGATGAGGGTCATATTTTGCATGAACTTTACAGTGATTATGTGCACACAGATGCAATTATCCTGAAAAACAAGACAGGCGGTCATACTATTGTCACCTTTGGAATGAGTTCATGTGGGATAAAATCCCCCATTGATTATTATAATCACATAGAGCTTGTTATTGAGGCTTCAGGCAGATTTGATATGAAAAGCAAAAACGGAATGCTGATTGCAAATGAGCTTGTCGGTCTGACAAAATATCCATTCCGTAATAACACATGGTTTGGAGAGGGCCATACAGTTCTTGCTTCAAAGGCATTCAGAGATACTTTTGGATATGATGCCTTTTTGCTTGAGGATGTACAAAGCTTCGCAGAAATTGATGGAATCGGTACTGTTTCCTTTTTATCCTTGATACCTATTTATAAAGAGGAACGGGAATGGATGATGGAATATGACAGCTTGATTTATTTAGGGCTTCTCAAAAGGATCTATGGAGAAAATATTTATTGTGCTGATGTAAAAAGAGACCTTTATATACCGAGTGAGGATGATCTTCAGCTTGGGATACTTACCCGATTGCTAAAAATTGATTTGAAAACAGCGGAAGAGCTTATTGCATATGCAGATAGCAAAGGCACAGAACTCACTTATGAAAGTATAGATGAATGGTTTAAGTTAAACAAAGCTGATAAATAAGTTTCGGGGGAAGGAAAAATGTCAAAAGTTAATACAGCTAAAGTTGAAGTGGAAGATGTTGCTCTCCTGGCAAAGCAGAAAAGTACACTGCTTTATAATTTTTTTGAAAACATAAAAACAGGCGGAGAAATTTTATCGACTGAGGACATAGATATTGCCATAGAGTCACTAAAGCTTGCCCAGCTTGATATACGCGCAAGAGAAGAGCGCCGTCGCAAAGAGCTTGAAGCTGAACGGCTCAAGATCAAAATGGAGGAGGCGGAAAAACGCCGCAGGGCAGCAGAGGTCAGAGCTGCCAAGCGTGCGGAAAGGAAAAGAATCGAGCGAGCGAAGGAAATTACTGCAATGGATCTGCCGCTTGATTATGTGAACCGTTTTGAATCAGACGAAAGAGCAAATATTCATTGCGACAGTATTCTTGAAGGACTTCTTGTTTCTCTTGATGCGCTCGGGCTTGTTGATATAGAATTTATCGCATCGGTTACGGGAGAAGAAATGAAAACAGTCATTGAGAGTCTTAAGGGAAACATATTTCAGAATCCGCTCCATTTTGATGAATGCTATTACAAAGGTTGGGAGACATCCGATGAATATCTTTCGGGAAACCTCATGCACAAGCTGGCATTGGCACAGAAGGCAAATGAGGATTATCCGGGAGTTTTTGAGAACAACATAAAGGCTCTTAAAGAGGTGATCTCTCCCGAGCTTGATACTGATGAAATATATATAACTCTCGGTTCTCCGTGGGTTCCGACAGATGTTATCGACGATTTTATTCTTCATCTGATCGGTATTGAGAAAATTAACGGAGAATACCCAAAGGAGGCTGAGCCTCTTTTGCAAGCACAGTATGCCACCAGACACGATGATGTGACGGGTATCTGGGAGATTCCCCAAAAAACTCGCTTCCGCAAGAGCCGTGTTCATGGAAAATATGAAGAATATAACTATTCCATATACGGAACGAGCAGAATGGACATGCTTTATCTGCTTGAAAACATCCTCAATATGAAAACGATCGCCATATATGATAACCCTGATCCTAGTAAAAATAACAGGATAATAAATCAGAATGAAACTGTCAAAATACTTGAAAAACAGGACAAAATGATATCCGAGTTCAAAAAATGGGTATGGGAGGATGAAAAGCGCAAGGCAAGACTTCAGGGTGCATACTGCAGAAGATACGGTAATATTAAAAAGAGGATTTATGACGGCAGCTTCCTTGATCTTCCGGATATGAATCCCGAGATAAAGCTGCGCAAGCACCAGAAGGACTCGGTTGCAAGAATAATTTTCAGTCCCAACACTCTTCTGGCACATGATGTCGGTGCAGGAAAAACATATACCATGATAGCAGCGGGAATGGAGCTTCGCAGACTTGGAAAATCCAAGAAGAATCTTTATGTTATTCCGAATAATATTTTGACGCAGTGGGTGGATATGTTTAAAAAAATGTATCCGAATGCCAAGCTGCTTGTAGTTGATAACCGCAATTTTTGCCTGAAAAAAAGGTCGAAAACTCTTGAAATCATTATGGAGGAGGATTTCGATGCGATACTTATGGCATATTCTTGCTTTGATATGCTTTCACTTTCGAAAGAATATTATAAAGAGTTTTATGAGGAAAGGCTAAAAATGCTTGACAAGGCAAGCACAAACTTTTATTCAAAGGCTGACATTGAAAGAAAAAGGTCATCGGTTCTTCGTTTGATGGAAAAGCTTCAGGAGGATATGTCTAAAAATGTTTGTGAGATACCCTTTGACGATCTGGGAATAAATACGCTGTTTGTTGATGAAGCACATAACTATAAAAATGTGCCGCTTGAAAGCTCGATTATGCGTGTTAAGGGCTTCAATAAGTCAGGATCCAATAAATGCGAGGGTATGATGGACAAGGTTCACTGCGTACAAAGACAGAACAACGGCGGTCGAGTTATTCTTGCAACAGGAACACCTATAACAAATTCAATTACGGATATTTTCATTATGCAAAAATATCTTCAGGACGGTGAGCTTGAATTCCTTGGAATTCAGAATTTTGACTCATGGGTTGGAATGTTTGCAAAAAAGACCACCGAATTTGAGATAGATGTGGATACAAACAGTTATCATCTGGCAACGAGATTTTCAAGATTTCACAATGTTCCCGAGCTTACCGCGATCTTTTCGTCAGTTGCTGATTTTTATCATGTTGATAAGTCACTCGGGATTCCCGATTTTAACGGATATATTGATTCTGTTCAGCTTGGCGGCGGTGATTTTAAGGACTTTTTGAAGGATATTTCAAGGCGAGCCGATGATGTGCGTAAGAAACGCGTAGATAAAAAGGTTGATAATCTTTTGAAGATCACCACGGACGGACGCAAGGCGGCACTTGATATGCGTCTTATTGACCTTGCTTATGGGCTTGATATGAATTCCAAGGTTTTCAGATGTGCGGAAAAAATAATGGATATTTATGAAAAAACAAGAGATAAAAAGCTGATCCAGATGGTTTTCTGTGATACATCAACTCCCAAAGCAGGCTTCAATCTCTATGATGAGCTGAAGGATATTCTGGTGGCGATGGGAATGCCTGAGGGTGAGATTGCATTTATCCATGATGCAGACAGTGAGGCGAGGAAAAAGCTCCTTTTCAGGGATCTTAACAAGGGTATTGTTTCTGTTGTAATCGGTTCAACCTTCAAAATGGGATTGGGTGTCAATGTTCAGAAGCGGCTTTGTGCACTTCATCATCTGGATGTACCGTGGAGGCCCGCTGATATGGTTCAAAGGGAGGGAAGAATACTTCGCCACGGAAACGAATGTGAAAATGTTGATATCTATCGCTATATTACAAAGGGAAGCTTTGATGCCTATTCCTGGCAGCTTCTTGAGTCAAAGCAGAGATTTATCAGCCAGATCCTTTCGGGACATATCACAGTCAGAGAGGGTGAGGATGTTGATGAAACTGTTCTGAATTATGCGGAGGTCAAGGCTTTGGCGGTGGGAAATCCCCTTATCAAGCAGAGAGTTGAACTGATAAATGAGCTGGATAAATATAAGATACTTCACAGGGATTATCTGGAGAAAAGAATAAAGAAGCAGCGTATTCTGGCAGAGCTTCCCGAAAAGATCGTCAAGCAGGAGCTGAAAATTGAAAATACAGCAAAGGATATTGCCTTTTATGAAGAAAACAAGCTTGATTATAAGTCGCTTGGATATGAGGAGCAGAAGAAGATAAGAGACGATATATATGTGGCGGTAAAAACGCACATAAATAAGCCTGTCGAAAGGAAGATACTCACATATCAGGGCTTTGATGTGGTTGTTCCGGCAAGAATGCAGCCGAAAGAATCCACCATGAAGGATGAAGAAAAAGCAAAGTCAAAGGATCCGATCCCTTATGTTTTTGTTAAAAGATGCGGAGTTTATTACATGGAGATCGAGAGCAATTCCGGAATAACAAAGCGACTTAATAATCTTCTTGAAAACCTCGAGAAAATAAAGGAGCGTCAGATAGCAGAGCTTGAGCATTTACGCTTCAGCAAGAATACCATTGAAAACGAGCTTCAGAATGAGGATGAATCCTTCCTTTTGCAGATAGAGGAGCTTACGAAAAAAATCGAAAAAATTGATGAAGAATTGGGGTTGAAATCTGAATGAGTAACACAAATATGCCTATACTTACCGTTGAAAAGGCGGTTGAAACACTGTCAAAATCCTATTGTGCGACAATAGGGAAGGGAATATCACCTAAAATTTTGCCCTCTGTTATGCTTTGGGGCCCTCCCGGTGTCGGTAAATCGCAGGGAGTAAGACAGATTGCAAAGAAGATCGAAAAGGAAACGAAAAAGAAGGTGGTAATAACCGATGTTCGTCTGCTCCTTTTCAATCCCATTGACCTGAGAGGTATTCCCACATCAAATGCAGAAAAAACACTGGCTATCTGGCTAAAGCCGCAGATATTTCAGATGGATGACAGTGAGGATATAATCAATATTATTTTCCTTGATGAAATATCTGCAGCACCGCAATCGGTTCAGGCTGCGGCATATCAGATAACCCTTGACAGAGTTGTTGGCGAGCATAAGCTGCCCGATAACTGTATTGTAATCGCCGCGGGAAACCGAGTTACCGATAAGTCGGTTTCCTTCAAAATGCCAAAGGCACTTGCAAACCGTCTTTTACATTTGGAAATTGAGGGCAGCTTTAGCTCATGGCTTAATTGGGCAATAAAAAGCGGTGTAAATGAGAAGGTAATCGGCTTCTTATCCTTCAGAAGCGATATGCTTTTCGGATTTGATGCAAAAAGCGATGATCTTGCCTTTGCAACTCCCCGTTCATGGGAGATGGTAAGCAATATTCTCAATACTGTTTCAAGCGATGCAAATGAAATGTATCCAATGATAGCGGGGCTTGTCGGAAGCGGTCTTGCAGTAGAATTCCGCTCTTGGTGTAATATTCATAGCGACCTTCCTGATATTGAAGCAATTTTTTCGGGCAGAGAATTTAGCATTCCGAAATCTTCAGATGCAATGTATGCTGTGGTTTCATCAATGATAAATTATGCTTCCGACCATAGATTTGAGCTTGATAAAATAGGAAATTCATTAAAATATATCGAAAAATTCCCTGCAGATTATATTGCACTTTTGCTTCAGAACTATGAGCTGATTGAGGATGATTATAAGGATATTCTTATAAAGATTCCCGAATATATCAGGCTTATAGAAAAAAGGAGCGTTATGAGAAATGGCTCAGTTTGATTCAAAAACAAAGGAAATAATCAAAAGATTGCAGAACGCAAGGCTTTCAATTATGGTAAAACACCCATTTTATGCAATTTTGCTTATGAATATGAGGTTTGCCATTGATCTTTCCTGCGAAACGGCATATACAGACGGAAAAAGAATTGCATTTAATCCTGATTTTTTGAATGATCTTGATGATAGAGAGCTTGAATTTGTTCTGATGCACGAGGTTCTTCATGCGGCACTTGCACATCCCTTTCGCCATCAGGCGGATTATGAGCATGAGATCTTTGACATGGCTTGTGATATTGTTGTTAATTCAAATCTTCTTTACAGCTTTGGAAATGACAGGGGTAAGATAACACTGAAAAAGTATGGGGAGGCAATCCACAAGCTTCCGGGCGGTGAGGACGGATATAAGTATTCAGCAGAGGAGGCATATCGCATTCTTCTATCCGCAAAGGGAAAAAATCCGTCAAGCAAAAACGAAAAAGACGGCCTGAGCTGCGACTGTCAGGATGGTAGCAACAAATCGGACGATGACGATGGAGATCGCAAAAGCGAATGCGAAAACGAAAACGA
>JAFXAN010000056.1 GCA_017517035.1 Clostridia bacterium
CAGCCCGTTTGGCATCTGGCATATTTGACACCCGTCAATGCAAGGGGATCATAGCACCTCTCGGGCTTAAACAGCTCACGGTCAAGGCATTCAAAGCCTATGCTTACATAAGAATCTTCAATTTCCGATGATGAATATGTTCTGATTTTACCGATTTTTCTCATTTTTAACACCTTACAAGCTTAAATTTTTTCCTTGTTTTGAATATATCGAGGAGCGGTAAATCCTCATCGATTATCCTGCCAATAAGCCCTATATCCGGATCCATCGGAAGATCCTTTCGCACAAGCTGAATTTCTCCCGAATATCGCAAGAGAGGTGACTTGCAAACTGTAACATCGCCTCTCCTTCTTGTGCATGAGGGAGTATTATCCGCATTTCCGGGATATGATGATCTCATGTAATTCGAGCGCAATATCATTTCAAGACCGTTTTGCGTTTGCTCCAAAGGGCGATCAAGCAGCCAGTCCATAAATTCCCCTTCAATGAGAGGATGGATTCTGATGGTAACTATTTCGTCATCTGCCTCGGCTAATGCTTTAAGCTCGCTTATATCTGCAAGATCATCTCCGAAAAAGAGATCGTCCATTCCAAGAAGAAAGGATTCTTGTGCAGCGGTAAAGACATTCATTTCTCTGTGCCTTTCAAGAGTTGGCAGACCTATTGAGCAGCCGATACGCTTGTGCGTTTGCGAAGCAAGAAAACCGCTGACTCTGAAGCCGTAACGGTGGATCACATCATTCATTCTCTGCGTGTCCTCAACAGTAAGTCCCGTGTATCTCATTGGATAATAATTATGGCAGAAGGAAACCTGCTCACTTTTTATTCCAAGCTTGCACAGCTTCGAGAGCCATTCGTCTGTGGCAAGAGCGGCATTGAGAACTATGGTTGCATCCACCTCATTATGTGTGGCTTTGACTATATCCTCATCGGTATATGCTCCGTCAATTCTCACATAGTCAACGCCCAAATTTTTGAATGCTTCAATATCGTGGAGATCAAGACCGAAAATATCGGATGTGCGGTGATTTATATCCGCCTCAACTATCATGCCATGGCGGTGAGCAAGCTCCGTCATTATAGGAAAATCACGGAAAAGCTCGTCTTTATCAGCCTCGGGAAGCTGAAGCGATGTAAAAAGTGCGTTTATCCCAACAGAAGCTGCCTTTTCAATGTGCTCTCGCATCTCGTCAATTCCAACTCCGATTCCGCAGAAAAGTGATGTTCCTCTGAGTTTTTTCATATGTTTGTGCCTCCAAATTACTTGATGATTCAAGTATACAATATAAAAAAACGAATGTAAATGTAAAATCCACGCATCATTGTGCAAAAAACACGCATTGCGCTTGACATTTCATTCGTTTTTAGTTATAATTTTTTCGGAGGTGTATTCTTTATGATTTTTGACCTTTCAAACATCAAAGTTGAAATAAAGCTTGCATTTGCTTATTCGCCAAAAGTTATGAATAATTATATTAAAACTCGTGTTCGCACAGGTTTGCTTTATGTTTCAAGCGGTGAATATATCTATAGCTGGGAGGATTCTTCCTTTTCCGGAAAATCGGGAAGCCTGATCTATTTGCCGCCAAACTGTGTGCCCTATAATTATCAAATAAACACCGTTTGCGACAAAGCTCCGAAAACTATGCAGATAGAGTTAGAAATTACCAATATGAGTAGCGGAGAACCTGTTGCATTTTCTAATCACCCCTTGCTGATATCGGAGACTGCTGACAGTGCTGTGAGAGATTGCTTTGAAAAAATAATCTCGGGACAGGGCAAAAATGATTTTGCATCTGAGCTTTTAATACATTCAAAGCTTTATGAGCTATTGTCAATGTGTGTGAAAAGCATAGAGGAAGACCCTGTCGTATCATTGCAACCTTCAATAGCTCCTGCTCTGAATTTTATTCGTGAAAATTACAGAAGTGAATTTTCGGTATCCGACCTTGCAAAGCTTTGCCATATCAGCGAATCTCAGCTGAGAAGAAATTTCCTTGCTGCTATCGGAAAATCCCCCATAAAATATAAAAATGAATTGATATTGAAGGACGCTTGTCGTTTTTTGTCTGACGGAGAAATAGGAATAGGAACGATCGCAAATATTCTGGGATTTTGCGATAGCTATGCCTTCAGTCATTTTTTTAAAAAGCTTACGGGTATTTCTGCAAGCACTTATAAAACAAACGCAGCAAAGCAGAAATTGAACAGCTGATAATCATTATGTGACATTTACGCAAAGCCCATCTGCCACATGGCAGAGGTCAGATTACTTCACTGTACCACTGATTTGGATCATATAATCACTTTCTTTTCAAATTTTTGAAGAAGAACGGAAGCGAAGGAGAAAGAGGAAAAGAAAAAATGGATAATTACCACTTAAGAGGGGTATAACATATAAAAGAACCAATTTTACCCCTGTTAACTTGACATTCAGCAAATTATGCGTTATAATGCTAACAAATAATATATATACAGATATTATTGTTGTGTGCATGAAGGATATTGCCCCTTCTCCGCCAATGAAGAGGCTGATTCATTAAAAAACAAAAATGCGATTTTGCTTTCGTCGGAATACAAAAGTACGTTAGATGGCAAAAGCGCGGACAAAAAATGCACACAAAAATTGAAAGCTCTAAAAATTTCCACACAAAAAAACGGTTTGTCCATCATTTCTGATGGAACAAATCGTTTTTTCTGAAATTATCTGTGCGTTTTTGTTCTGTGCTTAATGAATCAGCCCATTTTAACCAACTTTTACTTCCATAAAGCTTTTTATAATATTATTTCCTCAAAAGGAATCGGGATCACAGCACAAGGTGCATCTATCAGTTTTTTTGCATCTATGCTATCAAACAGTCCGAAATGGCATGGAACGATTTTTCCTGCACCGATGCGGTCTGCAAAGCGCATTGCATCCTCATAATTCATATTATTTCCTTTGCCGTTGATGGGAAGAAAAACTGCGTCGATGCTTATATCGGGAAGGCTCTCAAAGACCTTTTTATTATAAAGTGTGTCTCCCGTGATATAATAGTTCTTTCCCTCTGCAGAAAATATTACTCCTATTGCCTTATCGTCCGAATGCTCTGCATATACCGCTTTGAAGGTTATTCCGCCGAAGGTAAATTCGGTACCGTCATTAAACATCACATAATTGTGAGAAGGGCCGTATGCTCTGACCTTTTGCCAAGCATTTCCCGATGCCAGAACCAAAACTCCCTCGCTGTTCTTCAAATAGTGATTAAGTGTTTCGGGATCGGTATGGTCAAGATGCTCGTGTGTAAGGATCAATACGTCGGGACGAATGGACAGATACGCTTCATCTGCGGGAAAGCGGCGGTAAGAAAGAGGATTTACCTTATGACAGCTATCCGAAAGATAAGGATCTATAATGATCCTTACATTTCCTGTTTCAAACAGAAAGCCTGCCTGACCAAGCCATGTTATCTTCATTTCAAAGCTCCTTTCTTGCCTCGTTCATTCTGTCGATGTGAAGCTTTGTAAGTGCCGCTATGCCGTCAAAATCACGTGCAGCTATACGCTCGGGCTTTAAAATTGAAATTCCAGTACCCACAGCACAAGCACCCGCTGTAAAAAAGCTTCCGATGGTATCGGGATTTACACCGCCTGTGCAAAGGAAAGGAATATGAGACAGCGGACGTGTGATATTTATAAGATATCCGATGTCATCCTTAGTTATCGGGAACAGCTTGACAATGTCTGCACCCGCACGGTATGCAGTCATAGCCTCGGAAGGAGTGAACGCACCGGGGATAGAGACAAGTCCAAGCTTTTTCGTCAGGCGTATAATATCGGGGTTGGTATCGGGAGAGAGCAGAAATTCCGCACCTGCCCTTTGTGCCGCAACAGCATAAGCTTCGTCAACGACAGTACCTGCACCGACAAGCATCTTGTCACCCATAGTTTCTTTTATTTTGCGGATAATTGCCGAGGTTTTTTCGGCAGTATCCGGATCTGAGGGATCAAAGGTCGTTTCAACAATACGTACTCCGCCTTTGTAGATGGCATTTACAAGATCGGGTACAAGAGAAATATCCACTCCGCGGAAAATTACGATAAGTCCGTTTTCCTTGATAAATTCAACATTATTCATATTTCTTGTCCTCAAGCTCCTTGAAATAGTAAACCGTGTCGTCCTTCGGACGAATGTCGGTAACGGCACCTGTATAGTGGCGTAGATTTCTGGGGGTATAGGGACGGCTCAGCACCTCGTCAATATTAACGTCAATGCCAAGTCCCGGCTTGTCGGGGATCAGAATGTATCCGTCCTCAAAGTGAACCTCTTCGTTTGTTATTGACTTGCGGAATGATCCGTCTGTCAACATAATTTCGTGAATGACAAAGTTTGGCACGGTTGAAGCAAGCTGCAGAATAGCTGCATTAGAAATAGGGCCAGAAGGATTATGATAAGATACCATCACGTGCTTTGCCTCTGCCATAGCGGCAATTTTTTTGCCCTCTATAAGACCGCCCGTATGGAAAACATCGGGCTGAACCAGATCCACGGCATCCAGCTCAAACATTTCCTGGAAGGCATATTTTGTATAGCCTCTCTCACCTGCAGCTACGGGGATATGCGAATGTGCACGAACATATGCGGTCGAGCGCATATTGTCGGGAACGCAAGGCTCCTCCATAACCATAGGCTTGAACTGCTCAAGCTCACGGGAGATCTCAATGGCGGTGGTGGGATTGAAGCGTCCATGACACTCGATGAGAAGATCGACCTTATCTCCAACCGCTTCACGAACTGCCCCGACGATATTCACGCTCTTTTCCAGCTGCTCACGGGATATAGTCATATGTGCCGCACCGAAAGGATCCCATTTCAGAGCTTTAATGCCCAGTGCTACCGTATTTTTTGCTTTCTTTGCAAATTCCTCGGGTGTTTTAGCACCAACGAACCAAGCATTGGCATACATTTTTACACGGTCACGCATCTTTCCACCGAAAAATGTGGATACGGGAGTATTGAAAAACTTTCCTGCAATATCCCAAAGTGCAATTTCGATACCGCTCATAGCGGACATCAGAACAGGACCGCCCTTCCAATATATGTCACGGTAGACCTCAAACATAAAACGCTCAATTTCAAGGGGATTGCGGCCTACAACAAGGCGACGAAGGTCTGCAATCATTCCCTCCAGAGCCATTTCATTTGTTCCGAGAGATGCTTCTCCCCAGCCGTAAAGTCCCTCATCTGTATCTACTCTGATAAATGCCCAGTTTGTACGAAAGGCATCGAGGGTATAAATTTTAACATCTGAAATTTTCATCAGCGTTTTGCCTCCTTATATGGTAAAAGTGAAATAGAGATACCCGAATCTACAGTTAATTCCGTGCCTGTAACGGTTTTTGACAGATCCGAGCCAAGGTAGAATACGCCATTTGCGATATCTTCACCTGTGGATTCAATGCCCAGCGGCCAGTTTGCACGTCTTGCTGCCATCTGATCCTTTGTCAGGTTATCCCAGCGATCTGTTCTGATAGCTCCCGCAATAATGCAGTTTGCACGTATATTATACTGAGCCAACTCAATAGCCATTGCTCTCATGAGAGAATTGATGCCGCCTTTAGATGCGGAATACAGACTGCGGCCGAAAATACATTGATGAGAGTGGACAGAGCTGACAAACACAACAGATCCGCCATGACTCTCCTTCATAATAAGTGCCGCCTGCTGAGCACAGAAAAATGAGCCCTTCAGATTGACATCCATAACATTTTCGTATTCTTCTTCGTCAATGGTAAGAAGATTTGTGTCAACACCGAGATTTGCAGCATTTGCCACAAAGGTGTCGATCCCCCCGAAATCCTCTTTGATCTGCCCAAATACCGAACGGATTTGCGGAACATTCGTTAGTTCAAGTGCATAACCCTTTGATTTTACATGATATTTTTCACTTATGTATGCAGCTGCCGCTTGTGCATCGCCCAAATTTCTGCTTGAGAGTGCAATATCAAAACCGTTATCGGCAAATTTTTCTGCAATTGCTAGACCGGTATTCTTTGTTGCGGCTGTTATAAAAAGGACCGACATATTTTCCCTCCTCAATCTTTTTTCTCAATTATAAACGATCAAACGGTGAATGTAAATATCTCAAAAAAGCAAATATTTATCCAAAACACGCATATTGAGTAGTGCAAAAAAGGTGCCATCTCACGGTGAGACGGCACCTTCTGTTTATAATTGATTTTTCAAACAGCATTTGTCGGTGAGTTCTTAGCCTTCCCTTGCAGGGAAGGCTAACGATAAATTACTGTTTGAAGGCAAAAGGATGCCCGCACAATTTTGTACAATTCAATGCGTCATCCTTTCGTTTTATTTTGCGGAGCAAGTATGAAACACTCATTTATCCGTATTTTTAAAAGCTTTAACAAACTGTGTTGGCGAAATACCCGCATATTTTTTAAAGGTTTTAGAAAAAATGTATATGTTTTCAAAACCAAGTCTCTGTGCCGCCTCGCTTATGTTTATATCATCGTTGCACAGAATCCGCTTGGCTTTTTCGATTCTTAAAGCATTTTTATAGGCTGTGGGAGTTGAATGAAGCTCATTTGCAAAGCATCTTCTCATTTGAGAAAGACTCAGGTGACAAAGCTCTGCCAATGTAATTATTTCTATTTTTTCATGACAGTGCTTTTCAATATATTCTGTTGCCGGGCGTATGCGGCTTTTTTTCTTTATGCTTTCACGGATCTGTCCCGCAAGCAGGGCGCACAGCTCGCATAAGCCCCCGAGAGCAGAAAAATGATCTGTAAGATCACCTGTATGAAAGCATTGAACGGCATTAACAATAAGCTCTATAGCATTTTCGCTTTTTTCAAGCTTTATGGGAAAAGCAGAAAAAACAAATGAGGGATCGCCCAGCTCAAATTCGATCTGATGACACAGAGTATTTTTGTCAACCACTTCATAGCGGTGATTTGATCCCTTTGGAATATATACCAGATCGCCTTTGCCCGCAAGAAAGCTGCCTTTTTCACAGAAAAAACGGTATGCCCCATCTTCAATATACAGAAATGAATGCTGCTTTCTGCTTTTTATATCTTTTTTTATGTTTTTGGGTCTATATTTCATTGCCCACAAAAGTGTAACATTCAGGCTCCCTGTCTGTATTGCGGAATCCATATTTTCCACCTCACCGTGTAAAATTATTACATTCTGCTTTCGATAAAAATATTTTTGATTTGAATTCAGCGGTTTTCCCCTTTGAAAGCAATGGTATATGGGTATATTTCTTATCAAGCGGAGCGTTTGGAGCGTTGGTTACGCAGACCTGCGGCTCAAGACAAAGATATTTTTCTTTGTTTGCGGTAAATACCATACGGTAGCGGAAGGCACCGTCAAGCTCGTATACCGCAAGGATGCCTGTCCGAGTGTCAAACAGTGACATTTTTCCATCGCTTCCTGCAAGGTAATGAATACTAATCTTCTCGGGAAGCATTGCCTCACCCTTTTGAAGGTCTTTTGAAAAATCATCGCTGATAATACTGACATCGGTAGGAAGACGGTCACTTCCTCTCTCGATAACACGGTCTATATCAGCATATATACGGATATCTTCCGCACTACTTCCCTCGCAAAACGGAATTGCAAATGTTGTATGGAATCCGAACATCAGTGGCAAAGGAATTTCCGAATAATTACTGACACGCAAGGTTTGTATAAGCGAATCGTCTGTAATTTTATAGACGATCTCAACGCAAAAATGCTGCGGAAATCCGGGATAATCACCCTTAAATTCTCTGCGGCATAAAACCTCATCTTCGCTTTGAGACACGGCAGCGAATGGTAAATTGCTCATTTCTCCGTGCAAAGCACATCCGGTCTTTATCTCATTGACGGGCAAAAAATATGTATATCCCCCTGCTGTGAATCTGCCGCCGGATATTCTGTTGGCTGGAAAAAGAATTGGCATTCCGTTCAAATATCGGTTGTCGGAAGAGTAAAGCAGATGTATATTGTTTTTCCCGTCGTAAAAATCCGTGCAATTCGCACCGTGAGCTAAATCTATATAGGCGCACATATTATTTTTTCTGAGCACAACCGAGTTCGTTTTATTCATCGTATTCTCCATTTGCCAATAGTGAAGATATCAGTATTTTTTGGACAAAAGCGAGTGCTCTGTCTCCTGTATGGATCTGAGAGCATCTCCCGAACGGTTATATACAATATAAAAATAAAGGGTGTCGATTATTGCAAGCTGTGCTATTCTTGAGCTGAGTGCAAGTATATTATACTCGGTTTCATTTGATGATGTTGCAAGCACAATGTCGCTTTGCTTCAGGAGCGGTGATTTCCCGCTGTTTGTTATTGCAATGGTTGTTGCGCCATGTTCCTTTGCGATCTTCAAAGCTTCAACAATATCCTTTGAGGAGCCCGAATGAGATATTCCGATAACAACATCTCCTTCACCAAGATGCGATGCGGCAATGACCTGCATATGGTTATCGGAATATGCCACGGAGTTAAGCCCTGCCCTTAAAAATTTGTGGCTTGCGTCGATTGCGATGGAGGCGGAATTTCCAAGTCCGAATATAACTATCCTCTTTGCCTCGGTAATCTTTTTACAAGCCAGCTCAAGAGCTTCGGTTTTTAAGGATTTCTTTGTTTTTTCAAAGGAAAGATAAATGTCATTGCAAATTTTTTCATACATGGTAAAGGGGGGATCATCCGCCGTTATGCTGGAGCTGATATATGAGCTTCCGCCTTCGGATGCAAGGGAAATCTTAAGCTCCTGATAGCCGCTCAGTCCAAGACGCTTTGAAAATCTGACAATGGTAGCCTCCGAGCATCTGCAAAGCTCCGCAAGCTCAACAATCGAAAGGGAGATGATCTTGCCGGGATTTTCAAAGATCCAATCAGCGATCTGTCGCTCTGCTTTACCCATTTCATCATATAACATTTTAATTTTCAGCGATATTTTATCCATATTTACCTCGATGCTTTGTAAAATGTAAACAATTTTCATTTTTTATTATATCACACATTTGTTTTTTTGTCAAATTTAAAAATATTTTCAGAAAAGCTATTGAAAAAATTTTCATATTATGCTATAATTGATCACGGACAAACATCCAAAAAGCGAAAATTATTTTCAGAGGAGATAAAAAATGCTTGATTACAAGGTGAAAATCGGACTTGTTCCCATGAGAAGAAACACAACCGACAGACCGAAAGGTACTTTTCTCACATGGTTTTCGGCTGAGGAAAGAGGAGAAAGATTTGTCAAATACATAGAGGAAAACTTCACGACCGATAAGATATCCTTTGTGGATTCAAAGGGCCTCGGTCATAAGGATCTGATCTATGATGACAGCTCAGCCGAGGAGATTATTGATCGCTTTAAGGAAAGCGATGTTGATGCGGTATTTATCATCAACTGTAATTTCGGTAATGAAGAGGCAGCAGCAGACATTGCAAAGGCTCTCGGTAAGCCTGTGCTTTTGTGGGCACCTCTTGATGATGAATACTATGTTGACGGAATGCGCCCCACAGATTCCCAATGCGGACTTTTCGGTGTTTCAAGACAAATGCAGAGATTTCATATTCCTTTTTCGCATCTTCCCTGCTGCAGAGTTGAAAGCGATGAATTCAAGGAAGGCTTTTTAAGCTTTGTAAGAGTTGCTTGTATGGTCAAGAACTTTACGGGAATGCGTATAGGACAGGTGGGACTCAGACCTGCACCCTTTTTCTCGGTAATTTGGAACGAGGGTGAGCTTATGGAAAAATTCGGAATCAAGATCATCCCCATTAACTTTGCTGTGATCGAACAGAGAATGAAGGCGGTTCTCGATGAAAAATTGCCCGAAACCGAAGAAATTGCAGAATATATCAGAAGCAATTATACCCTTGATGACCTGACTCCGAAATATATTGAGCGTATGGCGGCAATGACTGTGATGTACAAGCGTCTTTTTGAAGAATTCAAGCTTGATGCCATTTCTGCCGAGTGCTGGACGGCAACTCCCATTATGTTTGACGGACTTGCACCCTGCACCGTATACGGCTTGCTTAATGACATGGGTTATCTCATCTCCTGCGAGAGCGATATGCACAGCCTTATGACAATGGCTCTTTTGAAATGTGCAACGCTCGGCGAAGGAACACCCCTCTTCGGTGAATTTACCGTGCGTCATCCCGAAAACAAGAATGCTGAGCTTCTCTGGCATTGCGGACCTTTCCCGCTTTCCCAGAAGGCAGAGAGCGGAACCGACTCCGAGGCAAGGCTTGTAAATCAGCGTTCCTGGTTCAGAGGAAAGGACGGCAGATATACGATTGCAAGAATTGATCAGGAAAGCGGAGACTATATGATATTGCCGCTTGTGGCAGATACAACAAAGGGGCCTCAGACTCACGGAACATATATCTGGGCAGAGTTTGAAGACCTGCAGAAGGTTGAAGACAGACTGATGGAAGGTCCTTATATTCACCATTTCGTTGAAATGAAGGGCGACTACAGAAAAGAGCTCAAAGAATTTTGCAAATATTTCCCGAATCTGAAAATTGATTCGTCATTGGAATAGGATAAGGAGAAAAAAATGACAGACTTTTTATTTGATGTGATCGCAACCGAGCTTGAGGATGCGGTCGGAAGAGAAAATTGTTCTACAAGAACAATAGACAAGCTCACACACAGTGTGGACTATTTCTGGCTTTCCAGAATGTGGGCGGACAGAGGCTTAAGAATGCCCGAGGGCGACTTTATAGTTGCACCAAAGGATGCAAAAGAGGTTTCCGCTGTCCTGAAGATCGCAAATTACTATAAGATCCCCGTAACAACATGGGGTGCCGGAGGCGGCACACAGGGCGGTGCTATTCCCGTTTGCGGAGGTATCGTTCTCGATACAAAGAGAATGAACAAGATCTATGATGTCAATACACAGGGAATGTACATAGAGTGCGGAACCGGTGCAATATATAAGCACATTGAATGGGCGGCAAATGAAAAGGGATATGCAACAATGCACTATCCTTCATCCCTCACATGCTCAACGGTAGGAGGATTCCTTGCTCATCGCGGAATAGGTGTGTCATCAACCAAATACGGTAAGATTGATGACATGGTTCTCCAAATGGAGGTCGTTCTTCCCAACGGTGACATTATTGAAACATCACCTGCTCCCAAGCACGCCGCAGGTCCCGATCTCAATCAGATATTTATCGGCTCCGAGGGAACTCTCGGTGTTATGACAAAGGCACAGATGAGAATATATGAGCAACCCGAATCAAGACAGTTCAGAGGCTTCCTCTTCCACAATATGACAGATGCCTTTAATGCAGGCCGTGAGCTTCTTCAGAAATTCAAGCCGTCGGTTATGCGTCTTTATGATGAAGCAGAGACCGCATCTCTTATAAAGAAGATCGTAGGCGTCGAAAAGAAGGGTGCATTCATGAACATCGCAATTGAGGGTGTCAAGGAAATGGCTGATCTTGAAATGAAGATACTTCTCGAAACGTTCGGTAAGTACGGCGCAGAGGATCTGGGCTCGGAATACGGCGAAAAGTGGTGGAAGGAAAAGATCACATTCTTCTATCCGGGGCATATGATGGATATTCCCCAGTGCTTCGGCACAATGGATACCATTGCACCTTACGACAAGATCGAAAAGATCTACTGGGCAATGAAGGAAGCTATTGAAACCAATTTCCCGCAGGCAAAATTCATCGCTCATTTCTCCCATTGGTATGAATGGGGATGCATGATCTATGATAGATTCATCGTTGACGGAAAGGATGTTCCGAGAGATCCCCACGAGGCCTTCAGACTTCATCAGGCAATCTGGAATTGCGGTGTAAGAACTGCACTTGCAAACGGCGGTGTTGTAAATGACCACCACGGTGTCGGAATCAAGCTCGGCAGACTTATGAAGGAGCAGTACGGCCCTGCAATGCAGGTATTTGAAGGAATTAAGAAGCAGCTTGACCCCAACGGAATTATGAATCCGTTCAAGCTCGGATTATAATAGGAGGCAAAGAGATATGCAATTCACTCAGAAATCAAAGGAACATATAGATGCCTGCCGTTTTTGCTGGATGTGCCACCATGTATGCCCCATCGGAAACGCAACAGGACTTGAAAGGAACACGGCAAGAGCAAGGGCACTCGGACTTTCAATGGTTGCAAGAGATTCCATTGAATATTCGGATGACATAATAAGCAATGTTTATGAATGCTCTCTTTGCGGCGGTTGTATGACAGACTGCGTAACAGGCTGGGATCCCGTTATGTTCACAAAGGAAGCAAGACTCGGTGCGGCACTTGACGGAAAGCTTCCCGACTATGTTATGAAGATGCTTATGAACATAAATGAAAAGGGAAACATCTACGGTGCTGACAAGAACGAAAACATTCCCGAAATAAACGGTGGAGACATTCTTTTCTTTGTCGGTGAGGACACGAGAGCAAAGGGATGTGCAAAGACTGCAGTTGAGCTTCTTAAAAAAGCAGATGTCAAATTCACTCTTCTGAAGGATGAGCCAAGCAGCGGCTATTCTATGGACTTTTTGATAGGTGCTGCAGCCGAGACAAAGGCAGTTATGGAAAACTGTGCAAGGACGCTGAATAATTATAAAAAGGTCATCTGCTATGACCCTTCGGACGCAAAGGTAATGATGCGTGAATATAAGGAATGGGGCATCGAGCTTAAGGCAGAGGTGGTGACCTTCACCGCATTTGTTGCGGAGCTTATCGAAGGCGGAAAGCTCAAAATCAAAAAGAGCGATATGGTGTTCACTCCCCAGGATTCCCCTCTTCTCGCAAGAGATCTCGAGGAAACAGAGCCTATTAGAAAAGCCCTGTCTGCCTGCGGAGAAATAAGAGAAATGCTTCTCAATCGTGAGCATACAATGCTTGCAGGAAATCTCATTATGAATGAATATATGCCCGCAGTTATAAGAAAGGTTGCGGAAAACAGATGGATCAATGCAAAAAATGCGGATACGATGATACTCGTTACCGCAAGCCCTGCAGAATATCTGATGCTTTCCGAAACAAAGCCAGAGGGCATTGATCTGATGAAATTGGAGGAGGCAATAACAAAATGCTTGTAAGCCTTGGAGAGATAATTGCTTTAGCGGAAAAGGGCAATTTTGCCATTCCCGCATTTAACGTATATAATATCGAAACTGTTATGGGTGTGGCAAAGGCTGCCGAGGAAATGAGAGCACCTGTTATAATACAGGTCTATCCGAGACTTCTGAACGAAGAGGTTGGATATTATCTCTGCCCCACCATCCTCGCAGCAGCAAGAAAGGCGAGCGTTCCGATATGCTTCCATCTTGACCACGGCCCCTCTGAGCTTGAGGTTCAGAAGGCACTTCGCTGGGGTGCAACTGGAATTATGTATGACGGCTCTGTTCACCCATTTGAGGAGAATATCGCAAACACAAAGCACATTGTTGATATCTGTGATTCCGTTGGAGTTACGGTTGAGGGTGAGCTTGGTCATGTGGGAAGCGTCAATGACGACGCAATGGAGGAATATACAGACCCTGATGAAGCCGGTGAATTTGTAAGAAGAACCGGAGTCAACTGCTTGGCAGTGCTCATCGGAAATGCTCACGGTCATTATAAGAAAACTCCGAAGCTCGATATCGAAAGAGTAAAGGCAATAAGAAAAGCAACAGGCGGTATTCCCTTGGTGCTTCACGGCGGATCGGGCATTCCCGATGATCAGGTAAAGGCAGCAATTGAAGCAGGCATCCGCAAAATGAATATCGGTACCGATATATGCTGTGCATTTGCGGAAGGCACAAAGGAGACACTTGATGACCCCAAGAGAAGCATTGCGGTGGATCTGTTTATGAAGCATCCCATCGAGAAGGTGAAGGAGCTTGCCATAAGTAAGATCAAGCTTGTTGATGCTGATGGAAAGGCATAAATTATGAATAAAATTGTCGGAATCGGCGCAAATGTGTGCGACACGCTGATTAAAGTGCCGAATTATCCAAATGAGGACACAAAATTAAGAGCAAGCACAGTTCTCCAAAGCGGCGGAGGCCCCTGTGCAACAGGACTTGTTGCCGCCTCGAAGCTTGGTGCGTGCTGTGCCTATATCGGAACACTAACAGATGACAGTGCAGGTAAATTCCTTATGTCAGACCTTGAAAAATACGGTGTTTCAACAGAATTCGTAAATATTGTCCCCGGATTCACCTCATTTTCCGCATATATTTGGCTTTCTGAGCAAAGCGCCTCAAGAACCTGTGTTTTTCATAAGGGAGATATTCCCAAGTGGAGCCTTGATGAAGCACAAAGAAATGCCGTGATGAGTGCAGAAATTCTTATGATCGACGGAAATGAAATGAATGCTGCTCTGCAGGCTGTTAAGATCGCAAAGGAAAACGGTACAAAGGTCTTGTATGATGCTGGAGGACTTTACGATGGAGTGGAAAATCTTCTTCCGTACAGCGATATTCTGATCCCCTCCGAGGAATTTGCTCTGGGGCACACAAAAGCAGAAAATGCTTGCGATGCCGCAAAGCTCCTTTTCGATAAATATTCTCCCGAGGTGGTCGTTATCACACAGGGCAAAAAGGGCGGAATTATTTATGACGGAAAGGAAATAAAGGAATATCCCGTATTTTTAGTGGATGCACTTGATTCAAACGGCTCGGGAGATGTTTTTCACGGAGCATTTGCATTTTGTGTTGCAATGGATTATAATTATTATGATGCGTGCGTTTTTTCAAGTGCTGTATCCGCACTGAAATGCACAAAGATCGGTGCAAGAAACGGTGCACCCACATATGACGAAACAGTAAAGTTTTTAAAGGAGCGTGGAATTGATGTATAAGAGAAGTTGGAATAAAAGATTTGGCAAGTCGGAAATTTTCAAGAGCGAGGACAGCTTCTGCCAAAAGGTTGAAATTGATATGCTGAGACTTGCAGACGGTGCTTCAAAGTCTTACAGAGAAGAAAATAAGGAATATGCTCTTGTTATTCTCGGCGGAAAATGCACTGTTAAGGGTGAAGATTTCGCATTTGAGAATGCAGGAAAGCGCAAGGATGTTTTTGACGGTGCCGCAACCTGTATCTATGTGCCCGCAAATAAGCCCTTCTCCGTAACAGGAGTTGGTGAGGTTCAGATATGCGTGTGCAAATCTCCCTCGTATAAGGACTTTGCCCCCGCAATCGTAAATCCCGAGGATGTTGTTATAAAGAATCTCGGTAAGCCCGGCTGGGAAAGAGAGGCGCACTTTATTCTTGACGAAAGAGTTGATTCCAATATGCTCTATATTGGTGAAGCATTTGTCAAGGGTGGACAGTGGGCAAGCTATCCTCCCCACAAGCATGACGATGACAATATGCCCACTGAAGCTGCAACCGAGGAGATCTATTATTATGAATTCAAGGAGCCTTCAGGCTTTGGTATTCAGAAGGTTTATACGATGGAGGGCGATGTTGACGAAACATATACCGTCAAATCGGGAGATTTCGTTGAAATTCCGAGAGGATATCACCCCTTCCATGCCGCACCCGGCTATGATAACTATTATCTCTGGATAATGGCAGGTGAGGACAGAGGCTTCTATATGACAACCGATGAGGAGCACAAGTGGCTAAACAATTGAACAAAAATATAATAGGGCGGATCATCCGCCCTATTGCCGCAGAAAACGGAGGAATGATATGATCGAAAAATTAAAAAAACTGAATCCCGATCTTGATATTTACAGTGTTCGGGATGAGGAATTCAACAAATACGGAAAGCTTTTGAGCATTGACACGTCGGAAATGATAGGTACCTGTCTCGGTCTTGATTTTCCAAGAGAAAAAAGCGAATATATTCCCAGTGTCGATGCACTTGA
The DNA here is from genome assembly GCA_017517035.1 of Clostridia bacterium. Taxonomy (GTDB): domain Bacteria; phylum Bacillota; class Clostridia; order Oscillospirales; family CAG-272; genus SIG710. The sequence goes on from JAFXAN010000056.1 coordinate 15,842, forward strand.
AAAATCAGACATTTCGGATGATCTCAGAATGATAATGTTCGGAGGCTGTCCCACACAGATCGGAATAACTCACGGATATAACAGATTTTTAAATGGCCTTGAATACCATAAATGCTCCGAGATAAATGTGGCGGCAACACCCCTTTGCCTGATTCTGGGACTTCAGTACGAAATGGAAGGCAAAGAATATGATTCATCAAGGGCAAAGGTATTTTTCCTTGAAAAGGGTGATGCTGTCGAAATATATTCAACAACTCTTCATTTTTGCCCTTGCCAGGTAAGTGACGAAGGATTTTCCTGTGTTGTTGTGCTGGCAGAGGGGACAAATACATTGCTTGATGCTCCTTCGGAAGATAAGCTGCTTTTCAAAAAGAATAAATGGATCATTTGCCATGATGAGAATCTTGAACTTATCGAAAGAGGAGTTTATCCCGGAATTCACGGAATAAATTATGAGATAAAATATTAAGAGGATACGGATATGAAATATTTACTTGGCATAGATTTTGGCGGAGGCGCTTCAAAGGCAACCCTTCTCGACGAAAAGGGCGAGATATGTGCAACGAATACAACCGAATATGCCACAAGCTATCCTGCCCCGGGGTATGCGGAGCAGGACCCCACAGATTGGGTATGGGCGACCTGCGAGAATATAAAGGGAGTACTCTCGAAAAGCGGAATTGATGCAGGTGATATATGCGCACTTTCACTTGATGCGGCAACTCATACTGCAGTTATACTTGACGGGGATTTCAATGTTATCCGTCCCGCAATCTATTGGACAGACACAAGAAGCACTGCCGAGGTAGCCTTTCTGAAGGAAAACTACGGTGAGATCATCGAAAAGCAGTGTCTTCACCGTGCGGATACCATCTGGTCACTCCCCGAGCTTCTCTGGATCAAGAGAAACGAGCCTGAAAACTGGGCAAAAACCAAAAAAATACTGTTTGCCAAGGACTATGTCCGCCATCAGCTGACGGGAGATTATGTCACGGATTATATAGAAGCAGAGGGCTCGATGATGTTTGATATAAACACAATGAAATGGAGCCCCGAGCTTTGCTCAATTCTTGAGATCGATCCCAAAATGATGCCGCAAATCGTAAAGCCCACCGATATTGTGGGCAGTATCACAAGGGAGGCTGCGATCCTCACGGGACTTAAGGAGGGGACACCTGTTCTTTGCGGAACCACCGACACCGTGATGGAGGTCTTTGCATCGGGTGCTGTTAAAAAGGGACAAATGACATTGAAGCTTGCAACAGCTGGCAGAATCTGTGTTGTAACAGACAAGCCCTACCCCGATATAAATCTCATCAACTATTCTCACATCATTGACGGACATTTTTATCCCGGAACTGCGACAAAGTCATGTGCCGCATCATACAGATGGTTCAGAGATACCTTCGGCGGTGATTATGAGGAGCTTGACTCACTTGCCGAAAAGGTCGAAATCGGCTCTGAGGGGATCGTTTTCCATCCGTATCTTAACGGTGAGCTTACTCCTTATGCAAATCCGAAGCTGTGCGGTGATTTTGTTGGAGTCAGATCATATCATACAAAGGCTCATTTCACAAGAGCGGTGCTTGAGGGCGTTGCGATGAGTATGCTTGATTGCAAGGCTGCTCTTGATAATCTGAATATTCCCCAAAGCGACAGTGCCGTAATTATCGGCGGTGGCGGAAAAAGTCCGCTTTGGCGGCAGATGATCTCGGATGCTCTCGGAATCGAGCTTGTCCAAATGAAGCACGCAGATTCCTCCTTTGGAAGCGCAATGCTTGCTGGAATCGCTGTTGGAATATTTGAAGATCCCGAAAATGCCGTGAGAAAATGCAACAAAATCATTTCAAAAACAGCTCCGAACCCGCAGAATACGGAAAAATATAAAGCTCTTTTCAAGAAATATAAGGCGATCCAAAAGGCTCTTGAGCCTATATATGGGAGAATACTAAATATATGAAAATAGCTGTATGTATTAAGGTAATAAAAGGAGAAATAAATCCCTTTGATGAATCGGCTCTTGAATGTGCACTGAGGCTCTCAAATGATGTTACGGTATATTCAATGGGACCGCAGAGTACGAAGGAGACTCTTTTGCCGCTGACAAGACTCGGAGCAAAGGTTTGTCTTATATGTGACAGCCTTTATGCAGGCTCGGATACTCTTGCCACCTCATATATTCTTTCAAAGGCACTTTTGGATAAGGACTATGACCTGATCCTCTGCGGCAGGCAGAGCATCGACGGTGACACAGCACAAATCGGACCTATGCTTTCTCACAGATTGGGTATTTCTCTTATAACAAACGCACTTTCCATTGAAGCGGAAAACGGAAATGTATTGGCAAAGACCCGATTTGGTGATGAGAAAGCAAAGCTGCCCGCACTTGTTACAGTGGAGCGAGGCTATGTTTTAAGATTTCCGAGTATTTTTTCAAGGATAGGCGATATGGAGATCATAGGCAACGAAGCACTTGAATGCGAGCCTTCACGATGCGGTCTTAACGGCTCTCCCACAAGGGTTCTTGAGGTATTTGAGAACGAGCGCGGAAAACGGAAATGTAAATTCATTTCGATGGAAGAGCTTCATCCTCTTGTCACAGAGCTTCTGAAGCGTGAGCGGATCGAGACGAAGTCAGAATATAAGGAAAACAAGCTTAAAAGCGTCTGGGCAGTTGGCACGGAGGTTCTTGAAAAGGCAAAGGAAATTGCCGATGAGGTGATCTTGATAGAAGAATCCGAGCCTCAAAAAATATATGAGCTTGCCATAAGGGAAAAACCTGATGTTATCTTATGGAATGCAGATCTTTGGGGAAGAAAAACAGCACCGCAGGTGGCTGCGATGCTGGAAACGGGACTTTGTGCCGACTGCACAATGCTCGAAGCTGAAGGTGAAAGCTTGATAATGTACCGCCCCGCACAGGGCGGAAATATTACCGCAAAAATAAAGTGCCTGACAAGACCACAGATGGCAACCGTAAGAACAAAGGCAGAAAGCTCGGATATTATTGTTTCGGGAGGAAAAGGCGTTTCAGAAAGCATCGAAAGGCTTGAAGAGCTTGCAAGAGTGCTTGGTGCGGAAACAGGTGCTTCAAGAGGGCTTGTTGATATGAATAAGGTGTCCTATGACAAGCAGATAGGCTTGACAGGGAAAACCGTAAGTCCAAAAATCTACATTGCAATCGGAATTTCGGGCGCTATACACCATACCTGTGCCATTGAAGGAAGCACTACGGTTATTGCGATCAATCCCGATAAAAATGCAAGAATTTTTGAATATGCGGACTATGGAATAGTCGAAAGCTTTTAGTTTTAATCTAAAGGTGACCGCTGAATACTCTGCTGCAGTGAGCAAAGAGTATTCAGCGGTCACCATATTTTTAGGCTCTTTGTCAATAGTTGTGGTATAAAAAATCTGACTAAAAGATAAAGAAATATAAAAATGCATAGAAAAAGCGTCACGAAGCGAAGCGGAGTGGCGCTTTTCCTATGCGTCGGCACCACCTTGATGAGAGAACATAAAAAGTATTCTGTTGCGAAACCGCTTGAAATTTTGTAAACCGTAGGCATTGCGCTTCAAGACCTTGATCTTGTTATTGCAGCCCTCGGTAAATCCGTTTGTATATGGACAGAAAAATGAATTTGTAATGGGAACAAACCAATTAACATATGTTTTTGCACACTTGACGAAGGACGGGATCTCGCTTTCCGAGGCTTCTTTGATCCAATCTGAAAAGAGCTTCTTTTGCTTATCAGGATCTGTCTCACCAAGTATTGAATATAGTAATTCCTTTAAGAAATAAGCAGTTGAAAGAGTAGGAGAAATATCCAACATAATAAAAAACTGTTGTAATTCATCATCATTGAGCTTGTCCTGATGCTTTAATAGCAGATATCTGGACTTCTTAAAGTAAATACGATGTTTCTTTGAGAACTGCTTTTGAACTTCTTTTCTAACAGCCTGTCTTACCCAATTGTATCTATCTATGACATAAGTAGCGTTCGGAAAATAATATTCGGCAATTTCCGCATATGGCTTGTACATATCGCTAACGAAATATCTAACACCGGTACGGTCATATTTCTTGAAATAATCGCACAGATCATGCTCATAGCGTGTTTTTAATGCACCTGAACCAGTAAGCTGTCCCGTTCCCGAAACCTCTGACACAGAGGGGCCCGTTGTTTCGGATGTGGAAACAACATCACCCGAAAGCTCCACCGAAACATTCTCCGAAAGTGAATCGGCATCAGAAGAGCCGATTGAGAGTGAGAGCACGGCAGAGAGTGATGTCGACTTTAATTTCAATACCGTTGGTAATGAGAAGAAGTCCGAGGATGGCTCAAATACGGTAATAATCGTTGTTATTGTGGCAGTTGCTTGCGTGATCGTTGCAGTGCTTGCTGTACTTCTTATCAAGAAAAAGAAAAAGTAATAATTTAATAATTGAAGGGGTAATACCGTTGTTGCATGAATTCAAAAAAACTTGATGTTGTGTGCATGAATGATATTGCTCCTTCTCTGCCAAAATAGCACCTCAAGAGAGGTGCTATTTTTGTTGTATAGAGAAAGTCAAACCTCGGGCCGCATAGCGGTGAGAGAAACGCAGCCAAGAACCGCCGATAGCATAGGAGATATGGAGCAATCTATATCTCCTATCGTTTTTTGTGAGTCTTATCAATCATTGTTTAAGGCGGTTATCATACCATAATTCTCATTCACTTAAAACTTATCGTCAAATCCCCTTGAACATTTATTTCACGGCTGGTGAGAATAGGAGAGAATATTATATGAACCTTAAGCTCAGTATGCATTTTTTGGCATTTTATGTTATATTTTTTTCGTTTGAATCAATGGCATTGACAAAACTTTCTGATTCATGCTAGAATACAAAAAACAAGGGAGGTTTTTATATGAAAAAATCATTATTTTTACTTATTATTTTAACGCTTTGCGCTTCATTTTTCGTTTCCTGCGGAAATACGGATGCGCCCTATGAAATTGATGCTGAAAAGGTCTATATCGACAAGGTTGAAAATCTTGAGGACTATGTTTTTGTTGATAATCAAAAAAGCAACGCAACGGCGATCATGGCAAGGGATCTGATAAAATACATCAGCGAGGCAACGGGAACACAGATCAAGAGCGTTGCCGCTTTTAAAAACAACGACTATGAGATTCTTGTGGGTCATACCAACCGAAAGGAGTCCACCGATGCCTTAGAGGCTCTCAAATATTACGATTTTACTATCAGAAGGGTAAATAATAAGATCGTCATTCAAGGAGGCTCCGAGGAGTCTCTTATGGAAGCAATTAAGCTTTTCAAGGCTCAATTTGTAGATGCCGGGGCAAAAGCTCTCTATCTTCCAAAGGATTTTACATATAAGCATGAATACCTTGGAAACGATTTGACCGTTGATGGTGTTGATATAAAGGAATTCAAGATCCTTAACAAAACCTGCTTTGAAGAAGCGGAAATCGCTGAAAAGCTGCGCCGCACATTCGATTTTGAACTTGAGGTCGTCACCGAAGAGTCAGAAGGTGAGCACTATATCATTCTTGATGCAAGCAGCTATGTTTATGAGGACTACAGCATCACGGTAGAAAACGGAAACATTCATCTATACGGAAGCGGACGCTCCATTGACGGTGCCATTGAAGCTTTTTCGAGAGAATTTTTGAAAAAGCTCGGTGAAAACAAAGCATTGAAATCCTCTGACAAGCTTGAGGGAAAGATCGAAAAGCCCGAGCTTTATACAAAGGAGCAACTCATGAGCGTTCTAACAAAAGTCTACGAGGATAAGGATCATATCATCATCGGCGAGCAAAGCCGAGGAACAAGTGCCTGCATTGAATATGCAATAGAGATATTTGAAGCTGCAACAGGTGAGAAGCCCGGCATTATCGGTATTGATCTTCAGACATTTGGAATGGGCATCTTAGCGCAACCGGAGCCTTATACAATAAGCAACATCATTTGCGATGCGGTCGATTATGTTGCAAATGGCGGAATCCTTACATTCAGCGCACATTGGGAAAACCCCTCGGGCAATTACCCGGATGAGGATAATCGTTACCGCGGCGTTCTTGGCTATGACAATACCAAGGCAGGCTATGAAAAGGCATTTACCGATCTTCTTACCCCCGGCACGGAATACAACAAAAAATGGATGGAGGAGATCGACCGTGAGATTGAATTTTTCCTCGCTCTCAAGGCAAACGGCGTCCCTGCTGTCTGGAGACCTCTTCATGAGGCAAATTCAAACTGGTTCTGGTTCAGTACTACCCAGGCAGGCAACACCCTTGACGCTTCATATATAAAGAATATTTGGTATTATATCTATGATTATTTTGCCGAAAAGGGCATCGACAATTTACTTTGGTGCTTTGCCCCAAACTATTCTTCAAATACCGAGGATATCCCGGGACAGACCAAGATGAGCACCACTTATCTCTACCCCGGTGACAAATATTGTGACATTGTGGGCGTTGACTGGTACACCCAGGGAAATTTGGAGCTTATGGATGAAGGCGGTTATCTCCAGCTTACAGATGCTTCGAAAAAGCCCGGAGCTCTTACCGAATTTGGCGCAACAGGCACGGCGACAAATGAAGAGGGGCGTGCAGATCCCGAGCTTTACAGCAGCATAAATGTTTTGAGAGACCTTAATATGCTTCGTGACGATGGATATTCCTTTATATACCTTATGACATGGGGCGGCTCCTGGAGCTTTGCTCAAATGGGCTTTGGTGAAGAATTTATGGCAGATGAGATGACCTTGGGTCAGGCTGATGTGAAAGCCCTCTTTGATGCGCTGAAATGATTACAATAGGATTGGAAACGATAATGAAAAGCTATAGAGAAACCACAGAAAAATTCTCATATTCCTTTATGGAATATCTAATGGACCTCTTTGACAGAGAGGGAGAGAAAGCAACGCTTGGGGGATTCCCTTGCAAGATAGACAAGAGCTGCTTGACCCTTGGCGGACTTCTCAGAAGCAGTGCTCGGTTATATATCGCAGAAAAAAACACCGACCGGGCAGAACAGCTTGAAAAAAGACTTCTCCGCTTTATCGGAATGATAAATGAGGATACAACAACAGGTCCTTGGGGAAAGCAGTTTATCCTCGAAGCTCTGGCACTACTCAAAAAGGCAAGTAAGCTGAATATAATCTCCCGTGAGAGGCTTGAAATATTGGAAAGAAAGACCGACTACGGTGATTTCTTCAATAAGGAAGGACTTTTTATACCCAAAGAGCTGGGACTCCCCACAAATTATTACCATGTTGCACTTACCTGCGCCACATACCGCGAGATCATCGGCTTTGAGAATGACGGGATGTCAAAAAAGATTGCCGACAAGCTACTTGAAATTATGATAAACAATTCGGACGACGGCTGGATGGACGAGGTACCGCCCAGAGGCAGGTTTGATTCTTACAGCCTTGATGCCTACAAAACCGTTTATGATTCTCTTGAAATGGCAGGCAAGACAGTTCCCGAATTTATAATTAAAAATGCAAAGGAAGCCGTCCTTATACACCTTTCGGCAAAAAACCGTCACGGACATGGCTTTAAATACGGAAGAAGTCTTTCTGTATTTGGCGAAGCCGGAACCCTTCGACAGATCTGCTTCGGCTTTAAGCACGGTTTTATTGAGGAGAAGGACAAGGACGAGGCGATCGCATACTGTATTCATATCTGCGAAAGACTTATGGACTTCTGGTACAGAAAGGAAGAAAATTTCTTTGACATCTGGACAGGCTCAAGAGCTACCGATGTTTATAGAGGTCCCGATGTAATATTCAATCTGAATCTCGGAATGTGTCTTGCGATGGCGGAGGTGCTGGAAGAATTTACGAAGCTTGGCATTGATAATTATGTTCCGGCAGAAGATGTAAGCGAGCCCGAAAAATGGGAGGCACGCAAAACGGTATTTGTAAAGGAAGTGGGCAAGGAGCGCGCACTCTATGTGCTTCGCCGCGGTACTCATTCCTTCATGCTTCCCTTTGTGGGGATGAGCGACAAGCCAAATACCGTAAGCGATATGTATTTTGCTTTTCCGCACCAGCAGGAATTTACCGAAGCGCCCGTATGGAGATATCATCCATTTCTCGTTCCCGAGATAACCACGGAGGACGGAACTGTTGCAGTTCTTATGGAAGGCTTCAGCAGGATAGAAGAAAAATGCGAGGATGACAGAATTATTATAAATGTCAGCGGAAATCTTGTGTCAAGAGACACTACCCCCACCGATATCGAATTTGACGGCAAGTATGTTTTTGACGGAAGAAAAATAACAGTCAAATTCAATATTCATAAGCCCTACAGAAGCGCAAGAATGCTGTTCTGCGGTGCGAAGACAGACTATGTTAAGTTTATCGGAAGCGAGTGCGAAGAAATAAAGGATGTTTCTGAGGTAAAGGAGTTCCGAGCAGCCTGCGGCGGAATAAAGGAATGCAAAACCGCTTATTTTAAAGACATGATCGGATATGAAATTGAGCTGTAAACAGTAATTTAGCGAACAGTCTGATAGTGATGAAATCATCCTTTAGCGTTTCCAGATCCTTCACTTCGTTCAGGATGACTTGTGAGGAGATTGATGACAAGTTTTCTACATAGAATTCTCATAAATTCCATGTAGAAA
>JAFXAN010000008.1 GCA_017517035.1 Clostridia bacterium
AACAGGCTTCCATTATGATCCGACAACATATGTTTTCAAGAAAAATCTCCAAGGCGATGTAAATGCAATCTATACATTGAATGGTACAAAGGTTGCAGAGTATGCCTATGATGCATGGGGCAAATGCACCATTACCTATGATCCAACCGGAATTGGAGCTATCAATCCCATTCGCTACCGCAGCTATTACTACGATACCGAAACAGGACTTTATTACCTCAATTCCCGCTATTATGACCCCAATACAGGTCGATTTGTCAATGCGGATGTTTATGTTTCCACAGGAATTGGTTTGTTAAATTGCAATATGTATGCATATTGTCATAATAATCCAATTGTTGGAATTGATCCTACAGGAAAGAGAACATATATTTTAAATGGTATTGCAAATGATAATTTAGACCGTCCGCCAGAATACATAGAAACTTTTCAAAAATTACTTGCAGAAGCTGGTATTGATGATGTTAGAACGATTCCACTTTATACTGGTCAAGTAGGAATAAGGGGAACTGTAAAAGGTGCAATACAAGTCGTTTCCGAGATGTTAAATGTTGACATATATACCGATCTTGTGGTTAATAAGATTTTAGCTGATTTGAAAAATGATCCCCTTGAAGATGGTGAACAATTAAATTTAATTGGATACAGTGGTGGAGGTCAAGTTGCGTTAAATGTTATGGAAAAAATGAATGGAAAAATTTCAAATGTGATTTTAATTGGAACACCAGTATGTGAAATCTGGAAAAATTCTACAAAGGTAACTATGGTTTATGGTGGTTTTGACCCGTTGTCGTGGAATATAGGACATGGTTACAAGTCATATTTTATGGGGTGGTTTGGTCATTGGGTTATTTTAAGAGTAATAATATCAAAAAATTAGTTAAGTTTGTTGGTGGAATAATCAAGTGATATTGGAGGTAAGATGATAAGATGAGGCTTTTGTTGATACTTAGCGTTATTCTTACAATTGTTTTTCTAACTGTATTGGGCTTTATAATAATATATACTTTTTCTAATCATTCAGACCCAGGTGTTCTTATGGTTTCTTATTATCCGGAAGAAAGTTACTTATTAGATTATTGCATAAAAGAAGATGTTATCAGAATAAGATATTCTTTATGTTTTGAAAATCATCGAGATTATGACCAAGTTATATCGGCGATTGCAACATTTAACTCGAAAAAAGGATTTGATTATCATAATAATTATCATTTATATCCCGAAAATAGCAAAACATCATATTTTAAAATAGCTGCATTGGAGAAAAACAATTATATATTAGTTGTGGAAAAAGAATTTTCCGAAGACAAACTTGATATTGATTTTTCTCCTCCAACTCATGTTATTTATGTATATGCAACAGAAGAGGCATTGGAATGAGCAGTAAGAATAATTATGTTTAAATAACTTTAACATGACAGAATAACCCATCTTATCCGAGAGGATAACAAACAGCTGAATCGTTCGTATTTGTATAGATATGATAACGCTGGAAACATCATTATAATTATGTTGTTCCATGTAAAACTCTAGGAAAAGATGATGATCTATTATATTACATACAGTATATGGTGTTTGGAATAGGACATATTTTAATCGATGTTCTTCCATATTATATGACTGGAAACAGTAATACAAGAGAACAATTTCATAAAAAAATAGGAATACTTAATTAATGAGGTGTAATATGAATATATTTTTCAGCACTATATTTAAAGTGATTTTTATATTGTTTTTTATTGTTTTAGTTTTTTCATTTATATATCTGGCTTTATTTTCTGTTAGTGTGAAAAAGTTGTCGATAGAAAACATAGATGCGATAGATATAGAAGATATCGTTGAGTATGTACATTCTGATAATTTGAGTTTTTCACGTGTTGAAAATATTCTGTTTATTCCAGAAATAAAGCCGATTTCCTATGAAGAATATGTGATATATTTATCCTCTTATTCAAATAACTATTATGATCAAATAAATATCATTGGTTTAGAATTGTTTCATGGAGAAAAGGTTTTATTTTCAAATTATGATAGTAAAAATATGACTGTTATAAAAAATGGCAATATATATGAATGGAATATGTCTGGAATGTTTTTTCCTTTTAATGTGGAGTTATTTGAGGATGGGACAAATTTATCTTTAAAAGTTAAAGTTTGTGTTGTAAATAACAATAATGAAAGTGTTAAAGAATTATGTTATAATATTATTGTTAAGGAATATACTACATTAATAGTAAAATAACCTAAATTAGTTAAGGTTATTTTACTAAAACTCCAAAGTGATATAACCGCTATCTATTTATTTTTTGTACCAAAGTCGCCGAACACCTCTACGATGCATGGGGTAAATGTTACATAACCTATGCCCCCCTGCGGAATCGCGTACATTTCTAACCGTTGAGTATTGGATACTTAGAGAAATGGGTATCAATATGGTATTTCATTTTATTGATTAAGGTAAATATATGGGAAACTTTGTTTTGGTTAATAATCGTGATGAAAAGAAAATAAAAAAATATAAAAAAAATTGTTATTTCAAGCAATGTGATATTTTGCCATATTACGGTGATGCGTACCTTTGTTTTTCCTCTTGCAAGGAATATTCTTTTGAAGAATTAATAAAAATGTTTCTTAAAGGTGATGAGGACGAGCAAATTGGAGCCATTTCAATTGTTGCTGAAAGTTATTCTTGTGAGTTATACAGACTTATATGTAATCATAGAGGTAATTTTCCTCTCGAAAAATTAAGGTTTATATTTGACTTTGTTGTTCCAAGCTATTTGCCTTTAGTTTTGCCAAGAGAACGATTGATCGATTATGAGTTTGATAAGAAATTCGCAAATGACACATGGGTCAATATTTTAGTGGAAATCCGTTCTCTTTTGTAAATGCATTCTACAAAAATGTTTTTATGTTTTCAAAAATTCCTTAAAGGTTTCAGAAATATTATTGACAAGTCTGCGTTTGTGTGACCAAAACGCAATGCTTGCCGGTACATAGCAGTTCATTACCCTTTTAATAGATTTTCAATGATTATCTAAATTTACGGTTGCAAAATTGCCTTTAAGTGAGAAAACAATTGGAGGGTATTTTTCCTCTGACTTTTACTCTTACTAAAAATTATGCAATTGAGTTATACTGAGGATAAAATATTTATAAACGAATGAGTAAAATAATTATTAAAACAGGAGAATTAAAAATGAAGAAGATTTTACTGCTTGGTGATTCGATAAGGATGGGATATGACAAATACACAAGAGATAAGCTGAGCAATATTGCGGAGGTTTATTTTCCCGAAGAAAACTGCAAATTTTCGATGAACATGGTGCGATACATATATGAATGGGCGGACAAACTCAAGCTGAAGCGTGAGGAAATCGACGTCGTTCACTGGAATGCGGGACTTTGGGATTGCCTTCATATGGAAGACGGTGAGCCGCTGATTCCCGTTGACATATATGAGAGAACTGTTGACAGAATACAGGGGCTTATAAACTCTGCTTACCCGAATGCAAAATCAATTTTTGCAACATCAACTCCGGTATCCGAGCAGATGTGGAAATGGCAGGGAAAGAAAAGATATAATAGCGAGATCGAGCAATATAATGAGGCGGCAAGGCGTGCGCTTTCAAAATATGATGTGAAGATCAACGATCTTTATGCGCTCCTTTCACCGCTTCCCGACAGCTATCATTCTGATGCAACTCACTATTATACTCCTGAGTCAACAAAGCTCATAGGCGATGAAGTGGTATCAAATATTCTTTCGGTGCTTGGGGTTTCCGAAAGTTGCCTTTCCGAGGCAGAGAGGGATTATTCGCCCGATAAGATCATAGGCATATAAAGAAAAAGCTGAACAGATGCAATGTCTGTTCAGCTTTTCTTTCAAATATAGGATTTGATGATAAACAGTAATTTATCGGTGAGATTATACCCCAACGCCAAAGGCGTTGCCGCAAGCGGTTCGACTACGCACATTCGTGCTCCGCTCAGGGTGACTGCTGTGAGATTATCATCCTTTAGTGCTCGTAGATTCTTCGCTACGCTCAGAATGACTCGAGAGTAAATTGATGATAAGTTTTTCTACATGAAATTTCTGTAAAAATTACGTAGAAACACAGATAAACAGCAATAAAAATTACCTTTTTCGAAGTTTTGATCGACCTTTTTTAAAAGGTCGCGCGAGCCGACGGCGGCGTCGGTCGCCTCCGCAGAGGCGAAACTCCCTCACCGACAAATTCCTGTTTGAAATATCGATCAAGTTGGGTTGTTTGCGTGATTTTACCATTCCGCAAGAATTTCGTGAAGTCTTTTTTCTGCTTCATCAGCGCGGAGCTTATCTGTGGCATAAGCTTTTCGGAGAAGGTCACCGGGGATATAATCATCGTATTTTTCAAAAACCGGAAGCTCCCCCGAGCTTACAAGAGAGGCGCAGTCGATACCCAATGAATCGACTTTTTTGCAAAGCGATTCGATAAAATGGCGGCTGTCGCACTCCATTTTGAAGATCATATAGCAACAACCCTCAAATTCAAGATTATTTATCTTAAATTCCTTTGAATTTTGCTGAATGAATTTGCGAAGCGTTCTGAAGGAGCGTGTGCCGAGCCACGGGAAAAGGCAGTAGGTATAACCGCCGAGGCTGACGATCGAATGCTCCAGCATCCCCGTATTTCTCGCAAGATTTCTCGCCACCTCAAGACGCTTTTTGGCGTTTGGCTTTAGATACGGATAATCGGTGTCCTCCTGCAGCACCTTTTTCATTCTTTCGAGGATCTTTGTGTGTATCTCGCCATAGTCACCCGGCCATGAGACTTCCATTTTGCCAAGCACGGGAGTGACATAGATAAGCTTTCTCGGAATATCAAGCTCGTTCACCTCCCAAACTCTGCCGGCAAGAGCAAAGCGGTCACCAACGGGGGGCGGTGTGGTTATCGTTCCGATCTCATCCGATTCACAGCGCACGGTATAGTCCTCACTGTCCTTGAAAACTGCATAGAATTTGAAGCTGTTAAGCAGTCTTTCTCCAGCCATTCCAACGATCAGCCCTTTTTCCTCGGTCATTTGAATATAGTCGTTTTCAAGCATCGAGAGAATAAGAGTTCTGTAATCCTCCTTTGAGACAAAGGCGAAAGGAGGCAGGGAAAGAACCTTTTCAGCAAGCCTTTTGGGCGTAAGCTCTCCTGAGGCACCGAGAATGCTTAATGTCTGCTGGAAAAGAAGGCTGAACGGGAGCTTTTTGCTCTGGGGAGGCTCAATAAATCTTTCCTCTATATAAAGCTGAATTATTGCGATGGCACGGAGAAGGCTCCAAGGAATAAGCTGGGGAAGGGGAGTGTTTGGAAGCGGATTTTCCTCACGGAAAACCATCATCATCTCGGGTGGCTCGCCGCGCCTTCCGCTTCTTCCGAGCCTTTGCAAAAACGAAGAGACGGAATTTGGCGAATCATTTTGAAGTATCCTCTCAAGTCTGCCGATGTCAATTCCAAGCTCCATTGTGACTGTGGCGCAGGTTACCGCATGGATATCCTCATCCTTCATTTTTGCCTCCGCTTCCTCTCTGATGGAGGCGGAAAGATTTCCATGGTGAATGAGAAAAATATCCTTTTCTCCACGCTTTGCGGCGATCTGACGCAAAGTTGCAGTTACATATTCGGTTTCCTCACGGGAATTTGAAAAGACAAGAGATTTTTTGTTTTTCACGCAATCATACATATATTCATAGCCCGCATCAAGCTCGGCATATTTGCGTTTTTTTTCGTCATTATCTTCGGGCAAAGAAGGAGCATCCTTTGACTGATCCTCATTCATATTCTGAATATAAAAATGTTCAAGTCCGAGCCGCCATCTGATCTGTCCCTGCGGAAAAAGGGGAATATCGGTAGGCTTTTCCGTGCCTGCCGCAAGCCAATCTGCTGCCTTTTCGGGATCTCCTATGGTTGCGGAAAGCCCAATCCTTCTCGGAACATGACCGATAATATGCGCAATTCTGTTAAGCTGGCAGATTATCTGACTTCCTCTGTCTGAACCTATGAGGGTGTGAATTTCATCAATTACAACATATCTGAGACCGTGAAAAAGGCGCACAATGTCATTTGAACGATTGAGCAGCATGCTTTCTAGGCTTTCGGGAGTTATCTGAAGGATTCCCTCTGGCTTTTCAAGAAGCTTTTTCTTGTGAGACTGCGCAACATCGCCATGCCAATGAGTGACCTTTATGTGACTTGCATCAAGCAACTCCTCGATTCTTGAAAATTGGTCGTTGATAAGGCTTTTGAGGGGGGCAATATAGAGCACAGAAATGCTGTTTTCGGGGTTCTCAAAAATATCTGCAAGAATAGGGAAAAAAGCCGCCTCGGTCTTGCCGCTGGCGGTTGCGGATGTTAAAAGAAGATTGTTTTCGGTTTCAAAAATCGTTTTTGCGGCGCTGATCTGAACATCACGCAGGCTTTCCCAACCGTGACCATATATAAATTCCTGAATAAAGCTCGGAAAACGCCCGAAAATTCTGTCTGCTTCTGTCATGCTTTTTCTCCTAAAAAATAATTCGATGCCAAGCATAGCCATCCTCGGATGGCTATGCTTATATTATAAAGCATCGAATTATAAAAGTCAAGAATAATTATTTTGCTTTGAGGTATACGATCTCGCTATATCCGTCACGGCGGCTGAATCCGTTTACCATATAATCATCATTTGCCATTTGAAGACCACCGTACATAAGTGCGCTTCCGCTATATTCCTTGCCTGTTTTCTGATCTACATAAACAAGCTCCGGATCAAGTCCGGGAAGCTTTATCTGAACGGTTGTGGGGAAAAATCCTCGCATGACAGCAAAAGTGAAGAGAACTTCACGCTTATCGCCGGATACATATTCCCAAGCGGCAAGACGGTCATTTTCGAAGGGACTTATGATGCGGTAAAGATCGCCATTCTGAATGATATCATAATACTTATGGTAATTTGCAACTTGCTCACGCACAAGAGCTCTTTCCTCGTCTGTCAGCTTGTTGAGGTCAAGCTCATAGCCGAAAGCACCTGCCATTGCAATATTTCCTCTTGTTTCAAAGGATGTAATTCTACCTGTCTGGTGATTTGGTACTGCGGAAACATGAGCACTGATGGTTGATGCGGGATAAACAAAGGAAGTACCATACTGAATCCTTATTCTTTCCATTGCATCGCTGTCATCGCTTGCCCAGACCTGAGGAACATAATAAAGCATACCGGGATCAAATCTTCCGCCGCCACCGCTACAGCCCTCAAGAAGCAGATAGGGATATTTTTTGAGAAGCCTTTCATTAAGATCATAAAGACCAAGAACATAACGGTGGAAAAGCTCCTTCTGCCTCTCGGGAGGAAGAAGAGCAGAGCCAACCTCTGTAAGATTTCTGTTAAAGTCCCATTTTATGTATTCGATATTGGCGTTATCAAGGATATTTGAGATTGTATCAACGAGATAATCTCGTACATCCTCTCTTGACATATCGAGGATAAGCTGATGTCTTGCCTCGCTTCGTTCTCTTTCTCCCACATGGAGACACCAATCGGGGTGCGCCTCATAGAGCTTACTGATAGGGGAGATCATCTCAGGCTCAAACCAAAGACCAAACTTAAGCCCGAGAGCATTGATTTCCGATGCCAGCTCACCCATGGTTCTTCCCAGCTTCTTTTCGTTTACAAACCAGTCACCGAGAGAGGATTTATCATCATTTCTCTCTCCAAACCAGCCGTCATCAAGCACGAAAAGCTCGATTCCAAGCTCGGAAGCATCCTTTGCGATTGACACCAGCTTGTCGCCTGTGAAATCCATATAAGTGCCTTCCCAGTTGTTGACGAGAAGCGGTCTTTTTGCGGTCTTATATTTGCCTCGGCAGAGATTATATCTATATAGCTTGTGATAAACACGGCTCATTCCGCCAAGTCCCTCGTCGGAATATGCCATGACAACCTCGGGGGCATAGAAGGTCTCACCGCATTCCATATGCCAGCCAAAGTCGGTATCCTCAAGACCCATGATCATTCTTGTTTGGCAATAAGCATCGACCTCGCACTGTGCGGAGAAATTACCGCTATAAACGAAGCTGAAACCGTAAGCCTCGCCAAGCTGCTCGGTTGCATTGTGATCGCAGAGAGCAACGAATGGGTTATGATAGTGGCTTGATGAGCCTCTCTTGCTCTTGACCTCACGGATTCCGTGCTCAAGAGGACGGCGAGCAGGGGTTCTTTCTCTTGCCCATGATCCCCAAAGACCGATCATATCCATATCCATGCGGTTGAAATGAACGCAGGTGCTGAAAATTCTTTCGATCTCAAAAGGTTCTTTGCCTGTGTTCTCCACCTTAACAGCTCTTGTGATGGCATCATAGCAGTTGAAAACACCGTAATAGAGAGTAACAACAGCACCTGTGTGAACATCCTCGGTAACGATCTCAAGCGTGTCTGCCTCGTCCTCGGTATTTGCATATGTTGCGGGAAGTCCCGGCAGGGAATATTTGCCCTTATAGATCTTATGGGATTTATATCTTATGTCGGTTGAAGCATTACCGCAGGCGGCTCTTATCTGGAGAGCCGAAACACGGTAGTCGCCTGTGCCGTTCACAGAATACTCCATAGGCTTGATGTCGGTTGAAAAATCAGGGTCGGAAAGCACTGATTTTGCTCTTGGAGAATAGCTGACATCAATGGTACTTGGGATCATAAAATCAAGATTTGTGTCATTCAGCCTTTTGCCGTAATAGATGTGAAGCAGATAACCGCCCTCAAAAATCTTTATGGCATAGGTGGAATTTGGTGTGTCAAGCTTAAAAATTTTTCTTTTTTCGTCGAAGATGATTGACATTCGGTTTATTCCTTTCAATTGTATTTTGGAAGCCATGATCCGTGCTCCTCGATGAGGGCATCGACCATTTCTATAATTTTATCAATTGAAAGCTCGCTTCCGGTATGGGGATCGAGCATTGCCGCATGATAAATATGCTCTTTCTTTTTCGTAACTGCAGCTTCGATTGTAAGAAGCTGAACATTGATGTTTGTCATATTCATTGCAGCAAGCTGAACGGGGAGCCTACCAACATGGCATGGGTGAATGCCCTGACCGTCAATAAGGCAAGGAACCTCAACGCAGGCATCGGAGGGAAGATTGTCAATAAGCCCTGTATTTATAACATTTCCGCCGATTTTATATACATTTCCTGTGACGATGGATTCCATGATCCTTGAAGCATATTCATTTGAGCGATTATGCGAGAGGGTGGGGTTATTTATAAGCTCGTCTCTCTGTGTTTCCCATTTTGCGATCTGATTTATGCAGCGTCTTGGGTATTCATCAAGGGGAATATTGAACTTCTCGATAAGCTCGGGATATTTATCCTTGATATAGAACATATTGTATTCCGCATTATGCTCGCTGGATTCTGTGCAGTAATAGCCAAGCTTATCAATATAATCGAATCGCACCATGTCGCCGTGCTTTTCTGTGGCATTCTTTTCCTTTGCACGGCGCTTGATCTCGGGATAAAGGTCGTTTCCGTCTTTATCCTTGATCTCAAGAAGCCAGGCCATGTGATTGATTCCCGCAATAAGCTCACGCCTGCCATCAAGCTTGTCATCCATTCCCAATTTCTTAAGAAGAGAATCCGAACAGGTTTGAACGCTGTGGCAAAGACCAACAGTTTTTATGCCCGTATATCTCTGCATATAACCAGAGAGCATCGCCATGGGGTTGGTATAATTGAGGAAAAGGGCATCGGGGCAGACCTCTGACATATCACGGGTAAAATCCTCAAGAACGGGAATGGTGCGAAGTGCTCGCATGATTCCGCCGATTCCGAGGGTGTCACCGATGGTCTGGCGAAGTCCGAATCTTTTTGGCACTTCAAAATCCGTGATGGTGCAAGGATCATAAAGCCCGACCTGAATTGCATTCACGACGAAAGATGCACCTCGAAGTGCATTTTTTCTGTTCTCAACGCCAAGATGACAGGTGATCTTTGCTCTGCCTTCATTTATCGTATTGTTAATGGCATTGAGCATAAGCTCGCTTTCACGAAGTCTGTCCCCGTCAATATCATAGAGGGCAAATTCTGCGTCACGAAGAGATTCTGTGCACATACAGTCACCGATAACATTTTTTGCAAAAACCGTGCTGCCTGCACCCATAAATGTGATTTTCATATCAAAAACCTCCAAAAAAACTTTGTAATTAAATTTTATCACAAAAATTTCAAAAAATCTATTGCATTATGTGAGGTTTATTTGTTATAATGTTGGAAAGAGGTGATTTTTATGAGTGAGCTTTTCTATAATGGCTTCGGTGAAGAAAAATATGTGGTTGCTCCGCTTTTTTGCGGAATGGAAAAATGCGCTCCATCTCATAGGTACGGCCCTAATGTGAGGCAATGCTATCTTATCCACTATGTTGAATCGGGAAAAGGCAGATTTTGGACGGATGATAAGGAATATGAGCTGAAAAAGGGGTGGATGTTCCTTATAAGTCCGGGTGAACTTACAACATATGAAGCGGATGAGAATGACCCATGGGTATATAAGTGGATAGGCTTTGAATGCGACTTTGATATAAGTGATATATTTTGTAAAAATGTTGTTTTTTCCGAGAGATGCGAAGAGATGTTTGATAAGATACTTGAGAGCGTGAAATACGGCGAAAATGCCGAGCTTTTTTCTGCCGGAAAGATATGCGAGATTCTTGCGCTTCTCCGCTATAAGATATCATCCCCGCATAAAAGGGAGCAGAATTATGCACAAAAGGCAAAAAGCTATATTGAAGCGAACTATTATAAGGATATAACCGTTGAAGGAATTGCTGATGAAATGGGGCTTGACCGCAGCTATCTTTCAAGCGTTTTTAAGGAGCAGATCGGTGTTTCGCCAAAGGAGTATATCGTGAACTTCAGACTTGCAAACGCTGCAGAGCTTATGACATCCTATGATTTTTCACCAATGCAAGCGGCGGCCTCCTGTGGCTATCCCGATATATTCAATTTTTCTAAAATGTTCAAGAAAAAATACGGCATCTCCCCAAGGGAATATAAGAAAAATTTTGAAGGTAAACAGTAATTTGTCGGTGAGGGAGTTTCGCCTCTGCGGAGGCGACCGACGCCGCCGTCGGCTCGCGCGACCTTTTAAAAAAGGTCGATCAAAACTTTGAAAAAGGGAATTTTTATTGTTGTTTATCTGTGTTTCTAC
>JAFXAN010000057.1 GCA_017517035.1 Clostridia bacterium
GAGCACTTACAGCAGAGCAAAAAATCTTCGCTCGTCGAAGTTTTTTGTCTGCGTTGGTTCAGACTTAAAAAGGGAGATACCCAAGGGGGAACGCCTTGGGAGACTTTTGCTTCCTTTGGGGCGGGCCAAAGGAAGTGCCCGACCGGCACGAGGTCCGTTGCAGTAACTAACTTCTTCTCAGATAAACAATTTCCTCATACTATCCCTCAGAAAACCTTACTGTTCGACAAATTCCTGTTTGAATATCAATTGCGCAACAAAAAATATTGAAAAAATTTTCAAAAAGGTATTGACAAACTCATTCTACCGTGGTAGAATATAGTAAACTACATATGTAGAACACAGTTTGGAGGTATAAAAATGAAAAGCATATCTATAGGTGACGCAGAGCTTGAGATCATGAAGGTTATCTGGCGAGCAAAAGAACCAATAACCTCACTCGACATCGGCAAAGCTGTTGAAGACAAGGACTGGAAAAAAACTACCATCGCCACATTTCTTGCGAGGCTTGTGGAAAAAGGTGCCTTGGCTGCCGAAAAGCAAGGCAAGCTTTATTACTACACTCCCTTGATCACCGAAAAGGAATACAAAAGATCACAGACCAAAAAGCTTATAAGTAACCTTTATGACGGTTCTGTTCGGGATTTTGCGGTATCATTCTTCAAAGAACAGAAATTGTCGGAGGAAGATATTAAGGAGCTGAAGGCAATTTTTGATGAAAAGGAGGAATGATAAATGGCTCAAATTTTTGCAGCATTCCTTATCACATCTGCCATCGGCACTTTACTTGCGATAATACTGACCTTAATAAGATCTTTGACAAGAAAACTTTTTTCCGGCACATGGCATTATTATATATGGCTTGCGGTTCTTATTGTGATGATCCTTCCGATAAGATTAGAGCTTCCCGAACCTTCCCTTAATGAACCGCAAATTTCATATAATGAAATAGAGATAAATGATATATCGGAAAACACAAAAGCACCGACGATAAAAAAGGAAGAAGGAAAGCCCTCGGCTATAAGATCTGCCCAAAGCTTTTTTATAAAAAACGGAACTTTATTTGCTTTTATTTGGCTAATCTGTGCTGTTATCCTGTTTCTCATCAAGCTCATAAGGTATCGGTCTTTTCTGAAAAGAATATATAAAAATTCCGAGGAAATATCCTGCCCCGAGGTGAGGTCATATACAAAAAGAAAAATCAGAACAAGGGTCAGTGATAAGATATGCTCGCCATTTATTGTGGGCTTGATAAAACCCACGCTGATGCTACCGAAAAAAGATATGACACCTTTGCAACTAAATAATATACTTGCTCACGAAATGACACACCTGAGGAGAAATGACATTTTATACAAATGGTTTTGCATAATTGTCAAAAGCATTCATTGGTTCAATCCCGCAATTTATCTGATCTGCGAGCAGATAAATATTGATTGCGAGATCTCATGCGATCTTGCAGTTGTGAGAGTAATGGATGAGCAACAGGAAAAGAATTATATTGAAACCATTCTCTCTCTTTTATCACAAAATAATTCAAAGAGCATCCCAATGACAACGGGAATGACAGGCAAAGAAACATTAAAAAGGAGATTTATCATGGTAAAAAACAAAGCTAAAATAAGCAAAAAAGCAGCAATTATATCGACAGTTCTTGCGGTCTTGATTCTTCTTGCGGCACTTCTTGCAAGCGGAATATTGAACGGTGCTTTCGGCAGCGCCGGGGATGAAAACAAAACCGAGATCTGCGCACTTGTCAAGGAAATTAAAGATGACATGATCGTTCTTGACATTGTTGAATATATTACTGCCGAGGACACAGAGAGGATAGCCGAGCTTAGCCTGACCGAATCCGATCTGATAAACGGATATTATATACACAATGATGGAACAGAAACCGAAGAATATTTTTTGACCGATTCAACAATTTATAGTTTTATAGATTGGAAAAATGATTTTGTAAAAGAGGGGGAGGACAGACATTTTTTGGGCAACAAAGCGGATTTTGTGAAATATATGAATACCTATGAAAACGCACAGCCTAAAATGCCGTTTTTTATTGTTGTATCGGGCAATAAAATTGTGAGCATCACAGAAAACATAATGATGTGATAAAAACAAAAGGAAACGATCCATACGGACCGTTTCCTTTTACTTTTATTCTGTTTTTCTTGTGAGATTTTTCATCCAGTCGAAGCGTCTTATCTTGAAAAATGCAACGATGCATTTCAGGATCTGATCGCTCTTGAGGCAAAGATAAACTATCCAAGGGGAAAGCCCCATATATGCGGTTATGATCGCAGAGGGGATGACAACGAGAAAGACGAAAATAGTATCGTTTTTAAAGACAAAGCTGACATCGCCGCCCGATTTTACAAGTCCGAAAAGGCAGCCGCATTCATAACAGGTACCGATTCCGGTGAAGCAAAGAACCGTGATAAATTGGCTTGAATATCTTGCCGCCTCCTCACTTATATTGTAAAGTCCGATATATGGCGCTCTGATGAGGGCAAAGCCGATTCCCGTGAGGATTCCGAGAAGCAAAAAGAGGATCTCGGTTGTGTGAGAATACTCCTTTATCCTCGAAATATCTCCAGAACCTACCGTTTTGCTTATTATGATACCAACTGCTCCCGAAAGCCCGTTAAGAGAAACATACATAAGAGAGCTTACCGTATTCGCAAGGCTGGTGGCAGTTATAACGCTCTCTGTAAAATGTCCCAGAATTATGCTGTTGGCAATGAGGTTTGCTCCCCAGACAAGCTGTCCCATGAGGATCGGGATCCCGTATTTTATGTAGTCACGAAGAAGAAGCTTATCGATCTTAAGAAGATGAGAAAAGCGTATCTTCAGCTTTTTATCAACAAAAGCAACATATATGACCATCAGTAATGCTTCGCAGAAGCGAGAAACAAGAGTCGCAATGGCTGCACCCTTGACCTCAAGGGCAGGAAAGCCCAGCTTTCCGAATATGAGAAGATAATTAAGCCCGATATTGATGACCAAAGAGCATAAAGAGACCCAAAGTCCGATCCTCGCAACCTCAACGCTACGCATCGAAACGATGAGTGCTTGAGTGAGGCAGAAAAAGAAGAAGGAATAAGCAAGGATTGAAAGATATTCCGAACCTTTTTCAATAACAGCGACTTCATTTGTGAATATGTCGATCACAAAGCTCGGCACAACAGCACAGACCACCGAAAAAACAAGACCGAGAACAAGGCAAAAGCGCAGACCTATGGAAACGATCCGGCGAACCGCATCCGTGTCTCTTTTACCCCAATACTGTGCCGCCAGAAGCAAAAGTCCGCCCTCAATGCCTGTACTTAGCACCTGAAGCACCGTCTGGACCTGATTTCCCATATAAACGCCCGAAACGGCGCTGTCTCCAAGAGTACCGATCATAATATTGTCCGCAAGTCCTACGGAAAAGGTAATCAGATTCTGAAGCACCATGGGAATTGCCAAAAGTATAAGACTTTTATAAAAACTTTTATCCTTTGTTAAAATCATTTTATCCCTCTCATCTGATTATTATTTCTCTTGCACTGTGGATTCCTACCATCATTTGAGGCTTGCCTTTGCAAAGCTCGCACTCAAAATCCTTATGGAGATGGCCGCAGAGCAGTGCCTTTATGCTCGGCTCGTTCTTTATATATTCAACGGCTTCAAGAGTTATTTCATCCGCTCTCTGCTGCTCTCTCCTATATGAAGGATAGCATTCCATCTTCTCCTCGGGAGCGGCAACAAGATAAGCACAGGGAGAGGATCTCATCTGAAACTCATAAAGGCTTTCTTCATATATCGGATTATGCAGAAGAAGGATGATGGGAAGCCCCTTTTCCGCTTCTTTTTTAAGTCCCTCAAGCTGATATTCCTCAAAGAGATAATATGAATTATCAATGGCAACAAAATTAACGCCGCCGACCATCCTTGAGGAAAAACGGATATCGTTTCGGAATGCCG
Organism: Clostridia bacterium; assembly: GCA_017517035.1. Taxonomy (GTDB): domain Bacteria; phylum Bacillota; class Clostridia; order Oscillospirales; family CAG-272; genus SIG710. Next base: position 3,967 of record JAFXAN010000057.1, read on the forward strand.
CCTGAACTCTCTCAAGGCTCTGATTTCTATATGCGGCATCCTCCTTCGCCTCGCCCACATAAAGGCTGAATTCGTGATTTCCCGCTGCGAAAAAACAATCGGTGGTCTGCGCAAATATTGCCGCCTCTTCAAGATTGGCATAAGAAACAAAGTCTATAAGATCTCCTGTATGCAGCACCGCATCATATCCCTCGGATACAAGTGCGAGTGTATCACGGTAAACCTCCTCATTATCGGGGAAGGCATTTGCCCTTCTTTGCTTTGCAAGCTCGATCTTTCTTTCATCATCTCTGCCGTCTGCACGGGTGAGATGAGTATCGCTGAAATGTATTACCTTTATGGGTGCTGCAATACCTATATTAAGTTCTGTTAAAAGCTTTTTCATTTTTGTTTCAGCGCTCCTTTCGCTTTTTCAGCATAATTTTACCACATTTTTCCCGAAAAATCTACCCAAAAATGAAAAGTTACAGAAAAAATATTGCAAAATCCGAATAAATGTGGTATCATTATAAGGATTATAATTATAAAGAGGTAAAATTATTATGTTAGGTGATAAAAAAGTTACTTTTTCAGGTGTTCAGCCCAGCGGCAATCTCACCATCGGAAATTATCTTGGCGCACTGCGCAATTTTTCAAAATACAGTGAGGAATTTCAAACATTTTATTGCGTTGTGGATATGCACGCAATAACTGTCCGTCAGATCCCTGCGGAGCTTCGCAGAAGAACATATGAAACTCTCGCTCTCTATATCGCTTGCGGTCTTGACCCCGAAAAGAACTGCCTTTATGTTCAGTCTCATGTGCCAGCCCATGCAGAGCTTTCATGGATCCTCAACTGCTATACCATGTTCGGTGAGCTTGGCAGAATGACCCAGTTCAAGGATAAGAGCGCAAAGCACGCAGACAATATAAATGCAGGTCTTTTCACATATCCTACCCTTATGGCGGCGGATATCCTGCTCTATCAGACAGATGTCGTTCCCGTTGGAATCGACCAGAAGCAGCACGTTGAGCTTGCAAGAAATATTGCAAATCGCTTCAATCAGGCTTATTCCGAAACATTCACCGTTCCCGAGCCGATCATTGAGAAAAGCGGCATGAAGATCATGTCTCTCGCTGATCCCACAAAGAAGATGAGCAAGAGCGATGAAAACACAAATGCAGTGGTATATATCCTTGATGATAAGGACACCATCATCAGAAAATTCAAGCGTGCCGTGACAGATTCGGACACAGAGATCCGATATGCCGAGAGCAAGGACGGAATAAACAACCTCATGTCCATCTATTCCTGCTTCACAGGAAAGAGCTTCGGTGAAATTGAAGCGGAATTTGCCGGACGCGGCTATGGCGATTTCAAGCTTGCCGTGGGTGAAGCCTGCGCCGATGCTCTTGCTCCCGTTCAAGCAAAATATAATGAGCTTCTCTCGGACAAGGCTTATCTTGAAAATGTTATGAAAAACGGTGCAGAGCAGGCATCCTACTTTGCAAGAAAAACCCTTACAAAGGTCAAGAAAAAGATTGGCTTTGTAATCTGATAAAGAAAGGCATAAGATATGCACGCTTCCCTTATAAAAATAATCATAGGAATTGCCGCAGTCGTTTGCGCCGCCCTGCTTTCCTATGTTTGCACACCTCTTGTGCGTGTGCTCGCATTCAAAATCGGTGCTGTTGATGTTCCTCGTGACGGAAGAAGAATGCACAGCGTTCCGATCCCGAGAATCGGTGGGCTTGCCATCTTCATAGGCTTTGCCCTGACCATTCTTTCCTTCTGCCCCATGAGCAAATTTCTTGCTGTAATGCTCTTTGGCGCACTCATCATCGTCGTCATGGGCGTTCTTGATGATATATTTGCTCTCAACGCTTGGCTGAAGCTTGCTGTCCAGGTGGCAGTTGCGATCTTTGCGGCTTTTGAGGGAGTTACGATCGAATTTGTTTCTCTTGGTGAAAAAATGATCCCTCTCGGATTCTGGTCATATCCATTAACCATCATCTGGATAGTTGGACTCACAAACTCCATAAACCTTATTGACGGTCTTGACGGTCTTGCCTGCGGCGTTTCCGCCATCTGCTCTATGTCGCTTTTTGTGGTAATGCTCATCCTCGGAGATTTTCAGTCTGCACTTATCATTGCGATCGTTATCGGAGCTTGCATCGGATTTTTCCCCTTCAACGCCCATCCCGCAAAGATATTTATGGGCGATACCGGTGCTCAGACACTCGGTTATCTCCTTTCTCTCATTGCCATTGAGGGCGTTTTCAAAACGCATACCGTCTTTTCATTCCTCATACCTCTCTCGATTTTCGGTCTGCCCCTCTTTGACACATTTTTTGCCATTGTCCGCAGACTTATAAGGCATAAAAGTCCATTTTCCTCGGACAGAGGTCATATCCACCATAGACTTATCGACATGGGCTTCGGTCAGAAAAAAAGCACCAAGATCCTTTATTCAATCTGCGGAATACTCGGAATTGCTGCTGTGCTTCTTACACTGAAATATTATGTTCCCGCTGCTCTGATCTTTATTTCCGGCTTTGCTCTTTTCTTTATAAGCTCTTTCGTTTATAAAAATCCCGCCACAAGAGCTTATACCGCAATGTTTGCCGATGAGGATGCCCTTGAGAGCGGAATCAAGATCGCAAGCGACGATGAAATTTCAAATATAGTTGTCAATCTTGCCGCAAGTGCGGAAAGCGAAAAAGAAGAAGAAGAAAAAGAA